>VGPU01000118.1 GCA_016882525.1 Cyanobacteria bacterium M_surface_10_m2_119 | reverse complement strand
AAGCGCTCCGCGATCGTGACTCTCCAGGGCCCCTTCCCTCGCTTGGTGGCGTTGCTGCAGCAAACCGAGCTGTTGCAGGTGATCGTGCTCGCCAGCGATCTCGAGCTCGATGTGGTGCCGCCCAAGCCCGATTCGCAGCAGGTGGAAACCAAGCTGAAGCTCAAGCTCTCGGCCTACGGGCGTAGCGCCAAAGCTCCTTCTTGATCTCTCTGAGCGATGGCCCCTTGGCGGACGGTTCTGTGCTGAACCGTGCCTGGTTGTAGCTGTGGAGAAGGGCCACCAGCGTGGGCTCTAGGCCAGGCTCCTGCGCCCAGGCACGCCGGCAGAACTGCTGCAGGGTTTCCCCGCTCTGTGGCTGGAGCCCCATCTGTGCCAGCGGGTGAAGACAGCGTTCCAGGGCGTGGCGCAAGGGGTCGTGCTTGGGTGTGGAGGGCTCGAGTGTGAGAACCACCACCACTGCGGCACCCAGGCTCAGGCCGATGCCCAACACCGCAGCGAGGCCTTGCCACTGGCCTTGGAGCCAATGGGGCAGCAGTGCGCTCTGGCTGCTGCTGTCGAACTGCATCACCCACACCTGCCAACGGGTGTCGAGCCCTTCCCATTGATCGGCTAGGGCCTGGATCCAAGGCGGTGGGGCGGTGCTCGTGAGGCGTTGACGATCGCTGGCGTTCAGGCTGGCTGCCAGCGATTGCCGAATCCGATCCGGTGCAATCCAGCCAGTGGGATCCACCTCCACCCAGCCCTTGCCATCGAGCCAGATTTCGCTCCAGGCATGGGCGTCGCTCTGTTCCAGTTGCAGATAGGGCGTGCTGGCTAAGGGCGTTTGCCAACGCCCGCCTTGATAACCCACCACCACCCGGGCTGGCACACCCGCCGCCCGCATCAAGGCGGAGAAGCTGGCGGCGTAGTGCTCACAGAAGCCAACGCGCCGCTCAAACAGAAAGGCATCCAACGGTGCCCAGGCGGGCAGTTGGCCCGGCTCCAGGCTGTAGCTGAACCCCTGCCGCTCAAACCAGGCCTGAGCCAGCTGGAGCCGTTGCTCTGCCGTGCTGCCTTCGCGGCCCCAGCGGGCCCCCAGGGCTTCCAGTTGGGGATTGATGCCTCGAGGGAACGCCAGATCGAGGCTTGTGGGGGCGGCAAAGCGCCAGCCCTCAGCCGACGAGGTGCTTTGGATCGCATACAGCTGTCGTTCGGCTCCGGCCTGGCCAGCCCACAGCGCTCCTGCCCGCGTGAGATCGAGTTCGGCTGCTGCCGCTGGCAGGCCTGTGCCGCTCCAAGGCCGCCAGGGCAAACCGCTTGGCTCCACCAGCCAGCGTTGGATCACGGCTCCCTCGGTGTCTGCCGTTTGCTCGAGCAGAGCGGGTGGCACCACACCGGTCCAGCCCTGGCCGTCGAAGTGTTGATGCACCAGCACCCGCCAGTAGCGCTGCTCGGGTGCTGGTACGCCACCAGGCAACTCAACGCGGGCTGCCAGGCCTCCGCTTTGCACCAGGGAAGCCAACTCCCCCGGCCTCAGTTGTTCACTCAGGCCGCTCTTGCCCACGCTGTTTCCTGGCAGGCTCCAGAGAGCGGGCAGGCGCGGCAGCAATAGGAACGCC
>VGPU01000117.1 GCA_016882525.1 Cyanobacteria bacterium M_surface_10_m2_119 | reverse complement strand
GAGGAGCTGGTGGGCGAGGGCGGAGCGGTGCAGGGGGGAGCCGATTAGGTGGTGGCCAACAACGTGCTCGCCCACGTGCCGGACATCAACGATTTCCTGGCGGGCATCACCACCCTGCTGCGCTCCACCGGGCAGGTGTCGATCGAGTTTCCGCACCTGCTGCGGCTGCTGGCGGGAAACCAGTTCGACACGATCTATCACGAGCATTACAGCTACCTCAGCCTGGCCGTGGTGCAGCGGATCGGGGCCCGGGCGGGACTCAGCACCGTGGATGTGGAGGAACTGCCCACCCATGGCGGCAGCCTGCGGGTGTGGCTGGCGCGCAGCGATGCTGTGGCGGCGGGCCAGGTGCACGCCGATGCGGCGGCCAGGGGCCGCCTGGAGGCCGTGCTGGCGGCTGAAGGTGCGGCCGGGCTGGAAACCCTGGCGGCCTATCAGCACTTCCAGGCCCGGGCGGTGGCCAGCAAACACGCCCTGCTGCGTTTTCTGGTGGAGGCCCGCGACGGGGGCCGGCAGGTGTGCGGCTACGGCGCCGCCGCCAAGGGCAACACCCTGCTCAACTTCGCGGGGATCCGGGCCGACCTGCTGCCCTGCGTGGCCGACAAGGCCCCCAGCAAGATCGGCAAGTTTCTGCCCGCGAGCCACATCCCGGTGGTGGCACCGGAGGAGCTAGCCGCCCGCCAGCCCGATGCCCTGCTGGTGCTGCCCTGGAACATCGCCAGCGAGGTGCAGGAGCAGTGGCGACAGGCGGGATGGGGTGAGCAGCCCTTCTACCGAGCCATTCCCACGCTCCAGTGCCTGGACTGAGACGCCCGGCCGCTCATCTGGGCCAGCCCTGGCGGCGATCCAGGGCCCGCAGGGTCTCCACCACCAGCTCCACATCAAAGCGGGTGGAACGCTGGAAGCTGGTGGGTCCCTCATCTCCAGCCGGCTGGGGCTGATCGGCCTCAGGGGAGCCATCCGGCGGCGAGCAATCCAGCACCCGATCGCCGAACCCTGCTGCCCGATCGAGGTTCACCCAGTTGCTGCTGAGGCTCTGGGGGCCAGCCACGAACATCAACTGGGACGCCAGATCCTGCGGATGGGCGTAGGGCGTGAAATATTTCATGTTCATGCAGGCCTGAGCGAATCCCGTCACCATCGCGTAGTCGCGGAACAGTGCGAGCTTGGCCTCGATCGACAGGGTTTCGGGCTGGATCACGTCGATGTTGGAGCACGCCGTCAAGGCCTCCACCACCTGCTCCTCTCCCTCGAAGCGGGTGGTGCCCCGGCCAAGGCCGTGGCGGCTGAGGTAGGCGATCCGGCCATCGCGGCGCCGGCGGGCCAGCAGCCGCTCCTGCAGCCGAGGCTGGAGCGCGGCACGGGCCGCGGCTGGGAAGTCTTCGCTCACAAAGCCGCGGTCGCGGTACAGCACCTCAGCAGTGATCAGGTGATTGCAGAGAATCTCTCGCTGCACCAGGCGCACCCGATCACGGATGCCCAGGCAATCGAACCACTCGAGCACCAGGGGGTGGTCGATCGACTCGTGGCGCTGCAGAGCGGGGTAGTGGAACCAGAAGCAGGCCTTGCTGCGGCGGAACAGGGGCAGCAGCTGGTAAATGCGGGTGAGGTCGAGGGCCAGA
>VGPU01000116.1 GCA_016882525.1 Cyanobacteria bacterium M_surface_10_m2_119 | reverse complement strand
GCCAGGGCCCAGCTGCGATGACAACCCAGCACCAACCCTCAGCGGCTGCCAAGGTGATCCCAGGCCTCAAGGCCGCCCACAGCGAAGCGATCCTGGCGCGGCTCGCGCAGCACCCCGCCGTAGAAGCTGTGGTGCTCTATGGCTCCAGAGCCCTGGGCCGGCACCGCCCGGGCTCCGATATCGACCTGTGCCTGCAGGCCCCGGGGATGAGGCTCGGCGAACTGCTGGTGCTGGGGGCCGCCCTCGACGACCTGCTCCTGCCGTGGCCGATCGACCTGCAGCTGCGCCACCTGATCCAGCACCAACCGCTGCTCGATCACATCGACCGGGTGGGCCTCACCCTCTGGCACCGCCCCATCAGCACAGCGTCGTGATCGGCTCGGCCACGTCACTGCGCTGCCATTCGGGCACCAGTTCAGCCAGCAGGGCCAGGGCGGCGGGCACATCGTGGCGGCTCAGCGCCTGTTCCATGCGCTCGAGCAAGGGCCAGAGCTGATCGGGCGGGATGGAGCGTTCAGAGGCTCTGTAGATCAGGGGGTGTTGGGTGGGTTCGCTTTCGGCATCGATCAGCAGCTCCTCGTAGAGCTTCTCGCCGGGGCGCAGTCCGGTGCACACGATCTCGATGTCGCCGTCGGGGTGGTTGGCATCGCGGAGGGATAGGCCACTGAGGCGCAGCATTTGCTCCGCGAGGGATTTAATCCGCACGGGTTCGCCCATATCCAGCAGGAACAAATCACCGCCGCGGGCCAGCACCGCCGCCTGGATCACCAGCTGTGCGGCCTCGGGGATCGTCATGAAAAAGCGCACGATCTCGGGGTGGGTGAGGGTGATCGGCCCACCACGGGCGATCTGCTGGCGAAACAGGGGCACCACCGAGCCCGAGGACCCGAGCACGTTGCCGAAGCGCACCATCGCGAGGCGCGTGGGTGATCGCGGCGGCAGCTCCTGGGCCAAGGCCTGCACCACCAGCTCGGCCGAGCGCTTGCTGGCCCCCATCACATTGGTAGGCCGCACGGCTTTATCGGTGGAGATCAGCGTGAAACTCTCCACTCCTGCCGCGATGGCCGCACGGGCCATCACCTGGGTGGCCAGCAGGTTGTTTTTGAGGGCCGCCAGTGGGTTGGCCTCCACCATCGGCACGTGCTTGTAGGCGGCGGCATGGAAGATCACCTGTACGCCGTGATCCCGCAGGGCTGTCTGCACCAACACGGGATCCGCCGCCGAGCCCAGCACGGGCACCAGCTCCATGCCGTCTGGGAGGCTGCGACCTAATTCCTGGTCGATGGCGTAGAGGCTGGGCTCGCTGCGCTCCAGCAGCACCAGCCGGCGCGGCTTCTGGCGCAGGATCTGCCGGCACAGTTCCGCGCCGATCGAGCCGCCGGCACCACTCACCAGCACGGATTCGCCGCAGATGCCTGGCCCCAGCAGCTCCGGCTTGGGGGGCACCGGATCGCGGCCGAGCAGCTCCTCAATCGCCACGGGGCGCAGGCGGTCGATGCGGGCCCTGCCGGAGGTGATCTCCTCGATGGAGGGCACCTGCAACACCGGCAGGCCAAGGTCCTGCAGTTCCTCCACGATGCGGCGAAGCTCAGCCCGTTTCAGGGAGGGCATCGCCAAAAGCACGCGGTCTGCCTGAAGCCGAACCAACTCCTGGGG
>VGPU01000115.1 GCA_016882525.1 Cyanobacteria bacterium M_surface_10_m2_119 | reverse complement strand
CCCGCTCCTCGTGATGGGCATACCGCTGCCCCGTGGGCGAGGCGGCGGTGGTGGTGCTCTGGCTCTCCCAGTGGAACAGGGAGGGCCCGAGGGCCAGGTCGCAGTAGCGGGTGGTGGGGGAGAAGAGGGCTTCGCTCTTCCTGAGGGTGACGAACAGCACATCAGTGGCGCTGGGCTGGTGCCAGAGCACGCCTTCGCGGTGACTGCGGGGAGCGCCGCGGTCGTCGACGGCATCGAAAGCGGCGAGCACTTCGGCGCGGGTGTAGCGACCGTGCACGCGCAGGGGCACCGGCAGCGTCCAGGGCAGCGGGTGCAGGCGGCGCTCGCAGCGCCCGGCCAGCAGGTCCAGCGCCTCGGCCAGAGGCCGCCAGTGCGGGCCGGTGCCCAGCAGCTGGGCGACGAGCATGGTCCACTGGCGCCGCTGCCGCTCCCCCGGCGCTTCGGGATCGGGCGCCGCGGGGGCGGCGAGGGCGGTGGCGCGCGTTAGCCGTTCCTGAGGCTGGTGGAGTCTCGGAGGGGGACGGGTCGACGTGGACTCTCTTCAGAGGCTTCGCGATGATGAAGTCCATGACCACCACGCCGACCCCACTGGTGACCCGCGAGGCGTTGCAGGCCTTCACGCAGAGGTTGGTGGAGCACTATGCCCCCGAGAAGGTGATCCTGTTCGGTTCCCTGGCTCGTGGCGAGGGGCGCTGGGATTCCGATGCCGACATTCTTGTGGTGATGCCCTTCGAGGGTCGCCACCTGGCCAAGATCCGCGAAATTCGGCGTCTTTGTCCGGCGCCATTCCCCCTGGATCTGCTGGTCCGTCGGCCGGAGGAGATGGAGGTTCGCTACCGGGGGGGGGATCCTCTCGTGCGTGAAGCACTCGACCATGGAGAAGTCCTGCATGGTTGAACCCTGACCAGAAAGAGTCCAATGCTTGCGCTGCTTTGCGACCGGGACGGGATGCGTGTCACTGGAGCAGGATGAATCTCACGTCAGGAGATGGCTATGCCGCGCCACCCAGCTGGTGTATGCCCTTCGATCAAGGCCACCAGATGCCACAGCAAGGATTGTGGCTTCTGCCGCATCCACTGAGGCCTTGAGTTCATGGCCATTGAGCATCAACATCGCCTCCGTGGCGGCGTGGCCAATTCGTTTGTTACCATCCACGAAAGGGTGATTGGTGATGAGCGAGAAACCGAGACAGGCGGCTTTATCGATGACCGTCGGATAAAGATCCTCGCCAGCAAAGGTCTGGCGAGGCTGGCTCAGTGCAGCTTCCAGCAGGCCAAGGTCTCTCAGTCCTGGTGATCCGCCGCTGGTGATGATCAGCTGGCGATGAAGCTCCAGTACCTCACCAAGATGAAGAAAGCGGATCACGCCAGACGGCGGTAGAGCTCCTCATTTTTTGAGAGAACTCTCGCAGCGATGGTTTCGAAATCGGTGGAAGAGCGATTGAGCAGATCCCGAATGGCTGCAGCTGCCAGGTCTTCCTGGGGCACGTTCAGGCGGCGGGCCGTTTCAGCCAGGGCTCTGGTCTGCTCGTCGCTGAGCTGGATGGCAAAGACCATGGCGACCCTCACTGGCCTGAGCCTAGGAGAAACCCGATGCCAGAGCTCCGAACAGCCCCCCTCAAACCGCCAACCCCGCCGCTATGCCAAGCAACAGCCTGGCATCCACCCCACCGGAATCTCCCGCTCCA
>VGPU01000114.1 GCA_016882525.1 Cyanobacteria bacterium M_surface_10_m2_119 | reverse complement strand
AATTCTCTGGTTTTCTCCAGAGCATCGGATGATGGAGTGTGCAGAAGAGCAGATCCGACGAGTGCAACAGCGCAGTAACTACCACCGTCCTGAAGCCTGAGTCCTTCTGCATAGTCCACCACCATGCCTGCCCCTCGGATCATCGCGATGGTGGAGCGGCAAGGGAGGCATGCCTCGCTCGGCGAAACACGCGTCACCCCGACCCTGATCAGTGTGTCAAGAGGAGGATGCAGGAGTTCCGGTCGGTCCTCGGGCTGAATGCGCCTCGGTAGCGGAAATCCCGTGATATCGATAGAAGCCGAATCACCGGGAAGCAGTGCAGCGTCTCCACCGGGCTCCGCCCGGGATGCTGCCAGGAAAGGTGCCCATACCCCGCTCACGTCAGCCCGGCTTTCAAAACTGGCCCGGGATTCGCCGGCGACGAGGACGCGGGAGCGCACCTTCAGTCGACCCCAACTGATGGCGGGCCAGAACCACTTCGCTGCTGCTTCGGTCAGATCACGGCACAGCTCTTCAGGCTCGCGAATGCCGAGGCTTCCCGCATCATCACGATCGGGCTCGTGGAATGCCGGGATGAGCAATGAGGTACCTGAACCTTTCAGTCCTGCACGATCGAGCTGCAGCTGGCTGGCATCCTCTGCCTCACGCCAGTCTGAGAGGGCGACAGGAATGCTGTCACGCTCCGCAGCCACCCCGAGGTAGGCCCCATCCAGAAAGGCCTCGCCATCCAGCTCATGGGCGGGTAGTTCGCTGCGTCCGAAAACCCGAAGCCCCCTGTCCTCCATGCCCTCCACGGAGGAGGAGAACAGCACCGTGAGCAGACGGGAGTGCATCCAGCTCACGGCCTTGCCCAGGCCAAAGCTGCCGCCCCGCCCTGTCTCCTCTCCTGTCGAGAAGTTCTGGATGCAGAGCCGCCGGAAGTTGCCTTCCTCGTCCCAGTCGTCTCCTGTCAGCCCTGCTGTACCGCTGTCGCTGATCCGAAGGCAGACAAGAGTCTCAGATTCCATGGCTTCAATGCCGGCCCGCAGCGTCAATGCAGCTCCGCCGGCCCCCTTCACAGCAGCGAGATGGGGGCGCAGCGCCTGCCAGTTCATGGCGGCGAGAAAAGCTTCACGCTCCTCCCCTCGCAGAAGGATCAGATCGAAACAGACCTCGGCGGCCGTTCGACCGAGGCGCTGATCGGTGCTGTTCTGGCAGATCTCGCGAACAAGGGTCTCCAGAAGAGAGCGACGGCGCTGGCTGCCACCACCTTCGAACAGCTCAGCTGCTGCACTGCCACCACTGGAGCGCCCCTGGCCGATTGCTGGCGTCGTGACCCATGTCAGTGGTGTGGGCATGGATCCTTCAAAGCCACCAGACACTAGATGCGGTGTTGCCTGGATCATAGGGTTCAGATGTACTGCCGCCAGGTATCAAGTGCCACCGGTGTTACAGGTCTCAGGGATGGCCCTCCACCCCCGCCCCCGATCGCCAGGCCGCCCTCCAGCGCATCCAGGCCGGCGAGCTGCAGATCCTGTTCGCGATGGATGCTCTGCAAACAGCCACTGTTCAACGAAGGGCTCGACATCCCATCCATCGACACCGTGCTGCTGCTGCGGTGCAGCGGGTGTTGAAGGACTATCCCTGGGCTGTCTAACAGCCCAGGGATTAAGTCACCTCCGTCCATCCGCAACTGCGGCTGCAGATCTCAAGCACCAGCGGATCGCGCCGGCAGATCAGCACCACCTGCCCGTCGCAGCGCGGTCGCACCTCCACCAGCACCAACTGGTCGTTGTCCTGCTCGGTGGGCTCTGGAGGCTCCGTCACAACCACCGCATCCAGGAGCT
>VGPU01000113.1 GCA_016882525.1 Cyanobacteria bacterium M_surface_10_m2_119 | reverse complement strand
TATTGGCGGCAACAGCATCCGATGTGAGCGGTAGGACCTCCGTCATCATCTGGCGATCGAATTGTTGGCGCGATCGCAGATAGGAAAAGATCGAGAGGCTGCCAAGGCCGCTGAGGAGTAGGGCCGGCCGCGTCCCTTCACGTGGTGTAAAACCCGAGGCCCGAATGCCCTGATCAGAGGGTGAACAGGGTGGAATGACGGGCTGTCATTCCGGAGGTGCAGATGCACCTCGTTGTTTCATGATGAATCGGGACGAATGACTTGTCAAGCCTTTCGACCGATCGCGGATGTGTTGTGAGCTGGAATGATCTCTGCAGCCAAGGGTTGCAGTGGCCGTCCCCCGGGCGGCGATCAAGGCCGCTGCGCCCTGTGGGGGCGCTGCAGCCTCGATCACCTGGGCCCTGCGTCCTGCCTCTCTCAGGCGCTGAGGGCTTGCAGGGCAGGGATGTCGCCCAGCTCTGGAATGGTCGCCATGCTCTCGGCGGAGAACATGCGGCGGCCCTCCAGCTGCCAGTGCTCGTGCTGCTCCAGCAGCACCGCCCCTACCAGGCGGGTGATCGCGGCGTCGTTGGGGAAGATGCCGACCACGCGGGTGCGGCGCTTGATCTCCTCGTTGACCCGCTCCAGCAGGTTGGTGCTCCAGACCTTTTTCCGGTGAGGCAGCGGGAAGTGACGGAACGCCAGCACGTCCTCCCGCGCCTCGTTCATCAGCGTGGCGGCCTTGGGAAAGCGATCAGCCAGGGAGGTGGCCAGGTCATCCCAGCGTGACGCGATCTCCGCAGCGCTCTCCTGGGCGAACACGCTGCGCAGGGCGGCGGTGACCATGCCCTGATGGGCCCTGGGGACGCACTGCAGCAGGTTGCGGGAGAAGTGAACGCGGCAGCGCTGCCAGACGCAGCCTTGCAGCTGGCGGCGGATAGCCTTGGTGAGCCCCGCGTGGGCATCGCTGACCACGAGCCTGACGCCAGCAAGGCCTCGCTCCTTGAGGGAGGTGATGAACTCAGACCAGAAGGTCTCGGTCTCGCTATCGCCCACCTTGATGCCCAGCAGCTCGCGGCGACCGTCGGCATTGACGCCCATGGCGACGACCGCAGCCCGTGAGCAGACCTGCATCGCCTTGCCCAGCCTCCCATTGAGGTAGGTGGCGTCGAGGTAGACGTAGGCGTAGCTGCTGCTCTCCAGCGGCCGGCTCAGGAAGGCCTGCACCTGCTGGTCGATGTCCTGACAGATGCGACTCACCTGCGACTTGGAGATGCCGCTCTGCGACCCCCAGCGCCCCCACCAGGGCATCGACCTTGCGGGTCGACACCCCACCGATGTAGGCCTCCATGATCACCGCATACAGGGCCTGATCGACCCGGCGGCGGGGCTCGAGGCTCGAGGGCAGGAAACTGCCGGCCCGCAGCTTGGGGATCTGGAGCTCAATGTCGCCCACCTGGGTGGTGAGGCTGCGGCTCCGGTAGCCGTTGCGATAGCCGAGCCGCTCCTCGGTGCGGTCGTGGCGGTCAGCACCCAGAACGGCGGCGACCTCCAGCTCGATCAGCCCCTGCAGGCCGTAGCGAGCCAGTTCGGGGATCAGCTCACCGGCGCTGCTGCCATCAAGTAGCGAGGCCAGCTCAGGTGCGGCACAGTGGGTCTTGGGCATGGTCTGTCTGGTTGAGGTGGTTCTCAAACCAGGGAAACGGGCCTGCCCACCCTTTGCAACGCCAGCTGTGGAGCCGATCGCCTGAGGTGCGCGGCCCACCCCGGCTACGCCGGGGTGGGGGTGCCGGGGGAATTACACCACTGCTGGGGACGCCAGCGTAGGGCCGACAGAACAACGGCAAAGCGGCGGGACTGCTTGAGATGGGTGTTGGTGATTGCCATCTCGGGGACCTGTAGCTGGTCGTGCAGCCGGTTGTCCTTATGAGTTTG
>VGPU01000112.1 GCA_016882525.1 Cyanobacteria bacterium M_surface_10_m2_119 | reverse complement strand
CTGCAGATCTGCGGGCGCCTGCAGGATCTGGTCCCGGTAGCTCGGGGTGGTCCTCGCTACGAGCTCTTGGCCACCAGCCACCGCTGGCACCACCACGGCGTCCGCCTGCGGCAGGCGGAACAGCCCCTCGCGATCAAAACTGCACCAGAGCTTCATCCCACTCCACGCCGCCGGCAAGCTGCGCAGATTGAGCTGGAAGCCGCTGCGATCCGGCATCCCCAGGGAGCCCATGCCATCGCGCCACTGATCACAAGCCACCGCAATCGGTTCTTGTGCTTCTGCCTGCAGCCAGATCTGCGCTGGTTTGGTTTGGTTGCGCCGGGCCGCCCAGCCCTGCAGTTGCCCCTGCACCAAGCCATCACAATGCCCATCCAGCCCCAGGGTTTCGCTCTGCAGCAGCTGGCGGATCGCCTCAGCTGTGTCTGCTGAGCCCCCAAACACCTGCAGCTCCGCCTGCCGGCGACCATCCGCGCTCAGGGCGAGGAGCCGTGGTGCTTGGCTCCAATCCAGCGGCGGCAGTTCCCCCGGCAGCAGCAGTGCAAAGCCGGGTGTGCCTTCACGGCCCAGCTGCGCACACACATCAGGCCGGCTTTGCGAAACCTCAGCCCGTGCAATCAGATGTGCCCCCACCAGCAGCCGCACTTCATGGAAGGGCTCATCCGCCCCAAAGACCCAGCCGGAGATGCGCCCAGGCAGCAGATGTTCAATGCCGCCTTGATGGCCAGATCCACCCTCGCGCTTCAGACCCAGATAGCGCTTCAGGCGCCGGCCCTTGCTGCCCATCTCAACCTCCGGGTCTTGCAATCTTCAGGCGCAGAGGTTACTTCGGTCAATCACGCCCGGGAGAGATCAAGGGGGGCATGCCTCCACTGCTCGCCGAGGGGTTCGGCATCGCTGGTGTGCAGCATCGGTGTGGTGTAACCGCAGCCCCGGAAGTAGTAGTGGCTCACCTGGCTCCAGCGGCTGCGACATTGGTTGATCACAGCTGAACCCCCGTGCAGCAAATTGGCATGCCAGATCAATACCTCGCCTTTGCGCGGCAGGAAGCGCTCCTCCCCGTAGCCCCTCCGTTGCACCAGATCGCGCCAGTGCGCTTCAAACAGGCGCTGCGGGGCTTTCTCTTGGCGTAACGCCTCCTGGCTCAGCTTCAGATCCCGTGCACTCAAATACGGCTCCCGGTGGCTGCCGGGGTAGTAGAGCAGCGGCCCTGCATCGGCTTCGATGTCTTCCAGGGCCACCCAGATCCCGCACATGAACCCATGGGGCAGGCTGTGGAAGTGCACCGCGTCGCTATGGAAATGCTGTGCGGTGCCATTGGGGAAGTTGAGGGTTTGAAAGGGAAACGGATCGCGCCCGTACAGCACCCGCAGCGCCGCCAGGATCTCCGGATGGCAGGCCAGCTGCTTCACGCGATCGAGCCCTTGGTGCAACCAGGCATCCTGAAAGCGTGTGGGCTGTAATCGGCCTTGGGCTAAAGCTTCTAGATCCACCAGCGGTTCCAGCTCTCCCCTGAGCTGCTCCACCAGCGAGAGCCACTGCGGGTCAGCAATCGCCAGCCGGCCGAAGCCCTGGTGGTGCAATTGCAGGGCCAACGCTGTGTGTGGGCCAAAACAGCCGGCGGCGGCCAGAGCTTCGCAGTGGGGTGCATCGATCAGGGGCTCTCCGGTGAGATCCAGAGCTGTGTTGGGGCTCTGCTGTTGTGTGTGCGCTCTGGCTTTGGTGAATACGGCCCCCAGGCGCTGAGCGGCGGTGGGGCGCCACTGGCCCGTGGCCAGATCGCGTTGTTGTTTCCAGTGGATACGGCCCCGCCTAAAGCTGTGCATCGGTGAGCTGAAGCGGCAGCCTTCAAACAGGTAGTGGCTCACCTGGCTCCAACGGCTCAGCTGGTGATCAAGCACCGGTGCACCGCCATGCAGCAGGTTGGCGTGCCAGATCAACACATCACCGCGCTTCGCCAGGAACGTTTTCGCTTCGAAGCCCCCTAGTTGGAGTTGCTCCTGCCAGTAGGGCTCAAACAGCCGTTGCGGGTGGGCTTCCGCCCGGATCTGCTCCGGTGTGAGCCCCAGATCAGCGGCGGAAACGTAGGGCAGGCGATGGCTGCCGGGGCAGACCACCAGCGGCCCCGCC
>VGPU01000111.1 GCA_016882525.1 Cyanobacteria bacterium M_surface_10_m2_119 | reverse complement strand
ACTCTCAAAACTCACCGCCACATGGCTCTGGGCGCCGAGGTTATAGATCTCATCCGGCTGCACCTGCTGGATGATCCGGATCAGGTTGGTGCTGTCGGTGAGGTCGCCGTAGTGGAGGGTGAGCTGCGGGGGCTGACCCTGCTGATCCTTCTCGTGCGGGTCCTGGTAGAGGTGATCGATCCGGCTGGTGTTGAACGAGGAGGCGCGCCGATTGATCCCATGCACCTGGTAGCCCTTCTCCAGGAGGAGTTCCGCCAGGTAGCTGCCGTCCTGCCCCGTGATGCCGGTGATGAGGGCGGTTTTGGGCGGGGGTGAGGGCATGGGGAAATGGAGAGGTGCGGGTAACAGCCGAAGAAAGGCCCCTGAATAGGGCAGCAGAAGGTGTTGGGGCCTTAGTCGTTAGCAGCCAACCAACTGGTGAGGTCGTTTGGACCCTGAAAATCGAGCAAGGCCTCGGCGAGGGACTCGAGCTGCTCCAGGGGACTGAATGCGGGCGGTGGTGGCTTCGCTCAGGGGGCCGCAGCGTCGGGTGAGCTGGCGGAGGGCAAGGGCTGCTTCGCCTTCTTGGCGTCCCTCTTCGCGGCCCTCGGCAAGCCAGTCCTGCACGGCCCGCGTGTGGCGGATCTCCTCGCGGGGAATGCCAGCGATCACCATGATTTGCTCCTCGGTGAGTTCAGGGAACCGTTGAACCAGCAACGTGTACTGCCCTCGAGCGCGCTCTTGGGCCTGGTTGGCAGCGTTAGCAGATTGAGCAACGGGTCCAGGTCAGGCTCACGGCTGAGCGCTTCCAGGCTCAGCCAGCGCACCTGCTGCTCCAGGAACAGCCGTAGAGCTTCAGTGGGTCCCAGGTTCAGCCGATCGTGCGGGGTGATCACCAGCAGTGTCCAATGCACCACCTGCGGGTGTTGCTGCAAGAAGCGGTAGGTCTACGCAGCCAGGCGGTGTGGGAAGCCTGGGTCGCGGTGCATCTGCACTTCCAGCAGCACCACAGGAAACTCCGGGCTACCGGTTTCAGCGCAGCCGGTGCTTTCTCGCGGCCAGAGCATGCCGTCGAGGCGGTGGCTCAGTTCTTTGATCTCAAGCGCTCATAGCCGCAAGGCTTCTGCGAAGCAGTAGCGGTAAATGCGATCGCCAACACCACGATCGTGTGGACGCCGCGGGCGCGGGCATCCACAACAAAGGGCCTGGTGGGCCTCACGCGTCGAGCAGGTCGAACAGCGCGGCGTTACTGAGGTGCTCGCCCTCGATGGCCAAGGGCCCCTCCAGGCGGGGCAAGGTGCGCGCAGAACGCATTGCACCGGAGGCGGCGGGCGTGGCGTTGAGGCCCTGGGTGGTGCGCATCACAGCAAGGCAGAGAACAGGCCTTTCAGCCGCACCCAGCCTGGAAGAGGGACCATTCCAGGCATGGGCGGAGTGGAAGGGAGCGGAGCTCAACCTTCTCGACCTCAGCTCAGTAAGGATGGCACAGCCCAAAGCGAGGGCCAGCTATGCAAGAAATGCATTGATCGAGGGCGTTCGGTGGGCGCTCGCCCTGCAGCCCAGTCCGCTCCAGTCATCGCAGCGGCACTTCCGCAGCAGATCTGCCCGTCTTGGGAGATAAGTTCAAAGCCATTGGAGTTATTCGATCTCGGTGCAACCGTTGCAACGTCGAGCTTGGTGGGTGGGCACAGCTCTAGCCTTTGCGGTGCTAGGCCTGCAACCAAGCCTGGCCAACACCCCATCAAACCCGACAGCCGCCAGCCGCAGCCGGGTCGTCTACGACAGCTACATCCTCGGCCCGGGCGACACCCTGCAGATCGAGCTGCTCGACATCCCCGATCTCAGCGGCACCGTGTCGATCGGCCCCGACGGCACCCTCTATCTGCCCCGCCTGCGCGCCCTCTATGTGGAAGGGCTCACGGTGGAGGAGCTGCGCTACTTCCTCACCGAGCAATTCATGCGCTACGTGCGCCAGCCCGAGCTCTACATCCGCCCCGTGGGCTACCGCCCCATCCGCATCTACGTGGGCGGCGAGGTGAAGCGACCCGGGTACTACACCCTCAGTGATGCCTGGGAACTGGGCAGTGTGTCCAGCGAGGCCGATGCGGCGATCCGCGCCAGCGGCGGAGAGCAGATCAGCAGCCGACCCGACAGCCCTGCCACGCCTGGCTCTGGAACCAGCAGCTCCGGCGGCGGGATCACCACCTTCGGGGCCATCTTCCCCACCGTCTTCGACGCGATCCGCACCGCCCAGGGGATCACCCCCTACTCCAACCTGGCCGAGGTGCAGGTGACCCGGCGCCAGCCCGTGAGTGCCGGCGGCGGCAGGATCCGCACCCAACTCAATTTCCTCACCCTGATCACCGAGGGGGATGAGTCCCAGAACATTCGCCTGTTCGACGGCGACGTGGTGAGTGTGGCCAAGAGCCCGGTGGTGCTGCGCGAGCAGCTGCTCAAGGCAGGACAGACCAACCTCACCCCCCAGTTCATCCAGGTGTACGTGAGTGGCCGGGTCAACACTCCCGGTGGCGTCACCCTGCCCCAGGGCTCAGCCCTCAACCAGGCCCTCAACCTCGCCGGAGGCCCCTCCCTGCTGCGCGGCAAGGTGGAGTTCATCCGCTTCACCCGCGAAGGCGAACTGGAACGCCGCCAGTTCACCTACAACCCCAATGCCGCCAGCGATTCGACGGCCAATCCCATTTTGATGGCTGGCGACATCATCCGCGTGCAGGAGTCGGCCCTCTCCGCCAGCGTCACCGTGATGAATGAGCTCACCGGCCCTTTCCTAGGGGTGTACTCGTTGTATTCCCTGTTCCGCTGAGC
>VGPU01000110.1 GCA_016882525.1 Cyanobacteria bacterium M_surface_10_m2_119 | reverse complement strand
GTGCGTTCTCAGGCGGTTTTTCCGCAAACTCTTAAAGCAGCGAACGGTACTCACCAGCAACGCCCCACAATGAGTGCTCTTCAACTCAGAGCGGTGCCCCGTCCTTTGGCACTCTTGATGGCCGCCGTGCTCGCCATCTTCTACCTCGATGCCTTTGTGGTGGGGGCACCAGGAGCGGAGTTGGTGGCCCAGACACAAAACCAAGTGAAAATAGGAAGGAATTAACGGAGCGCAAAGCCAATCACATAAGGGCTCAATCATGCAAAATAGTACTCACTCTCGGGGCGAACAAGGCGATCTCCGGGCCTAATAAACAACCATGTGCTTGAAGATTTGCGATTGAAAAATCATTCAATACATCGACTACGAGGATGAGGAATGGAGCTACGAACACACATATCAACATGCAGACGGACGCGAAGCCGTTGAGGGACCGCCAAGGCGCTGGTTGACCGCCAGCCGCGGCCTTCTCCTGGAGCGACATGGAGCAACCATCAACAGTGTGCGCAGCAGAGGTGTTGGCGAATGTGATTGACAATCGCTTGAGTCGGGCTCACTCGGAAAGGAAGCAGGTGATCCGACAGAGCCACAGCGACCTGCTGCTTCGAGGCAGCCGGTCGCAGCAAGTGGACAAAAACCCTGATTTTCTTGTCCACTTTTCACCCATTCCGGGGACCCCCCGGGAACCCCTTCCCTGACAGAGCCCAGTCATAGCCTCAAAAAGCCTTTATTGAGAATGGCTATCAGCCCCCTTCTAAGCAGCCGGTCGTGTGTTCGAATCACACAGGGGGCGTTTTCAAAACCAGGCTTTGCCGGGCTCTGCTCGCCCATGCCAGGCTCAAAGCACCACCCTCTCACCTGCGAGCGTTCCCGGAATCGGATGTTCTGCTCCGCGGTGGCGTCCTGCGGGCCCTCGGCCAGAGGGGCTGCCGAAGCAGCTGGACGGTGACGAACTTCAGGGTTAGGCCCGGCTTCCCATCACGGGGAAAGCCGGGCACGGGCAGCAGACGTTCAGCAGGACGGCTGCTGGCACCTACGCCCTACGCCACCAAGGTGGCGATGAGCGACGCCTTTGACGAACTGGCCGCCCTCAAGGGCTGTTGGCTGGTTGATCCCTTTGCTCCTGTCACGCGATCGCAACGCTGTGTCCTCCGGCCCCAATGTGCCGCAGCCGCCAGGAGCTGCTCCCTCCTGGCATGGCTCTACCGAAGGGATGTTTGTTGGTTGGAACATCGCCCAACGACAGGCTCCTAGCTTTGACTTCCCCCTCCTCAAGGCAAGGCGCACCGTGCAGAACTGGCAGCTGTGGGCCACAGCGGCGGCGCTCTCGGCCGCCGTGACGGCGCTGCTGATCAAGGTGGGCGTGCAGGGGGTGGATGCGGGGCTGGCCACCCTGTTTCGCACCGTGGCTGTGGCCGTTGTGCTCGGCCTCGTGCTGCTGGCCAGCGGCCGGCTCGACTGGCAGGAGCTGCGCCACCTGCCTCCTACAAGCCTCACGGCTCTGGCCCTCTCAGGTCTGGCGACCGGGGTGTCGTGGTTCTGCTACAGCCGCGCCCTGCAGCTGGGACCGGTGGCCGGGGTGGCGGCGCTGGAAGTCCATCCGGATCGAGCGCTGCTGCTCCCCGTCGGCAGCCACGGCGCGGATCGGATAGAGCTGCTCGCCATCGCGGAACGGCACCTGCACCCGGAACGTGCCATCGGCCTCCAGGGGGATCTGCTGATCGCCGATGAACAAGCTGGCGCTGGGTTCGGTGGCGCCATAGACGATCAGCTCGGCATCGGCCACCAGCCAGAAGGAGCGCTGGCGCACATAGCCTCTGCCCGATTCGCTGCGGCCGCTGGCCCACAGGCCGGCATCGGAGGCGTTGAGCAGGCCGGCCTGATCGCTGTCGAAATCGTGCTCATGCAGCACCTCCGAGCCGATGCGGCGACTGCGGAGGCTGCCGCCGCTGGCCAGCTGATACACCCTTTCATGCTCCACGCCGCCGCTGTGAACCACCGGCTGGCTGATCGCTCCGATCACCCCCTCCAAGGAGAAAGGAACAAAGGCATCGGCGACCACTGCGCTCGGGCCATCGGCCGGCACCCGCGCCACCGACGACACCGCCAGCGGTAGCCCAGTTCTACCCGATACTCCCTGTCGCAGAGGGGAACCGGCAGGTACCACTGGGTGGCGCTGGCATGCACCACCAGCTCCTGCAGGGTGTGGGGGTGGACCGCACCGAGGGACAGGCCGGTGACATCCGCCACCCGCAGGCAGAGCTGCTGGGCTCCGGCGGCAGCGGCGCGCTCCTGATCTGCGCTGCTGATCGACCAGAACACATAGGCCCACTGTGGATCGCGGGGCAGGAAGGTGACCTGGCTCGGGGCCTCTGCGGCCGCCTCCGCGTTGCCGGCCAGAGCAGGCGGCTCGGCAGCAATCGCCTGCGGTTCGGCCTGCGACAACACCTCCAGCAGCTCCTCCCTGGCGAGGCTGGTGTAGCGCCGAACGCCGAGGCCGCGGGCCAGCTCACGCAGCTGGGCCACCGTTTTGGCGAGCAGGGAACTGCTGGAGGGGGAGGAGGCCATGGCGGTCGATTGCTTCACATTCCGCAACGATCGCAGCTGCGTCGCTGCCGGGCCCGTTCTCGCCAGAGCCGCGTCATTCACTGCTGCGGCAGGCGGTCTGAGCCAGCCTGCTCCGCAAGACCTGGCGGAGGCGCTCCGTCCAGTTCGTCCCAGGGGTGCGGCCACAGGTCTGCGGACACAAACACAGCGAGCGTCGGGGGGCGGCCGCTGGCCACCGCTCTGTGAACGCCTGTAAGGACGGGCCGTGATCCAGGACTCGCGACAGGTTGGATAAGTGCGCACCGCTCCCGGAGATGGGATGGCCGCTGCGCGTCTGAGTGTTGGTGAGCTGGAAGCCCAGTACCCGCTCTATTGCAAAGCAATGCGCATCCTGGTGCGCGATGGCGTCACGATCACCCAGGCCTGCCGCACCGTCTGCTGGCAGAAGCTGGAGATCCTCCATCACTGCCTGCCGCGCCAGTACCGCGACCCCGAGCAGCTCTATCTGCACCTCAAGAG
>VGPU01000109.1 GCA_016882525.1 Cyanobacteria bacterium M_surface_10_m2_119 | reverse complement strand
CACGGCCGTGCAGGAAGCCTCGCGCCTGGTTGTTTTACGAGGGTTGCTGGGCTGACATGACCCACAAGCACGACATCGAGGCCGCCTTGAAACGTTTCCGATCCACTCCGATGCCATCCGCTCGAGTTCCAGGTGCCGCGACTTTCCTCTACCTGGCAGGGCTGGTGAGCCTGGCGGGCCTTGCTCCGGCGCTCGGCGAAACCCTCTCTGTGATTCCTGAGGACCAGCCCAAGAACGCCGCAGCGGCGCCCTCTCCGGCTGAACAAGGTCCCAATACACCCTTGTCTCGCCCTGCAGATCAACCCGGCTTTTACGGGCGCCTGGGGATCGGCGTCGATTGGCCCGAGGGAAGTCGCTACCGCGATGCCAACTGCGCCAGCACCGCTACCCTCGCCCTGTATGGCTGCGGCAATGGGAACGACGGCCGTCCACTGGGCGCGGATGGCCACTTTGATGCCACCCCCGTGCTGGATACGGGAGTGGGCTACCGCATCAACAGCTGGCTACGGGCGGAAGCCCTGCTCAGCTGGCGCCCCGACATGGACTTCAGCGGCCAGAGCAACTTTCTTGGTGCCGCGGGATCCAACCAGCCTGTGAGCGGCACGGTCTCGTCGCTGGCGGGCTTTGGCGTGGGCTATGTGGATCTTCCCAGGATGGGCAATGTGCGGCCCTTTCTGGGGGCGGGTCTTGGCGTGGCCCGCAATCGCATGGGGGCAATGAACTATGGCTTCCCCAATCTCTCGGCCACGGCCACCACCACCACTCCAAGCGGCAGCAACACCGATCTGGCCTACCTGCTCACCGCCGGGTTCAGCGTGCCCCTGGGCGATCGCTTTGATCTGGATCTGGCCTACCGCTTCACTGACCTGGGCCAGCTGCAGACCGATGCGGGCCCGGCCACTGTGGTGCGCAGCAGTGGCACCCGCAGCATCGACATCGGCAGCACCAAAGCGAACCTGCAGAGCCATGGGGTGATGCTCAGCCTGCGCTACAGGTTCTGAGCGCTGCAGGTTGCGGCAGGCCCTGCTGGTGACGCATCAAGGGCGCCGGCTAGCCCCGATGGGTGATGTCAATCGAAAGACCGCACAGGCCCACATGGGGATGAGCGGCTCGATCGTCCTGGCAGCCGTGAGCACCGTGGCGCTGGTGGTGATCGCCGCCAGCCTGGTGCCCCTGTCCCGGCAGGCCGAGCACCTCAACCAGTGCATCGAGCGCCCTGCGGCGCCAGGCTGTGGGCGGCTGCCCTGATCGGCCCCAGAGGGTTGCTCTCTGCGGGGAAACCTCAGTCGTCCTCCGCCTGCATCACCCATCTCCATTCCCTGTGGCCACAGAGGATGCCACCATGGGGCCCGCATCCACTCGGCTGGCCGTGGGAGCCGTGCCGGGATGCTCCTTGATCCAGCGCTCCACCCATTGGGCGGCGATGCGGTTGGAAGCCTCTGCCGCTTCCTCCGTTTCAAACACGCTCAGGGAGATCATCCGATCGCCGGCTGCGCCCACATCGACGAAGTCGTAGGCCATAAATCCCGGCAGGGCCTCCATTTCGGCGAGCAGGCCGGCCCGCAGCGGCTCGAGCGCCTCCACGGGGTCCTCGATGCCTTCGTACTCGCGCAGGGTGGCATACATGGGGCAGAGACGGTTTCGGCAGCACGGGTTCTAGGGGCGGCAGCCGTTGTAGGCATGGGAAGGTTTGAGCAGGATTCCTGCCTGGGCAGCGATGACAACGCCAACGGCTGAGCTCCAGCCTGTCCATTGGAATCTGCCGCAGGGGCTGGTGAGCCAGATCGAAGCGCTGGCCTCTGCGGAATGCTGCTCACCCGAGGTGATCGCCTCTCGGATCCTGCTTGCCGGCGTGGCCGAAACCGGTCTCACCGCCGCCGGGCGCTGTTCCGTGCGTACGGGCCTTTGCAGTGAGGGGCCGACGCCGTTGCCAATCCAACAGATCTGAGCCGCTCGCCATGAACCAGCCGCCCTGCAAACGGGGACTCGATCTGCTCAGGGATCCAGTTCTCAACAAGGGCACTGCCTTCTCCCTGGCGGAGCGCCAGGCCCTGGCGCTGGAGGGGCTGCTGCCGCCCCAGGTGGAAAACCTGCAGCTGCAGCGCTGCTGGGAGGCTTTCGGCGCCCTTGGCCGTGCTGAACGGACAGAACGGGTTCAGAAGCACGGCGGAACCATGAGGTGACTCCATGCTGGCGGGCTGAGCCGACGGCGGTGGTTTCATTCAGGCCCGCGGCGGCTGAGGCGGGCTCCACTGCGGTGGACAGGCCTTCCACCCCTGCTGGCGCTTCTGGGTCCAGAGCTTGATCGCCTGCTCACGGGTGAGCTCCTTGCGCCGCTTCAGCAGGGGCGGCTCGCCGCTGGACATCACTTCCCCCAGCGTCACTTCCAGCGCCTGGCTCCGGCGGTCGTAGCGGAGCGGCTGGAAATGGAGCACATGGCCACCGTCACTGATCCAGCCCTCCTGAGGAGAGAGCGGAGGGCGGCCGGGCCGATCGAAGACGTTCGTTCAGCCCTGCTCAGGCCACCTCCGGCGCCCAGCCCTGCTGACGCGTCATGTCTCGGTCCAGCCCTGGCAGCGGCTGGTGAGGTGCTCGCCATGGGCGATCAGCCCCTGATGCAGTTGGCAGGTGAGCACGGGGATGCAGTTCACCCCCGCGTGGTGGCGGAACCAGTGGCAGGTCATGCAGACCTTGCGGCTGCGGGTCTTCACCAGCACTTCGCTGTCGAGGTAGGGCCACTCCTCGATCGGTGCTTCAAGCCGGGCAGCCAGGGCCGTAGGCCGGGGCAAGGGGACACCCATGAACCACTCCAGATGCGTACACCTGTACTAGCACGGTTGCAGCCGCACGAGTCCCGGCCTCATGGCTCTCCATGGCTGCGTTGCAGTACAGCTGAGGGCCATCGAGCGACGTCCGCAGCTGGCTCTGTTGGTCGCCAACCCATTCGTTCTGCTGGCAGGCCTCAATGGCGTGCTTGAGCACGGGGTAGCGCTGCACCATCGCGGCGTATTGGGCCGAGTGGTGGTAGCTGGCCTCCAGCTGCCGGTAGTCCTGATCTGGTTGCATGCACGCTTGGTCGCCAACCA
>VGPU01000108.1 GCA_016882525.1 Cyanobacteria bacterium M_surface_10_m2_119 | reverse complement strand
CTCGAATTCACCGCGGTACTTGGCGCCGGCGATCAGGGCCCCCATGTCCAGCGACACGAGCTGGCGGTTCTGCAGGGCCTCGGGCACATCGCCGTTCACGATCCGCTGGGCCAGCCCCTCCACGATGGCCGTCTTACCCACCCCGGGCTCGCCGATCAGCACCGGGTTGTTCTTGGTGCGGCGGCTGAGGATCTGGATCGTGCGGCGGATCTCCTCGTCGCGGCCGATCACCGGGTCGAGCTTGCCGTCGCGGGCGGCCTTGGTGAGGTCGCGCCCGTACTTCTCCAGCGATTCGTAGGTGCCCTCGGGGTTCTGGTCGGTCACGGTCTGGCTGCCTCGGATCGCCTGCACGGCGTCCTTGAGTGTGTCGGCGCTGGTGCCCGCCTGGCTGAGCAGCTGCTTGCCGCAGCGGTCATCGATGGCCAGGGCGAGCAGCAGGTGTTCGATGGCGATGTAGCTGTCGCCGTAGGTGTCCTTGAGGCTGCTTGCCTGATCGAGCACGCTGTTGAGCCCCTTGCCCAGATACACGTTCTCGGGCGGGGCGCTCAGGGATGGCTGGCCGGCGATGAAGGCCTCCAGCCGCTGGCTGAGGGTGCCCACATCCACGCCGGCCTTCTCCAGGATGCGGCCCGCCAGCCCCTGCTGGGCCAGCAGGGCGGCGAACAGGTGCTCGCTCTCCATCTGCTGCTGGCGTTTCTGCTGCGCCAGCTGCTGGGCGCTCACGATCGCGCCCCAGGCTTTTTCCGTGAACAGTTCGGCAGTGGGATGCATGGCGGAACGGTTGCAACAGGTCGGGTGTTGTTTGAACCGTATGCGGGTTGATCGTGGGGAGGGAAGAGGAGTGCCGAACCATTTGTGTCGGCCAACCGATCCTCCCGCGCGGGCCTGCCTATCGCGGGGGACCGTTGTGCACGATGGTCAGCACACTGCGTCCATCCGCTGAGACCCGGATCTCGGTTTCCACCGTGGGGGCGATGCCCTGCTGCTGCCATCCCGGCACACCGCCATTGAAGCGAAACAGAAATCCCTGGCTGTCTTCCCCCACCAGACAGCTGCCGCCGCCGGTACCGGTTTCAAACATGCAGGCCGCCGGGCGATACACCGACAGGCCGCCATTGAGGCTCACGGCGTTCTCGCGGGCGGTGTTGAGGGCGCGCACATTGGCCGGGCTCACCTGGGCCTGGGCCGTCAGGGGCAGCGACAGCCCGGTGGCCATCAGGGCGGCGAGCAGGGGATGGGTGCGCAACAACGAGGGTCGGGGCATGGGATCAGCCAACGCTCCAAGGTGTCACCGTCAGTGTGATGAGGCGCCCAGCTTTCGTCAGCGCGCTCCCGGCAGGCGCCCCTTGTTGCAGTTGGCTGCAGCTCTGCTGCCAGGGATGCGCGGGCCGCTGGCGAGTCGCTATCGAGGAGGAAGTGATTTCTTTCCCAGGCCGTGATGCCCCAGCGTTCTCCCCATCTGCGCCGCCGCTGCTCAGCCCTGCTGTGCAGTGGTGTGCTCGCCCTGCTTCCCCTGCTTCAGAGCCCCGCCGAGGCCCGCGGCGGCGGCGGATTTCGCGCCGGCGGCGGTGGCTATCGCAACCACCGGGGGGGTGATCACCCCCATTATGGCGGCGGCGTGCGCAGCAGCTTCAACAACGACCGCGTGAACGTGAATATGCACAACACCTTCTACAACCGTGGCTACGGCGGTTGGCACGACGGTTGGCGCGGGGGCGGCTACTGGGGCGCCCGCCCCTGGAACACCGGCTGGTACCGCGGCTGGGGCGGCTGGGGCTGGTGGGGTGCCAGCGCCGCTGCCTGGGGGGTGGCCGGCCTGGCGACCGGTGCCGCCATCACCAGCCTGGTGAACGAAGCCGCCGACCAGCAATCCACCACGATCATCGTTCCGCAGACCAGCTATCAGCTCAACTTCGGCTCGGTGGAGTCGGTGGGCACTGCCGGGGTGAGCTTCAACTACGGCGTGAACGGCACCACCTTGATGGGGGCCGCCAACTGCCAGGACGGCCTGCTCAATGGCCAGGTGCCCAGCGATGCCGACCAGGCCCAGCTGCTGAACGCGGTCTGTCAGGTGGCCTACGGCTCCGGCACCGGCAGCTGAATCACACCCGCGTCCGCGCCACAGAGCTGGCGCGGACAGCCATCCGGGCCGTAGACGGCATCGGCGGGCGACAGGCAGCCCCGGGCGTTCTTGCGCGGCACCTGCCCGGGCTGGATGCGCAGGGGTTGCACGCTGGTGGGGTTGTTGGCCGGCGCCAGGCGAGGGCAGCGGCGCTGGTAGGGGGATGGGATCTGACTTTGTTGGGCTTCTGCTGGCGTGGCGGCCAAGGCCAGGCCCCCCAGCAGCATCAGCAGCGGCAGACGCGACAGGGACAGGGGACGGGCAGCCATGATGTGGCGCTGCGGAAGCTGGCTCCAGTCTGGCTGGAGATCCCTGCCGCCGCCCGGCTTCCCTGTCGTCGCCCCTGGTGCGGATTGATGTCATCGCCTGAGCTGCAGCCCACGCCGGCCCTGGTGCGGGAGCTGGCTGAGGCCTCCCGTGCCTTCGATGCCACTGGCGCCGATCCTGAGCGCAACTGCTGGATGAGCGTGCACCGCCATGTGCACGGGGTGTTGCCCTCGGAGTACGACATCCGTGAGGTGCCGGAGGACCTCTATCTGGCTGTGCTGGCCGAGCGGCGGCGCCTCGACGGCTGAGCACCCGGGGCCTGCTGAGCACCCGGGGCCTGGGCCTGAACCGGTGCGGGCATGAAAAAACCCCGGCCACTGGCCGGGGTTGGTGTTGAAGCCCTGGTTGGGATCGGGTTTTGTTCAGGAGGGCTGAGAAACTCAGGCCCAACCCTTGGAGGCCATTTCCTCGACGTAGGCAGCCACGTCGGCGATGTCGCCTTCGCTGAGCTTGCCGCCGAAGGCGGGCATGGCGTTCTTGCCGTTGGTCACCTGGTAGGCGATGGCCGCTTCATGGCCACTGCTGTAGTTCGCCAGGTAGGCCTCGAGGGCGTCCTGCTTCAGGGTGCGCTCGGCGTTCACCACGTTGCCGCCGCCCAGCTGGGCCAGCAGGGCGGCGAACAGGTGCTCGCTCTCCATCTGCTGCTGGCGTTTCTGCTGCGCCAGCTGCTGGGCGCTCACGATCGCGCCCCAGGCTTTTTCCGTGAACAGTTCGGCAGTGGGATG
>VGPU01000107.1 GCA_016882525.1 Cyanobacteria bacterium M_surface_10_m2_119 | reverse complement strand
GAGCTGGATCTGGCCGATGCCGAGGCCTGCCGGGTGGCGGTGCAGGCGCAGCGCCCGGATTGGGTGCTGAATGCCGGCGCCTACACGGCGGTGGACAAGGCCGAGAGCGAGCCGGAGTTCGCCCAGGCCGTGAATGCCGGCGCCCCAGGGGCCATGGCCGAGGCCCTGGCCGAAACGGGCGGCCGGTTGCTGCAGGTGAGCACGGATTTCGTGTTCAACGGCGAGCAGGGCAGGCCCTACCAGCCGGATCAGGCCCTTGATCCCCTGGGGGTGTATGGCGCCAGCAAGGCGGCGGGGGAGGCGGCGGCCCTGGCCTTGCCCGGCGCCCAGGTGCTGCGCACCAGCTGGGTGTATGGGCCGGTGGGTCACAATTTCTGTTGCACAATGCTGCGCTTGCACCGGGAGCGCGAGCAGCTGGCGGTGGTGGCCGATCAGGTGGGCTGCCCCACCAGCACCCTCACCCTGGCGGCGGCCTGCTGGCGGGCGATTGGGGTGGGCGCAGATCCCGCCGCTGACGCCGCCAGCTCCCGCATCCTGCACTGGAGCGATGCCGGTGCCGCCAGTTGGTACGACTTCGCCGTGGCCATCGGCGAGCTGGGGGTGGCGGCGGGGGTGCTGGAGCGGGCCGCCAGGGTGACACCCCTCACCACGGCGGATTACCCCACGCCGGCCCAGCGCCCCAGCTACTCACTCCTCGACTGCACCACCAGCTGCGCCGCCCTGGGGCTGGAGCCATTGCACTGGCGCGAGGCGTTGGCTGACGTGTTGTGCTGCATGGCGGCAGCCCGTTCGTAGCCTGAGCCTATTTTGAGCCTGAGCATACCCTTTTCATCCGCCATGGCGGCCATGGATGTGCCTTGGCAGCTTCTCAAGGATGACTTGGTTGATCAGGGGGTGAGCGGCATCAGTGGCTCCCGCGATGCTGTGCGCGAGGCGGTGGTGCGTGCGTTGCTGCCCGCCGGCAGCGAGGACACCTGGATGGCAAGGCCAGGATGTTGGGGCTCAGCGCTGAGGGATGTGGCCCTGGCACGGTGCTCGAACTCCGCTGTACCGGCCCGCCCGCGGACTTGCGGGCCGTGTTGTTTGGGAGTGTCGGCAAATCTGTACGGTCTGTACAGTCAGGATGCCTTCCGGTCAGCGCCCCTCCGGCTCCGTTAGCTTGCCAAGGAGCCGTGAAGCGAATCGAGCCCGTTAATCGCTTCACTCTTTGAAGCGATCAGGTTGGTGCGATGGAGCCTCGATGGATCTGGCAGCAGCGCGACTGGCCCTGCTTCCGCTGGGATGCGGAAGCTCTTCAGCCGCTGCTGCTGCAGGCATCTGCGGCGCGTTTGGGGCTGGCTGAGCAACTGGATCGTCTGGATGCAGGCCTGGGCCGTGAGGCCCTGGCGGCGCTGATCAGCCGCGAGAGCCTCAGCACGGCCGCCATTGAGGGGGAGCAGCTGGAGCCTGTTGAGGTGCGATCTTCGGTGGCACGGCGTTTTCAGCAGCATCCGGACACGCCGGGTTCCCTACAGCGGCAGGCCAGCGCCAAGGTGGAGGGTCTGGTGCAGCTCTTGCTGGCTTCGACGGCTGAGCTCGATGAGCCACTGACCCTTGCAGTCTTGCATCGGTGGCATGCGGATCTGTTTGCTGCAGGGCCCGATGGATTGCGGGCCATCGCCATTGGCAATTTGCGCGGATCCCTGCCGATGCAGCTGGTGTCGGGTGCGATCGGCCGGGAAACATTGCATTTTGAGGCGCCGCCTCGAGAGGGTTTGGAGCGCCAGCTGACGTTGTTGCTGGATTGGTTCAATGGCCCATCCCTGGAGCTTGATGGCCCGATGCGGGCAGGGCTGGCCCATCTGTGGTTTGTCACCCTGCATTCCTATGACGATGGCAATGGCCGGCTGGCTCGGGCTCTCACGGATCGCGCCCTGGCCCAGATCTCCAGGCCGGAGGTTGAAGAGAAGCCAGCCGATCGGCTGATGGCTGGCGCCTTGGGGCTCTCGGCCAGGATCCAGCAGCGGCCCTCGCCAACCAGGCGATGGTGGCGGCGGTGCAGGTCAAGGCGCTGTTTTGGTGGCGGCAACGCCACAGCGGCTTCAATGCACGGCAGCAGAAGCTGCTCAACCGCCTGCTCGATGCCGAACCCGACGGTTTCGAAGGGGGGATGACGCTGCGCAAAGCCATCGGACTCACCAAGGCAAACCGGGCCACGGCCTGGCGCGATCTCAGCGAGCTGGTGGGGCTGCAAGCTCTCGAACCGATCGGCGCTGGCCGGAGCCGCGCCGATCGACTCACAGAGCAGGCTTAGCCCGCCAATCCGCCGTACTCCTCGAGCACTGAGATCACATCTCGGACTCGCCTGGCATTGCGTTCGGAGGGGTCGAGCTGGTGTCGGAGCTGGACAAGATTGCACTGAGCTTGCTGTTGAACTCGTCGAGCCGTTCGTCCTCTTTCTCGAGTCGTTACCGGCTCTGCCGGCCTTCGGCTACAGCCTCTGCTCGATCGCGTATCGCTGCACTTTCAGCTCGACGGTTGGCCTCCAATTGAGCTTCTGCGACAGCTGCCGCCACGGCGGCAGCGATGCAAGGAATTCCTGCTTGCTGCGGTAGGTCGACGGAAGCGGCTCCCAGGAGGTCGACATGCGTGTAATTGGTAAACAGCGTGATCAGGGCGAGGAGCAGGGCGGCAAAAACCGTGATCCAGCCTTGACGGTCAAATCCCAAAAGCACCGTAGCCAGCCCAAACCCTGAATACAGGATAGTACAAGAAAACTATCAGGGCATCCGTGGAATCACGGTCTTCCCGGGCATGGCCATGCCTCTCGATTCGCTCGCTGACTGAACCCGAAGGGTTCGAAGGGGAACTAGCTTGCATCAAGCGCGCTGCTTGGGGGTGTCAGGAAATCTGTACAAGCTGTACAGATTTTGGACGCTTTCGGCTCAGCCCCAGCCGGTGGTGGCGATCAGCCACGACGACCCGTGTCGCCAAAGGCCTACTTGGCCAGGCTCAAGGGGATGTTGGGGCTTTCCGGGTTCACGGTGATCGACTGCAGCTGGGGGCGCAGCACGAGATCCATGTCTTCCATGGGGATGGCCCCCAGCAGCACCTCAATCGGGCCCAAGTAGGGCACCGTGCGCCGGTGTCCATCGGCCAGGGCACGCACCTCCAATCCCTGCAGCTCGGGGCGGGAGGGGTTGGAGAGCTGAACGATTCCGTGAAACACGCCCGTGAATCAAGCCCATCTGATAAGGTTGAAGGGGTCTTGCCTGAGGGCAGCCGCCAATC
>VGPU01000106.1 GCA_016882525.1 Cyanobacteria bacterium M_surface_10_m2_119 | reverse complement strand
GTGGATCGCGAGCAGCTCACCGCCGTGCAGCACCGCCTGCAGGTGGGCCAGGAGCTGGAGAACGCCCTGCGCCTCGGCCTGGTGCATCCCCATGCCCAGCCGATCGTCGACCTGTGCACCGGGGCGCCCCTGGGGATGGAGCTGCTGTTCCGCACCCGCACCGCCGTGCTGGAGGGGGTGAGTCCGCAGCTGTGCATCAACGTGGCCGAGGAGGCGGGGCTGATCGATGCGATCGGCTTCACGATGTTGCGGGGGGCCTGCAAGCTGCTCAAGGAACCGGCGATCGCCGGCAGCGATCTAGTGATCAACGTCAACCTCTCGGTGCACCAGCTGCTGCGGGAGGGCTTCGCCGATGAGGTGGCCCAGCTGCTGAGCGCCGAAGGGGTGGAGGCACGGCGCCTCTGCCTGGAGATCACCGAGAGCCGCTGGCTCGATCCCGACGGCCCCTCGCGCGAGATGCTGCATCGCCTGGTGGAGCAGGGATTTGCCCTGGCGCTCGACGACTTCGGCACCGGCTACGCCTCCCTGGTGCTGCTGCGCAGCGCCCCCTTCCGCCACGTGAAAGTGGACAAGACCTTCGTGCAGGAGCTGGAGCGCTCCGAGGAGGCCCTCGCCCTCTGCCGCGCCATGCTCGACATGGCCAAGGCCTATGGCATCCAGGTGACCGCCGAGGGGGTGGAGACCGACGCCCAGCGCCGCATCCTCGAAGGGCTGGGCTACATCCGCGCCCAGGGCTATCTGTTCTCGCGGCCGATCCCCCTCGAGCAGACCGCCCGCCAGCTGCTGCAGCTGCAGCGCCAGGCCCGGCGCCAGGCCCTGATCGAGGGGGCCTAGGGCTTGCGCCAGATCACCGGCGTGCGGCGCCGGGGGTAGAGCTCCCGGCAGAGGCCGCACACGGTGCCATCGCAGCCGCGGGCGGTGCAGAACTCGCGCCCGTAGAAGATGATCTGCAGGTGCAGGCGGTTCCAGGCCTCGCGCGGGAACAGGGCCTTGAGATCGCGCTCGGTCTGCTCCACGCTGCGGCCGTCGCTGAACCCCCAGCGCTGGGCCAGCCGGTGGATGTGGGTGTCCACCGGGAAGGCGGGCACGCCGAAGGCTTGGGCCATCACCACGCTGGCGGTCTTGTGGCCCACGCCTGGCAGGGCCTCGAGGGCCTCGAAGCTGCAGGGCACCTCACCGCCATGGCGCTCCAGCAGTAGCTCCGCCAGGCGGCGCACGTTGCGGGCCTTGATGCGGGCCAGCCCCAGCTGGCGGATATGGCCCAGGATCTCGGCCTCCTCCAAGGCCGCCATGGCCGCCGGGGTGGGCCCCGCGGCGAACAGGGCCGGCGTGACCTCGTTCACCTTCTTATCGGTGCACTGGGCGCTGAGCAGCACGGCCACCAGCAGGGTGAAGGGATCGCTGTGGTCGAGCGGCACGGGGGTCTGCGGGTAGTGCTCCTGCAGCCGCTGCAGGATCAAGGCCGCACGCTCCTTCTTGATCACCACCGCCCCCTGCACTGAACTCCGGCTGCGGCCGCACCGCCGGCCGAACCTAGGCAGCCACGGCCCGCGGTACGGGCCCACACTGGCTGCACCGGCGCACGGACGACTCTTTACGCTCGGCTCAGCACCGCAACGTCATGGGCAGCAGCTTCGGCCAGCTCTTCCGCATCAGCACCTTCGGCGAATCCCACGGCGGGGGTGTGGGGGTGATCGTGGACGGCTGCCCGCCGCGGCTGCCGCTCAATCTCGAGGCGATCCAGGCGGAACTGGACCGTCGCAAGCCCGGCCAGAGCAAGATCACCA
This sequence comes from Cyanobacteria bacterium M_surface_10_m2_119, assembly GCA_016882525.1. Taxonomy (GTDB): domain Bacteria; phylum Cyanobacteriota; class Cyanobacteriia; order PCC-6307; family Cyanobiaceae; genus NIES-981. The sequence continues at coordinate 1,505 of VGPU01000106.1, read as the reverse complement.
CCCCCCGCAAGGAGGACGACCGGGTCGAGATTCTCAGCGGCCTGCTCGATGGCGTGACCCTGGGCACGCCGATCGCGATGGTGGTACGCAACAAGGACCAGCGTCCCCAGGACTACAAGGAGATGGAGGTGGCCTTCCGCCCCTCCCACGCCGATGCCACTTACCAGGCGAAGTACGGCATCCAGGCCCGCAGCGGCGGTGGCCGGGCCTCCGCCCGCGAAACGATCGGCCGGGTGGCAGCAGGGGCCATCGCCAAGCAAATGCTCGCCAAGGCCCACGGCACCGAGGTGCTGGCCTGGGTGCAGCGCATCCACACGATCGAGGCGCAGGTGGATCCCGCAGCAGTGACGCTGGAGGCGATCGAAAGCAACATCGTGCGCTGCCCCGATACAGCCAGCGCCGAGCGCATGATCGAGCGGATCGAGGCCATCGGCCGCGAGGGCGACTCCTGCGGCGGCCTGATCACCTGTGTGGTGCGCCGGCCGCCGGTGGGGCTGGGCATGCCGGTGTTCGACAAGCTCGAAGCCGACCTGGCCAAGGCCGTGATGTCACTGCCGGCCACCAAGGGCTTTGAGATCGGCTCGGGCTTCGGCGGCACCCTGCTCAAGGGCAGTGAGCACAACGACGCCTTTCTGCCCACCGCCGATGGCTCCCTGCACACCGCCACCAACAATTCCGGGGGCATCCAGGGGGGCATCAGCAACGGCGAGGAGATCGTGATCCGGGTGGCCTTCAAGCCCACCGCCACGATTCGCAAGGAGCAGGCAACGATCAACGCCGCCGGCGAGGCCACCACCCTGGCCGCCAAGGGCCGGCACGACCCCTGCGTGCTGCCGCGGGCGGTGCCGATGGTGGAGGCGATGGTGGCCCTGGTGCTGGCCGATCACCTGCTGCGCCAGCAGGGTCAGTGCAGTCTCTGGTGACGGGCGAGGCGCGCCACCAGGGCGGCGAGCGCCTCCCAATCGGCCGCGCTGGCGAGACTGCCGCCGAGGGCCACGGCATCCACCCCTGCGGCCAGCCAGGGCTCCACATCTGCCACCCCCAGCCCCCCAGCGGCAATACAGCCAGGAAGGGGCCCCAGCGGTTCGCGCAGGCGCCGCCAGTAGGGCGTGCCCAGCTGCACGGCCGGGAAGAGCTTCACCAGCGGGCAACCCAGGGCGCGGGCCTGATGCACTTCTGAGGGCGTCATCACGCCCGGCACAAGGGCCAGGCCGTGGCGGCGCGCCTGCTCCACCAGGGCGCTATCGAGAATGGGCGATACCCCATAGGCCAGGCCGGAGCGCACGGCCGCCTCAAGGGCTGCGGCGGTGCAGAGGGAGGCAGCCCCCAGATGCAACGTCGGAAAACGACCCACGAGCGAGGCCACCTGCTCGGCCCAGTGCGGGTGGGGCGACCAGGCCAGCTCCACATGGCGAACCCCCAGCTGGGCCAGGTGGGCCAGCTGGGGTTGAAGCTCCAGGGGCTGCTCAGCACGAAGCACCACCAGCAGGGGCTGGTGGTGCAGG
>VGPU01000105.1 GCA_016882525.1 Cyanobacteria bacterium M_surface_10_m2_119 | reverse complement strand
GGACCCTCTCCAGTCATAGCTCTCGCGCAATCGGCGGGTGGTGGGAAGCCAGTCATCATGCGTGACGGGCTCAGCGGCGCGGAAATACTCCTCGGCATCTCCAGCAAATTCTCTGGTTTTCTCCAGAGCCTCGGATGATGGAGTGTGGAGAAGAGCAGATCCGACGAGTGCAACAGCGCAGTAACTGCCACCGTCCTGAAGCCTGAGACCTTCTGCATAGTCCACCACCATCCCGGCACCACGGATCATGGCGATGGTGGAGCGGCATGGGAGGCAGGCCTCGTTCGGGGAGACACGCGTCACCCCGACCCTGATGAGGGTGTTGAGAGCAGGATGCAGGAGTTCCGGTCGGTGTTCGGGCTGAATGCGCCTCGGAAGCGGAAATCCGGTGATATCGATAGCCGCCGAATCACCGGGAAGCAGTGCAGCGTCTCCACCGGGTTCCGCCCGTGATGCTGCCAGGAAAGGTGCCCATACCCCGCTCACCTCAGCCCGGCTTTCAAAACTGGCCCGGGATTCGCCGGCGACTAGGACGCGGGAGCGCACCTTCAGTCGACCCCAGCTGATGGCGGGCCAGAACCACTTCGCTGCTGCTTCGGTCAGATCCCGGCAGAGCTCTTCAGGCTCTCGGATGCCGAGGCTACCCACATCATCACGATCGGGCTCGTGGAATGCCGGGATCAGCAATGAAGTACCTGAACCATTAATGCCGGCACGATCAAGCTGCAGCTGGCTGGCATCCTCTGGCTCACGCCAGTCTGAGAGGGCAACAGGGATGCCGTCGCGCTCCGCAGCAACACCGAGGTAGGCCCCATCCAGAAAGGCCTCGCCATCAAGGTCGTGAGCGGGAAGCTCGCTGCGTCCGAAAACTCTGAGCCCTTTGCCTTCCATGCCCTCTACGGAGGAGGAAAACAGCACCGTGAGCAGACGGGAGTGCATCCAGCTCACGGCCTTGCCCAAGCCGAAGCTGCCGCCACGCCCTGTCTCCTCTCCTGTCGAGAAGTTCTGGATACAGAGCCGCCGGAAGTTGCCTTCCTCCTCCCAGTCGTCTCCTGTCAGCCCTGCCGTACCGCTGTCGCTGATCCGAAGGCAGACCAAGGTCTCAGCTTCCATGGCTTCAATACCGGCCCGGAGCGTCAACGCAGCTCCGCCGGCTCCCTTCACAGCAGCGAGATGGGGGCGCAGCGCCTGCCAGTTCATCGCGGCGAGAAAGGCTTCGCGCTCCTCGCCTCGCAGAAGTATCAGATCAAAACAGACCTCGGCAGCCGTTCGACTGAGGCGCTGATCGGTGCTGTTCTGGCAGATCTCGCGAACCAGGGTCTCCAGAAGAGAGCGACGTCGCTGGCTGCCACCACCTTCAAACAGCTCAGCTGCTGCGCTGCCACCGCTGGAGCGCCCTTGGCCGATTGCCGGCGTCGTGACCCATGTCAGTGGTGTGGGCATGGATCCCTCAAAGCCCCCAGACACTAAATGCGGTGTGGTCTGGATCATAGGGTTCAGATGTACTGCTGTCAGATATCAAGTGCCACCGGCGTAACAGGTCTCAGGGATGGCCCTCCGCGCCCGATCGCCAGGCCGTCCTCAAGCCCCTCCAGGCTGGCGACCCGCAGATCCTCTTCACCGTCGACCTGTTCAACGAAGGTCTCGACTTTCCGTCGATCGACACCGTGCTGCTGCTGCGTCCCACCGAGAGCGCGGTGGTGTTCCTGCAGCAGCTGGGCCGAGGCCTGCGTCTGTCGCCCGACACCGGCAAGAGCTGCCTCACCGTGCTCGATTTCATCGGCCAGCAGCACCGCCGCTTCCGCTTCGACCTGCGCTACCGCGCCCTGCTCGGCTGCAGTCGCAGCCAGCTGCAGGAGCAGCTGACGCAGGGATTCCCCTTCCTGCCGCCCGGTTGCCGGCTGGTGCTCGATCGGGTGGCGAGTGAGCGGGTGCTTTCCAACTTGCGCCAGTGCCTGCCCGCGCGCCGGCCCCAGCTGCTGGAGGAATTGCGCGCCCTGGCCGCCGAGGGCACGATCGGCCCCACCAGCGGCCAGGCCGAGTGGCTCGAAGCCCTGGCCATGGACCCGGCCGACTTCTACGGCATCCGCGGCGCCTCCTTCACTGCCCTGCGCCGGGATCTGGGCTGGCTCGGCGCTGCGCCCCACCCGGAGGAGGAGCGCCTCAGCCGCGCCATCGGCTCAGCGCTGCTGCATGGCGACGATCCCGATCGCCTTCGCGCCCTCGCCGCCGCCCTGCGCGCTTCCGCCCCGCCGGAGCTGCAGCCCCTGGGCGAACGCGAGCGGCGTGCGTGGCTGATGCTCACCGTCCAGCTGTTCGGCACCGGCCGCCAGTGGCGTCCACTGGAGGATGCCCTGGCCGTGCTCTGGCAGGCCGGCGCCTGGCGCCAGAAACTGCGACAGCTGCTGGAGCTGCTCGCTGCCCGTGCCGATCACCGCCTTCACCCCCTGCCCTGGGCTCTGCCGGTGCCGCTGCGCGTGCACGCTCAGCGATCACGCCCCCTGGATCCACCGCGAGGGCGTGCTCTGGCACCAGGCCACCCAGTGCGACCTGCTGTTCATCACCCTGCGCAAGAGCGAAGCCCTCTTCTCCCCCACCACCCGCTACAACGACTACGCCATCTCCCCGTGGGAGTTCCACTGGGAGAGCCAGAGCCTCACGCGGCAAGCCTCACCCACGGGGCAGCGCTACATCCACCATCGTGAGCGCGGGAGCCGGGTGCTGCTGTTCGTGCGGGAGGAAAGCAAGCGCGGCGGGGTGACGCTGCCGTTTCTGTGCCTCGGGTTTGCCGATCACGTGAGCCACGAGGGCGAGCGGCCGATGGCGATTCGTTGGCGGCTGCAGCGGGCGATTCCGGCGGCGTTCGTGCCGGAGGTGGCGTTGGCGGCGTGAGCTCCAACGACATCCGTCGTTTAGTTCAATCGTCCTGCTGTTCTGAGCCAAGAAGAATCCTCAGCGCCCGCCTCACCCTGCTGGCGATCTCCACAAGTTCGGCCTGCTCCTCGGCAGAGGTCTCAAAACCCGGGTAGCGAGCGAGCACCGCTCCTGAGGAGAGATCCGCCAGTTCCTCATCGTCCCAGCTCCATTGGCGATCCACCGCTTCCAGCTGGCAAGACAGGGCGGCCAGATCATGGATCTTGTCGACCGTCTGCCCGAGCTGGATCAGCCGAGCTTTGAGCAGCTTCTCTACACATTGCTGGGCGTGGAAGACCACCGCATCACGTAAGCCGGGGCTGTCCCTCGTCAGGAGGATCTCCAGGGCTTCCCAGTCGCCGTCCGCCTTGGCCATCCACTCCGGCACGGCCGACCAGGGTTCAACCATGGAGGACTTCTCCATGGTCGAGTGCTTCTCGCACGACAGGATCCCCCCCCCGGTAGCGAACCTCCATCTCCTCCGGCCGACGGACCAGCAGATCCAGGGGGAATGGCGCCGGACAAAGACGCCGAATTTCGCGGATCTTG
>VGPU01000104.1 GCA_016882525.1 Cyanobacteria bacterium M_surface_10_m2_119 | reverse complement strand
CGTGCACGCAAGCCGTCAATCGCAGGCAGGCTTGAGTCCGCGCGCCTCCAAAGCCCTGATCACTGCAGCCAAGGCCTGGGCTTATCTAAGGGGCAACAGCGTCGTCACCCCGGACGATGTGCAGGCAGTGTTCTCCGCCGTTGCGGAGCATCGACTGGATGGAGGACAACGACGCTCAGCCCTCATCAGCACAACCATCCTGGAGCAGGTGGATGGGATTCGCTGAGTGGTGGCAGGGGCTGGAGAGGCGGCTGAGCCGTTCCTGCTCGGTCCTACGGCTCGGTCACCGCAATCTCTACATTTTTCTGAGCCGCTTTGGATGCCTTTGGCTGTTGACAGCCGGTGCTCTTTACCTACTGGGCACCCAAGCCGCCAGCAACACGCCGGTGCTGCTGGCGTTGTTGATGGTGAGCCTGCAATTGCTGAGCTTGTTCTTAACGCATCTGAACCTGCAGGGGCTGCAAGTGGAGGCCCTGCAGCAGGAAGCCTGCTGCGTAGGTGACAACCATGCCTACCGGGTCGAAAGCAGCAGCACCATCTGGCGGCCCTCCCTTCAGTGGCGATGGATTCATCCCACTTCCGGTCGCCCCCAGGCGCTAACCATCCATCCAGGCAAGCAGCAACACGTTCTTCCCTGGCGAGGACAACAACGGGGACGGCATCGGCCCGGTCGGCTGTTGCTCTGGACCACAGCCCCCTTGGGTTTATTCCGATGCTGGACCTACTGGGAGCCCGGCTCACCCATCTGGGTAGCCCCTGAGCGATGTCCTGGCCCTGTCCAGGAACTGAATTGCGCTACGGATCGCGATGGCGATTTGATCGATAGCCTTCAACCCTGGCGCCCGGAGCAGGGTTGGCAGCGGGTCGACTGGAAAGCCAAGGCCCGGGGGCGCGGCTGGGTGAGCAAGGCGTTCCAGCGAGAGCAAGACAACGCCCTATGGCTGGCCCCATCGGCTCAGCTCCCACTAGAGCAGGCCTTGGGACACCTCTGTGATCGCCTTTGGCAAGAACTCCATCGGGGTCGCCCCACTGGGCTTGTCCTGCCGGATGGCAGCTGCGTGCCGCCCAAGACGGGCAGTGCACAGCTCCAGCTCTGCCTCATGGCCCTAGCGGAATGGCCCCCATGAGCACCAGCCTGCGGCTGCTGCAACTGGCCCTCCTACTGATGTGGGGGCAACTGCTGATCAACGGAGCCCTGCAACCGATGGTGGCGATTGCCATCCCGGTCCTGCTGGGCATCAGCGGGCGACCCGAACTCATCCAACCGAAGGGGCGGCTGCTGACGTTGACCCTGCTCACGCTTGCAGCATGGCTGGCCTCAACACCGCTACATGACCGCAACGGCTGGATGGCAAGCCTGGGCAATCTGGTTTGGCTGATGGGCGGATTGAAACTGCTGGAGAGCAGCGATCCGCCTGGGCGACGTCGGGCCAGCCTCGTGATGCTGCTGGGCATCGGACTGGCGGGCACCTTGAGCCAAAGCCTGGTGGCCAGCGTGATGCAGGGGGTCTGCTCCCTCTGCTGTGTGGGCAGCCTGCTGAGCCTGGAGGCAGGTCCACAGCCCCTGAATCATTTGCTCCGCCGGTGCGTCGGACTGGTAGGCGTGCTGCTGCCTGTGGTGATCACAGCATTTCTGCTCTTGCCACGGTTACCGGTGCTTTGGAGCCTCCCTGGTGGCAGTGGCATCAGCCAAAGCGGACTCGCCAGCGAACTGCGGCCGGGAGACATTGCTGAACTGGTGCGACAGGGGGGATTGGCCGCCCGCGTGGAATTTGCTGGGGCTCCACCACCGCCCCAGCAGCGCTACTGGCGCGTGTTGGTGCATCGCCACTTTGACGGCGAGGGCTGGAGCCAAGGCCCCGCTCCGGCCCTCGCCTCCAACCAGCCCACGCCCACAGCACCCGTCGACCAACGCTGGCTGGTGGAGCCATCCCCGTTGCCGTGGAGACCCTGGGGTGGTGAAGGTCTGCCCAGTGATCCAAGCCTGCTGAGGCTGAGCAGCGCAGGAGCGCTTTGGGCCGGTGTCCCCCTACGTGAACGAGAGCTGTACGGCATCAGCTCATCCAGCCGCGCCAAACCCTGGCGCGCACAACCGCCCACCGACCTGGATCTTGAGCTGCCCCAAGGAAGCAACCCCAGGCTGGAAGCCTTGGCAGCACAGCTGCGCTCCGAAAGCAGGAACCCGGCGATGTTGGTTTCACAGACAAGACGCTGGTTTGAAACCCAGGGATTTCGCTACAGCCTCGAACCGGGCAAGCTGCCAGCCCAAGCCCCGCTGGATGCCTTCCTGTTCGATCGGCAACTGGGTTTCTGTGAGCACTTCGCCTCCAGCTTCTCCACCCTGATGCGGGCAGCCGGTGTGCCGGCCCGGGTGGTGGTGGGGTACCAGGGCGGTACATGGAAACAGCCCTTGGCAGGCGATCCCTATCTTTTGCTGGAACAGAGCGATGCCCATGCCTGGAGCGAGGTGTGGCTCCCGCCATCGGGATGGGTGGAGGTGGACCCCACGAGTTGGGTGGTTCCTGATCGTGTGAGGCTCTCTTTGGCGGCGAGCCTGTCTGCCAACGAACGCCAGCAGCTGCAGGCCGGAGCTCCCCCCAGCTGGCTCCAAGGTCTGGCCAGCCAATGGCAGGGGCTCGACACCCGCTGGCAGCTGTGGGTGATGGGATTCGATACCGCCCGGCAGCGTGAACTGCTGCCGGGATGGTTCACGGGTCAATGGCAAGGGGTCATGGCACTGCTGGTCATTGGGCTTGGCCTGGGGGGCGCGCTGAGCCTGGTGTTGAGGCTGGAGTCAGGCCCAGGGGTCAGCGATCCCCCCCGCAGATCGCTGAATCACTGCCTGCGGCAGCTGAAATCGCTCCAGCTGGAGCCAACGCCTGGCGAAAGCCTGGGGCGGTTTCTTCAGCGCGCAGGGCAGGAACACCCCCCACTCCAACCCCTGCTCAATCGCGTTCTTGATCTGTACAACCAGTACAGATTTGGGGCCGAGCCGCAAACACAGGCCGAGCTGGTGCGGGGTCTCAGGGCCGCGACCCGGCAGCTGCAGGGATTCGCCCGTAGGCGGAGAACCTGAGCCTGAGCTTGGCCTGCGGATTGGCTGCTGTCGCACCAGCCGGGGCAGGGGCAGCAGTTGCCGGGCTCACCGCCTCCAGCTCAACATCACTAGCCAGCACCATCACCTGCAATTGCTCCAGCTGCTGCAAAAACCGCACCAAGCGCGGGAAGGGGCCCTGAAGAATGAACAGCGCCGAGTGCTTCTCAATCTGAGCAGCCAAGAGCGGATCTACGGGGGGGGGCATTGGCATCGGCCGACGGCGGGGAGCCTCCATCGGCAGCCGACGGGGCAGGGGGGCGATAGCGCTCAATGGGCTGGGGCTCCACGGAAACAATGGACAATCCCTGCTGGGTCGCAAATCGATTCACCTGGGTAAGCCAGGTGGTCAAGGCATCCGTGCCAGCCACCAACTGAAACAACCGCTCCTGCTGCCCCTGGGCCATTTGCTGGCGTTCCAGCAGGCGCTCTAAACGGCGTTTTAAGCGCGGCAAATCATCCTGCTTAGCCTGCATCTCCACCACCACGGCCTTGCGCTGCTGCACCTGGA
>VGPU01000103.1 GCA_016882525.1 Cyanobacteria bacterium M_surface_10_m2_119 | reverse complement strand
GCGAGGCAACACCATCGGCTCAGGCCCAGCGGCCACAGAGCCTTCACTCTGAGCGCCGATGGCCCCCCCTGCCACTGGTGGTAACGACGGCTTGCACACCCCACCCCTGGCGTTATGGTGCGCAAACCCTGGATGAATCGCCGGTGACCATCTCCGCCCAGCGCCCTGCCACCAGCACCACGGCAGCCGGTGCCATGGGCCCCGAGCCCGATGGCAGCCTCGGGCTGGGCACGCCTGGCGTGAATGTGGCGACCGGGGATTTCCCCGCCTCCGCACCGGCCGCCAACCCCGTCTTCTACCGCACCTATTCGCGGAAGCTGCCGGCTGGCCGGGAGAGCTGGCACCAGGTGGCCGAGCGCAACCTCGAGGGCCTGCGCAAGCTGGGCCATCTCAACGCCGATGAAGTGCGCCTGCTGCGCCGGATGCAGCAGCAGCAGAAGGCCCTCCCCTCAGGCCGCTGGCTGTGGATCGGCGGCACGCCGTGGATCGAGCAGGAGGAGAACTTCAGCGGCGCTTACAACTGCACCTCCACCAACCTGGTGGACTGGGAAGCCTTCGGTCTGATGATGGACCTGGCGATGATGGGCTGCGGCACCGGGGCCATCATCGAGCCGCACCTGATCAACAGGCTGCCGGCCGTGCGCAACCAGCTGGTGATCACCGGTGTCACCGACATCGGCTCCACGCCGGCCGGCGCCCGCCAGGAGCACACCAGCCACATTGTCAACGGCCAGCAGGTGGCGATCAAGGTGGGCGACACCCGCCGCGGCTGGGTGGACAGCTACCAGCTGCTGCTGGAGCTCTGCAGCGACGTGCGCTTTGATGCCGCCGCCCCGATCGAGATCAGCGTCGATCTCTCGGATGTGCGGCCGGTGGGCGAAACCCTCAAGGGCTTTGGCGGCATGGCCAACCCTGTGAAGCTCAAGGATCTCTACGGCCGTGTGGCCCAGATCCTGAACAAGGCCCGGGGCCGCCAGCTCACCTCGGTTGAGTGCTGCCTGTTGATCGATGAGGCCGCCGTCACGATCGTGGCCGGCAACATCCGCCGCAGCGCCGGCATGCGCCAGTTCGCCGCCGACGACGTTGCCGCCGCCAGTGCCAAGGACAACCTCTGGCAGCAGGACGCGCAGGGCAACTGGAGGATCGACCCGGAGCGCGATGCCCTGCGCATGGCCAACCACACCCGGGTGTTCCACACCCGTCCCAGCCGGGAGACAGTGCTGGAGGCCGTGACCAAGCAGTTCCAGAGTGGCGAGGGTGCCATCCAGTTCGCCCCCGAGGCGATCGCCCGCTCCAATGCCGACCTGCTGAGCACCCCCGAGCTGCGCGAGGAGTTTGTGGGCATCTACTGCGACCAGGGCCGTGAGCAAGCCGCCGCCTGGCTGAAGCTCCACCACCCCGGCCTGGAGGCCGCTGAGCTGGACCACCGCCTGGGCCGCTACGGCCTCAACCCCTGCGGCGAGATCCTCGGCGCCGACTTCCACTGCAACCTGGCCGAGATCCACCTCAACCAGATCCACCCCACCGACTTCCAGGCCCAGGAGGACGCCTTCCGCGCCGGCGCCATTGCCGTGGCCTGCCTGCTGAACCACCGCTTCGAGGTAGAGCGCTACCGCCAGAGCCGCGCCTGGGACCCGATCGTGGGGGTGAGCTTCACCGGGCTGTTCGACTTCTTCGTGCACGCCTTCGGCACCCCCTGGCTGAAGTGGTGGGAAGCCGGGCGCCCGGATTCCGATGAAGGCCGGGCCTTCAAGGCGCGGGAGGCCGACTACCTGGCCCGCTGGAAAACCATCGTGCACGAGGCCGTGTGGGAGTACTGCGACCGCCACGGCATCCGCCGGCCGAACCGCTGCACCACCGTGCAGCCCGCCGGCACCAAGAGCCTGCTCACCGGCGCCTCCCCCGGCTGGCACCCCCCTAAGGCCCAGCGCTTCATCCGCCGCATCACCTTCCGCAAGAACGACCCCGTTGCCCTGGCCTGCCTCGACTACGGCTACTCGATCGTGCCGTCACAGAGCGACAAGGACGAGCAGGGCCGCCTTCTGGATGATCCGTTCGATCCCCGCTGCACCGAGTGGCTGGTGGAGATCCCCACGGAGGTGAGCTGGGCCAACATCCCCGGCGCCGATGCCGTCGAGATCAACACCTTCTCAGCCCTGGCCCAGTTCGACTTCTACATGCAGGTGCAGCAGCACTACACCGCCCACAACACCAGTGCCACGGTGGAATTCCGGGAGCACGAGATCGAGCCCCTCGCCGAGGCCATCCACCGCGCCATCGACGAGGGCCAGGGCTACATCTCCGCCGCCCTGCTGGCCCGTTTCGACGCCAACGCCACCTTCCCGCGGCTGCCGTTCGAGCCGATCGATGCCGCCACCTACCAGCGCCTCAACGCCGAGGTGGCGGCTCGCCGCCGCACCCAGTGCTTCTTCGAGGCCCTGCAGCGCTACGACGGTGGTGAACAGCCGATGGAGGCGGGCCCAGCCGGCTGCGACAGCGACAAGTGCCTGCTGCCGCTGGCCAAGCCGAGCGCCAACTGAAGTCCGGCTCGATCAGGAGGCTCTCCCCCCGGGGGGGTCTCCCTGCAGCTGTCTCTGGCGGACCGACTGATCAGGCAGATGGGGGATCGTCCCTGAGCTGAGCTGCCGTCTGGATCTCAAGCTCCGTTGGAGGTGCGGCGACCAGAAACCGATCACGGCCACTCTCCTTGGCCAGCAGCAGGGCTGCATCGGCGCGCCTGTACACATCGGTGTAAAGCTCCCCGGTGTGATGCTCAGCCACACCGATGCTCACCCGGGGGGAGATCACCCCACTGGGCAGATCCACGCACAGGGAGCGCACGGTCTCAAGAATCCGCTGGGCCACGTGCTCAGCCGTGCTGAGGTCGGCACCGATCAGCAGGGCCAGGAACTCCTCGCCACCCCAGCGGGCGCAGGAGTCGTAATCGCGCAGCCCCCGGCGAAAGGCTTGCCCCAGCTCCACCAGCACCCGGTCACCGGCCTCGTGGCCATAGGTGTCATTGATGGTCTTGAAGCGATCCACGTCGATCGCCAGCAGGGAATAGGTGCTGGATTCACGCTGGCTGCGGTGGTCTTCCCGGCGGCAGCGATCGGCCATCAGGCGCCGGTTGGGCAGACCGGTGAGCTGGTCGTGGGTGGAGGCCTCCTGCAGCGCCTTGTTGAGGTCATTGAGCATGGCCTGGTAGCGATCCGAAATGCGGATCGCCTTCTCCAGCTTGCGGATCTGACGGTCGTAGCGACGGGAGATGTGCAGGACCCGCTCCTGGGCACCGGTCTGATAGCGGTCGGAGATCTGGGTGATGCGCTCGAGGCGGCTGAGCTGCTGGCCCATGCGGTCCATCACCTGCTCCAGGACCTCACGCAGGGGGTGATCAGCGTATTGCTCATCGGCAAGCAACTCGGCAACCCGTTCCTCCAGGTTGTCGTCGAGTCCGTGAGGGGTGGAGCCCGACATCTGCCTTAGGAGTTTGCTGAAAAACCCGGCCTACTCTGCGAAAATGGGCTAACTGCCCAGCCCAGATGCGAGGCCACCGGGAGCCCAGCGGCTCCCTGTTCTCCTACGTGTCGATTGAGGAGCGGATCCCGGCCAG
>VGPU01000102.1 GCA_016882525.1 Cyanobacteria bacterium M_surface_10_m2_119 | reverse complement strand
GGGAATCTCCTGCTCGGCCAGCAGAGCGCTCAACAGCTCGGATTTCTCCACGCTGGTGGTGCCCACCAACACCGGCCGTCCGCTCTGGTGCACCTCAGCGGTTTCCAGAGCGACGGCTCGCCACTTGGCCGTTTCGGTTTTATACACCTGGTCGGTCCAGTCGGCCCGGGAGCGCGCCCGGTTGGTGGGCACGATGGTGACTTCGAGTTTGTAGGTTTTCTCGAACTCCACCTCCTCGGTTTTGGCGGTGCCGGTCATGCCGGCCAGGCGTGGGTAGAGCAGGAAGAAGTTCTGATACGTGATCGAGGCCAGCGTTTGGGTTTCAGGCTGGATCTCCAGTTGCTCCTTGGCCTCGATCGCCTGGTGCAGGCCATCGCTCCAGCGGCGGCCCGGCATCACCCGGCCGGTGAACTCATCCACGATCACCGCATCGCCGCCCCGCACGATGTAGTTCACATCCTTGGTGAACATTTCCTTGGCCTTGAGGGCGTTGTTGATGAAGTGGGCCCAGGGGTCCTCGGGGTTGAACAGGTCGCTGACGCCCAGCAATGCTTCGGCCTTGGCGTAGCCCTCGTCGGTGAGGGTCACGTTGCGCTGCTTCTCATCCACCTCGTAGTCGCCCTCGGGGTCGATGCCGTCCTTGCCCATCTCGGCGGCACGCTCCAGCTGCTCAGCCGCCTCGGCGGCGCGGCGGTATTTCTCCTGGGGGCGCTCGATCTGGCCGGAGATGATCAGGGGGGTGCGGGCCTCGTCGATCAGGATCGAGTCGACTTCGTCGATCACGCAGTAGTTGGGCGCCCGCTGCACCACCTCGGCGATGTCGTTTGCCATGTTGTCGCGCAGGTAGTCGAAGCCCAGCTCGCTGTTGGTGGCGTAGGTGATGTCGCAGGCGTAGTTGGCGCGGCGGGTGGCGGGATCCATCTCCTGCTGGATCAGGCCCACCGAGAGGCCCAGGAAGCGGTGCACCTGGCCCATCCACTCGGCGTCGCGGCGGGCCAGGTAGTCGTTCACCGTCACCACGTGCACGCCGCGGCCGGTAAGGGCGTTGAGGTAGGCAGGCAAGGTGGCCACCAGGGTTTTGCCCTCGCCGGTTTTCATCTCGGCGATCTGGCCGTCGTGCAGCACCATGCCGCCGATCAGCTGCACGTCGAAGTGGCGCATGCCCAGCACCCGCTTGCCGGCCTCGCGCACCACGGCGAAGGCCTGGGGCAGCAGCTCATCAAGCAGGGCCCGCTCCTTGGCGGCATTGCCGGCCACCTGCTCCAGCTTCTGGCGGAATTCGCCCGTGAGGCCGCGCAGCTCCTCGTCGGAGAGGGGGGCGATCTCCTCTTCCAGCAGGTTGATGTCGGAGACGATCGGCTGGTAGCGCTTCAGCTTGCGGGCATTGGGATCACCCAGCTGCAGCTTGAGCATGGAACGGGGCCGATCAGCACTGGTTCCAGCTTACTGAGGCCGGCCGAAGCCCCAGGGCGCGCCAACAGCCTCAAGCCATGCAAGGCCGAGGGGGCTGACGTGAGGCCGTTGAGCAGCCCGCTCCAGCCCCGTCAGCTCCATCACACCCTTGGTGTGTCCAAGCTCAGCCCTTGCCCCATCCCGTGCCACCGTTGCCCAGCAAAGTTGCCCTGATCACTGGCATCACCGGCCAGGACATCTCCTACTTAGCCGAACTGCTGCTGGAGAAGGGCTACACGGTGCATGGCATCAAGCGCCGGGCCAGCAGCTTCAACACCAGCCGGATCGATCACCTCTACCAGATCCGCGCGAGAGCGATCCGCGCCTGGTGCTGCACTACGGGGATCTGACGGACAGCACCAACCTGATCCGGATCATCCAGCAGGTGCAGCCCGATGAGATCTACAACCTGGGCGCCGAGAGCCATGTGGCGGTGAGCTTTGAGGCGCCGGAATACACGGCCAACTCCGATGCCCTGGGCACCCTGAGGCTGCTGGAGGCCGTGCGGATGCTGGGGCTCAGCACCAAAACCCGTATCTACCAGGCCAGCACCAGCGAGCTCTACGGCCTGGTGCAGGAGATCCCGCAGAAGGAAAGCACCCCCTTCTACCCCCGCAGCCCCTACGGGGTGGCCAAGCTCAACGCCTACTGGATCACGGTGAACTACCGCGATGCCTACGGGATGTATGCCTGCAACGGGATCCTGTTCAACCACGAGAGCCCGCGGCGCGGCGAAACGTTTGTGACCCGCAAGATCACCCGCGGGCTGGCCCGCATCAACGAGGGCTTGGAAGACTGCCTCTACATGGGCAACCTTGATTCCCTGCGCGACTGGGGGCATGCCAGGGATTACGTGGAGATGCAGTGGCGGATGCTGCAGCAACCCGGCCCCCCGGAGGATTTCGTGATCGCTACGGGCCGGCAGGAATCGGTGCGGCGCTTCATTGAGCTCACGGCGCTGGAGCTGGGCTGGGGCGCGCTGCAGTGGGAGGGCACCGGCGTGCACGAGATCGGCCGCCGCAGCAGCGGTGAGGTGGTGGTGCGCATCGACCCGCGCTACTTCCGCCCGGCGGAGGTGGACACGCTGCTGGGCGACCCCACCAAGGCCCGCGAGCAACTGGGCTGGACGCCCACCACCACCCTGGAAGAACTGGTTGCCGAGATGGTGGCCGCCGATCGCGAGGAGGCCCGCAAGGAGGCGATCCTGCGGCTGAAGGGCTTCAACGTGGTGGGCTCAATGGAGAACCCCCCACCAACCCCCAGGCAGCGACGCAGGCGCACCGCGACCCAATCTGATACGCACATCAGCCCAGAGCGAGCATGCGCACCACCCTGGAGCTGCCCGATCCCCTGTTTGCGCGGCTGAAGGCTCGGGCCGCCAGCGAGCGCGTGAGCTTGAAGCAGTTGCTGCAGGCCTACGTGGAGCAGGGGCTCAACGCCACGCCTGCAGGCGAACCGAGAAAACGGTCGGCAGCCAGCTTGCCGCGACTGGAAGGAGCGCTGGCCATCGGCGGCGAGCAACTCAGCAACGCCGCGCTGTTCGAGCTTCTCGAGGCGTGAGCACCACCGCCGACCTGCCGGATCTGAATGTGTGGCTGGCCCTGGCCTGCCCTGACCACAACCACCATCGCCAAGCCGTGCACTACTGGGAGCAGCAGGCTGCCGAGCAGGTGCTGTTCTGCACGGTGACAGCCCTGGGGCTGGTGCGGCTGGTGTGCCAACCGAAGTTGATGGGCGCGGCGGTGAAGACCTTGGCAGAAGCCTCCTCCCTCCTGGAAGCGTTCTGTCAGCAGCCCGGCGTGAGCATGGCATCAGCGGAGCATGCCGGCTGGGAGGTGTTTCACCAGCTGCTGCACAGCGGTGAGGTGCCGCACCGCCTCTGCACCGATGCCTATCTGGCAGCCATTGGCGATCGCCAATGGCTGGCGCCTGGTGGGCTTCGATCGCGATTTTGATCGGTTCAGAGGCCTCGAGAAGCTGCCACTGGGATGAGCACAGCCCCGCCCCTGATCACCCCCGCCGACCGCATCTTCGTGGCCGGCCACCGCGGCATGGCGGGCAGCGCCATCTGCCGGGCGCTGCAGCGCGCCGGCTATGGCGATCCGGCCCAGGGGGGTGCCATCCTCACCGCCCTGCGGGCCGTGCTGGATCTGCGCGAGGGCCCGGCGGTGCAGGGCTGGTTTGCCGAGCACCACCCCACGGTGGTGGTGCTGGCGGCCGCCAAGGTGGGCGGCATCCACGCCAACGC
>VGPU01000101.1 GCA_016882525.1 Cyanobacteria bacterium M_surface_10_m2_119 | reverse complement strand
CTCGGCCCTCCAGGGGCGTACGCCCCTGGAGGCAGCTCAAGCAGCTGCAGCATGACCACCCACTCTCATTGCGCCTGGACCATGAAGGGGGTCACGTCAGCCCCTTGGGCTCCAAGTCTTTGCACTGATGGCGGCTCAATGGGTATGGGCGTGTGGAAATTGATGCGTGATCGACTTGAAACCAGTGAGGGCAACCCGATACAACGACAACGTTGGTTCGTAGCGAATCGTCAGTTCTGTCGGCACGATCGAGGTGCCGAATGAGACTTCGGGAGCCGTAAGGGCCCGGGTGTCGGTGTTGCGGCTGGCCAGCAGCGCCTGGCTGGCCTACACCTCGACACCGATGGCGCGGCCGTTGTCGTTCAGGTCAAGGAAGTTGACCAGAAAGGCGCCGCCGGCAGCAGCCACGGGTCCCCCCGGTCCCCCTGGTTCAGAGCCGTGGCGATGGAGCACGCCCCAGTTCAGGACGCTGTTGTGCTCTCCCATCTCCAGCCAGCCCCCCTGAATCGGGCGGATGGTCATCCGTTTCCCAGGCTCTGGCCCCGCACCTGCGCCACTGCCCGCTGCGCAGGTGCTGCCTAGATTCGCCACTGCCTGGGACCCGCACCGCCCGTGCCATCGTCGACCACTGCCCCAGGCCTCTGGACCGCCGAGGACGGAGCCCGTCTCTACGGCCTGGATCGCTGGGGCGACCCCTACTTCTCCGTGGGCGATGAGGGCCACGTCCAGGTGCATCCTCTCGGCACAGAGGATCGCCGCCTTGATCTGGTGGCGCTGGTGCAGGAGCTGCAGGGGAGAGACCTCTCGCTGCCGCTGCTGATCCGCTTCGATGATGTGCTCGAGGACCGGCTGGAGCGCCTGCATCAGGCCTTCGCCCAGGCGATCACCACCTACGGCTACGGCGGGCGGTACCAGGGCGTCTTTCCGGTGAAGTGCAATCAGCAGCGCCATGTGGTGGAGCAGCTGGTGGAATCGGGACGGCACTGGCACTTCGGGCTTGAAGCCGGCAGCAAGGCGGAACTGCTGATCGCCCTCTCGCTGGTGGCGGATCCGGAGGCCCTGCTGATCTGCAACGGCTACAAGGACCAGCGCTACATCGAGACGGCGATCCTGGCCCGGCGGCTGGGACGCCAGCCGGTGGTGGTGATCGAGCAGCCCGATGAACTGCCGCGGATCATCGCCGCCAGCCAGGCCCTTGGAGCGTCACCCTTCCTCGGCATCCGCGCCAAGCTCTCCAGCCGCAGCACCGGCCGCTGGGGCAGCTCCGTGGGCGAGGGCGCCAAATTCGGTCTGGCGGCTCCCGAAGTGCTCGAGACGATCGAAGGTCTGCGGGACGCCGGTCTGCTGGGCGAGCTGCGCCTGCTCCATTTCCACATCGGCAGCCAGATCACCGACATCGCCGTGCTCAAGGACGCCCTCCAGGAGGCGACGCGGCTCTATGTGGAGCTGACCAGGCTCGGGGCACCGATGGGCCACCTCGATGTGGGCGGCGGCCTGGCGATCGACTACGACGGCAGCCGCACCGCGACGGCCGCCTCCAAGAACTACAGCCTGCAGAACTACGCCAACGACGTGGTGGCCACCGTTCGTGAGGGCTGCGAAGCCCACGGGGTGCCGGTGCCGACCCTGGTGAGCGAAAGCGGCCGGGCGATCGCCAGCCACTTCAGCGTGCTGGTGCTCAACGTGCTCGGCACCGGCCGCGTCAACGAGCACCTGCGCCCGCCAGGCCCCGAGGAACCGCTGATCGTGCGCAACCTGCGCGACACCCTGGGCGGCGTGCAGGGCCTGGCCGCCGATTACCACGGCCTGGTGGAACGGCTGCAGGAGGCCTGGAATGACGCCCTGAAGTTCAAGGATGACGCCCTGGCAGCCTTCCGGCTGGGCTACCTCACCCTGCCGGACCGTGCCCTGGCCGAAGATCTCACCTGGGCCTGCTGTCGCGCCATTGTCGAGCTGCTGCCGGCCGAGGGCCTGCCGAGCGAACTGCAGGCCCTGCGCTCCACCCTGGCGACCACCTACTACGCCAATCTCTCGATCTTCCGCTCAGCACCGGACACCTGGGCGATCGAGCAGCTCTTTCCGGTGCTGCCGATCCATCGGCTCAATGAGCGGCCCACCGAGCTGGGGCATTTCGCGGACCTCACCTGCGACTCCGACGGCAAACTGGCGCGCTTCATCGATCGCGGCCAGGTGAAGCCCCTGCTGGAGCTGCATACCCTGCGGCCGGAGGAGCCCTACTGGATCGGCCTCTTTCTCGGGGGTGCCTATCAGGAAGTGATGGGCAACCTGCACAACCTGTTCGGCAGCACCAACGCCGTGCACATCCGCCTGAAACCCGAAGGCGGTTACCAGATCGATCATGTGGTGCGCGGCGACACCAATGCCGAGGTGCTGCAGGCGATGGAGCACAACCCCGATGTGCTGCTGGAGCGGCTGCGAGTGGCCAGCGAGACAGCGATCAACCAGGGCCGCCTCGGCATCAGCGACGCCCGCCGGCTGATGAGTCACCTGGAAACCAGCCTGCGCCAGACCACCTATCTGGACAGCTGAGATCAGGACCCGCCCGACGACCTGTCTCCAGCCCGGATCCTCGGAACGGCTCGACCAGCGGAGCCACGATCAACGCTCACACCGCTGCCGGTGCTTGCCGATCGTCTGGCCCTGCATAGCCTGAAGATCGGTTCCCTCCCCCGAAGGTCTGAGCAGCAACGATGGCCGTTGAGAACGCCTGGCCGAGGCTGATGAAGAGCCGCCCGGCCCCGATGCCGGACCGATTGCATCGCCAGGGCGGGCAAGGGCCGACTGAGGTGCGCGCCTACCGGTTCGAGGGACTGCTGGTGCAGGAGCTGCGACTCGACCCCGAGCACCCGCAACGCCATCTCCTGAACGAGGACGGCGGTCGCTGGGTACGGATCAGCGGCCTGGGAGAGCCGCGCCGGATCGAAGCGGTGCTGGAGGCGCTGGCGGTGCCACCCGAGCTGATCGACCGGCTCAGCATGGTCCCCCATGTCCCGCTGGTCGAATTGATGCACGGCGGCCTCGTGGTGATCCTGCAGCAGCTGGCCGCGTTCGGCGAGGCCGGCACCACGGTGAGCCAGCAGGTGAGCTTCCTGCTGATGGACAACCTGCTGATCACGATTGAGGAAACCGCACAGATGAGCCCCTGGCTCGACAGCCTCGACTTCCTGCGCAACAACAGCCGCATCGAGGCGAGCTTCGATCTGAGCAACCTGCTGCACGAAATGGTGGATGAAGTGCTGGATGGCATGTTCCCTGTGCTCGAGCTGATCTCCCACCGGATCGACGGCCTCGAGGAGCTGGCCTTGCGCGACCCGAAGCCCCACCTGCTCAACAAGGTGATTCAGTGCCGCACCGACCTGCGCCAGATCCGCGACATCAGCTGGCCCCTGAATCACCAGATCCGCAGCGTGCTGCGGCGCAACCATGCCGGCCTCTGCGCCGAAGCCCTCAGTGGTTTCCGCGACATGGAGGAGACCGTGCATCTGATCTTCGAGCAGTGCGAACTACTGCGCCATCAGTCCGATGCGATCACGGACACCTATGCGGCCAGCGTGGGCAACCGCATGAACCAGATCATGAAGACGCTGACCATCATCTCGAGCATCTTTGCCCCCCTCACCTTCATCGCCGGCGTGTATGGCATGAACTTCCAGAACATGCCGGAGTTGCACTGGGGGTATGGCTACTACACCGCTCTGGGGGTGATGGTGGCTGTGGCCCTGGCTCAGACGGTGCTGCTCTGGAAGCGGGGCTGGTTTCAGGACTGGACCGGCAGACGCCGCTGAGCATTGATCACCAGGGTGCACCCACCAGCTCGATGCCAGCCCAGAAGTAGGGATTCTGGAGACCATCACGCACGCGACGTTGCTGAACGCTGGTCAGGTTCTGAAGCAGCACAGCACCATCGGGGCCGATCACCCGGTTGCCATCGAGGCGCACCAGGCCGCGCAGGAACGCCTGACGGGTG
>VGPU01000100.1 GCA_016882525.1 Cyanobacteria bacterium M_surface_10_m2_119 | reverse complement strand
GCCTGCAGGCGCAGGCCGAGGTTGAGCAGGTGGTGGTGCACGGCGCCCACCGCCAGCAGGGGGGGCAGGGTGGTGGTGGTGGCGTTGATGCCCCCTGAGGCCCCGGGGCGATCGGAGAGCACCAGGATCTGGCTGCCGGCACGCACAGCCGCCTCCGCCTCGCTGCGCAGGCGCTCGAGGGCGGCGCTGAAGGCCGCGGGCCCATCGGTGATCGGCACCAGGGTGGAGAGGGTGCTCAAGGGCAGACCCTGCTGGCCCAGGGCAGCCAGTTCCGCCTCATTGAGAATCGGGCTGTCGAGATGCAGCACGGCGGCGGCCGAGGGCTCCGGGCGCAGGGCCGAGCCCCGCTGGCCCAGATGCATCTCCAGGCTCATCACCAGTTTTTCGCGCAGGGGATCGATCGGAGGATTGGTGACCTGGGCGAAGCGCTGCTTGAAGTAGTCGTAGAGCAGGTGGGGCTTATCCGAGAGCACCGCCAGAGGGATGTCGTCACCCATGCAGTAGGTGGGCTCCTTGCCGGCACCGGCCATGTCTTCGATCACCAGATCGAAGTCTTCGGCCGTGAAGCCGAAGGCCGTCTGGATCTGCAGCAGCTCCAGATCGCCCAGCTGGCGCTCCTGGGTCCAGGGCTGGGGGGCGAGGTGGCGACGGTGCTCAGCGAGCCAGGCGCCGTAGGGATGGCGCGCGGCCACCTCCTGCTTCACCTCCCAGTTGTGCAACAGGCGGCCGTTCTCCAGATCGACGGCCAGCATCTGGCCAGGCCCGAGGCGCCCCTTCTCAATGATGCGGCTCTCCTCGAGCTCAGCCACGCCGGTCTCGCTGCCCATCACCACGAAGCCGTCGCTGGTGATGCAGTAGCGGGCCGGACGCAGGCCGTTGCGATCGAGGGTGGCGCCGACGCTGCGGCCATCGGCGAACACCAGCAGGGCCGGGCCGTCCCAGGGCTCCTGAGTGCAGGCCGAGTACTCATAGAAGGCCTGCACGTCGGGCTTGTCAGCCAGCTCGGGCTGGTCGCGGAAGGCCTCCGGCACCAGGGTGAGCAGGCTCTCGGTGATCGGCCGGCCGCTGCGCACCAGCAGCTCCAGGGTGGCGTCGAGGTTGGCCGAATCACTGAAGGCCGGGTTCACCACCGGCTTGAGATCGGCGGCAGCCTCCCCCCAGACGGCATCCAGGTTCGCCTCCGAGGCCCGGGCCCAGTTGAGGTTGCCCAGCAGCGTGTTGATCTCGCCGTTGTGACCGAGCAGCCGCATCGGCTGGGCGAGGGGCCAGCGGGGCAGGGTGTTGGTGCTGAAGCGTCGGTGGTACACCGCGAAGGTCACGGCGAAGCGCTCGTCCAGCAGGTCGGCGTAGAAGGGCGCCAGCACCTCGGAGCGCACCATGCCCTTGTACACAACCGTGCGGCTGCTCAGCGAGGCGAAGTAGAGGTCACCGGGCCCAGCCCCCCAGGCCGCCCGGGCCCGGTCACCACAGCGGCGGCGCAGACGGAACAGCACCGACTCCAGGGCGTCGCCGGCCACCTCGGCCGTGAGCAGCCACTGCTCAATCACCGGGGCGGTGTCGCGGGCCATCGGGCCCAGCACAGCCGGATCCACCGGCACCACCCGCCAGCCCAGGCTGCGCAGTCCCAGGCGCTCGGCCTCCTCGGCGCAGAACGCCCTGGCCTGCTCCCGGCGGGCGGCATCAGCGGGCAGGAACACCATCCCCAGGCCCCGGGCCTGGCCAGTGGAAGCGGCGGCTGCCGGCCACACCGCCTCAAGGAACGACCAGGGGATGCCGCAGAGCACCCCGGAGCCGTCGCCGGAATCCCCATCACCGCCGCAACCGCCGCGGTGCTCCATGCAGCCCAGACCGCGCAGGGCCTGCTGCAGCACCCAGTGACTGGCCTCCCCCTTCAGGCTGGCCAGGAAACCCACGCCGCAGGCGTCTTTCTCCCCCGCCACAGCCGCCGGGGCGGGGCTGTCGCAGTGGGGCCAAACAGGGCGTGAGAACTGAGGCATAACCCGAAAGGTTCCGGCGGGGGCTGGGACGTTGAACAGGGACGCTGACCTGAGGGCTGATCGGCAGGTGATGGGGCGATCAGACCAGGCGCTGCAAGAGCCGAAGGCTTTGCAACAACAGAACCTCCGATCCTAGGGACAGACCCCCCGCAGACCGCGATTAGCGTCAGCGCACCCACGGCATCAGCAGGCCACGGCCCATGGCACGTCCCGCAGCGGCAGTCCTCGGCCTCACCCTGGCCCTGCTCCCCCTGGCGGTCCGGCCTGGCCGGACCGCGCCACGCCTGCCGCCGCCCCTGCCCGCCGTGCCGCCGGCCGCCGAGCCCGCCCAGCAGAGCGGCAACGTGCTCGTGATCAACGGCCGGCGCCAGCAGGCGCTCTGGCGCTGGCAGGACGGTCACCAGGGCGCCGCCGCCCGCCTGTGGCTGCCCCTGGAGGTGCTGCAGAACCAGCTGGGGGTGAGCAGCCGCAGCCTCAGCGACGGCAGCCTGGATCTGGAGTGGTTCGGCCAGGGCCTGAAGGTGCCTGCGGGCGGCCAGCAGGCCCTCGACGATGAGGTGGCCATCGACGCCCTGCCCCTGCTGCAGCGTGTCGGCGTGAGTCTGAGCAGCCAAGGCAGGGAATTGCAGCTCGAGCTCAGCCCCGCCAGCCTCCTGCAGGTCCGCGCGGCCAGCCAGGGGGCGGGGCGCCGGATCGTGCTGGATCTCTCGGGCCCGGCCCTCATCCGCCAGGAGGGATCTGACCTTGTGATGGACCTGGGTGCCTCCGGGCCCCTGCTCAGCCAGTTGCAGCAGCTGGGGCTGGCCAGCCGTCCATCGGGCCGGGGCCTGGCCCTGCGCAGCAGCGGCGGCGCGCCCCAGCGGGTGTTCACCCTGGGCGGTCCCAACCGGGTGGTGATCGACCTTCCCACCGGCGGCGGCGCCCCCAGCCAGGGGCAGGCACCCGCCCCGATCGATCCCCGGCTCCAGGCCCTGCTCGGCCGGGGAGTGCGCTGGGAGCGACTGAGCCGCAGCGGCATCCGGCTCAATCTGGTGCGGATCGAACCGCGCAATGGCCCCCTGCGGCTGACGCCCCTGGCGCCACTTCAGGGGATGGAGGGCCTGCTCACCCTCACGCAGCTGGCCCAGCAGAACCAGGCCCTGGTGGCGATCAACGGCGGCTACTTCAACCGGGTGCGGCAGCTGCCGCTCGGAGCCCTGAAAAAAGATGGCCGCTGGCTCTCCGGACCGATCCTCAACCGCGGCGTGGCGGCCTGGAGCGGCCGGGAACCGCCCCGCTTCGGCCGCCTCAACCTGCAGGAGTGGGCCATCGGCAGCGACGGCCAGCGGCTGCCCCTGGTGGTGGTGAACAGCGGCTATGTGCAGCGCGGCGTCAGCCGCTACGACGCGGGCTGGGGCCCGGCCTACCGGTCCCTCAGCGGCGCGGAGACCGCCGTGCTCGTGCGCCAGGGGGTGGTGCGCCAGCGCATCGACAGCCTCGAGCTGGAGCGCGGCGTCCCCCTGCGCCCGGGCGACACGCTGCTGGTAGGCCGAGGCGGCGTGACCCTTCCCTGGGGCGAGGGAACCGCCATCCGCATCGACAGCCAGGGGAACGCCCTGGCCCAGGCCGAGCAGGTGATCGGAGGGGGGCCGCTGCTGTTGCAGAACGGCCGCGTGGTGCTGAACGGCGGCGCCGAGAACTTCAGCGCCGCCTTCCTGCGCCAGGGGGCGCCCCGCACGGTGCTGGCCAGCGATGGCCTGGAGGTGTGGCTGGTGACCCTGGAAGGGGAGAACGGGCCCGGGCCCACCCTGGAGGAAACGGCACGGGTGCTGCTCCAACTCGGCGCCCGCGATGCCCTCAACCTTGACGGCGGCAGCTCCACGGGCCTGGTGCTGGGCGGCAGCCTCCAGGTGAAGGGACGGGGTGTGGCCGGCCGGGTGCACAACGGCGTGGGGCTGATCGCCCCCTGACCATCACCGCACTGCGAGGATGGTCAGGTCTCTAAGGGCACGCTCCCCGCTGCCCGCCGCCATGCCCAAAGGTCACAGCCTGCGCCTCACGGCCGCTGCCGCCGCCGAACTCGGACGACAGGCGGCCGTGGCCGGCACCCCGGGGCTAATGCACCTCGATCTGGTGGCCGGCGGCTGCGAGCAGTGGTCGATCCGGCTGCGGCCGGGACACCTCGCCGGCGTGCCCGTGGCCCGGGCCGATGGCGT
>VGPU01000099.1 GCA_016882525.1 Cyanobacteria bacterium M_surface_10_m2_119 | reverse complement strand
GGCAGATGCGATAGCCGGGAGGCAGATCAGGCTTTAAACCTGGTAGCGACCAGCTACCCATCGGATCATAGGTGCATCCTGATGTGATGATGGAAGCAATCTCGGACTGCTCAATCCCTGGCTGGGCGAGGGAATCAGCCAGGCGATCCATGGCGGTTTGCAACTGATGCTGATCCACCAGCAAACCCTGGGAGCCAGGCAAAACTTTTTCGGATTCACCCAAGAAGCGGTTGGTGAATTCCGTGACGGCGACATAAACACCCATGAAGGCCACCAGGAGCATCAGGGCAATCATCACTTCCACCAGAGTCATCCCCTGATCGCGCAATGGCTTGAGCTGAAGCAGAGCCGTATTCATCGATCCGGAAGACCTACGAGATCAGATTGAAGATCAGCAATGGCAGCCGCATCCCAACCAGCCCGCTTCACCAACTCCAACTCAGCAGCATTGAGAGGGTATTTACCTGCCGAGCGAAAGGCCTGTTCACCAACCTCAACAGCCAGCACCAATGCCGTAGAGGCCACCACCATCACAACAGCACCAACAACAGCGTCAATCATGAGAATGCCTCCTAAGCAGATTCATGCAGGCAGTAGGCCTCCTTGGTCACGCAGGAGAACACCGAATACTGATTGGATGCCGTGGGCACGAGGGTGAGGCGATGCACTCCAACACCAGAGATGACCACAGCCGTTTCACAGCCTGAAGCCAACCGCGCCTCAGGCTGTACTGATGGGGAGAAGGAATACGTTGTGAGTGATGGATACAGATTGGGGTTGTCGCGCACCAAACGATTCACCTCATCACACAAGGCAGACGTTGTAGTCATTGACCAGCCTTTCAGCCCTTTAGGGCTACTTTCTTCTGACAAACGCAATGCAGTTTGATCAATGGCCTGGGCACCCGACGCGTAATACGGATCTTCAGGCGGACGGCTCAGGATCTGCTGATTGGTAATTCCCGCCGCCATTTCAAACATCGCCATGATGGCGGTGAGCATGGCCATCCCTAGGCCGGCGTAGAGATAGGTCACAGCCCGAACCCTTGGCGCGAGAAACTAATTCTAAGCCGAACCTCCGGGATGCCCGCTCCGCTGCAGCGCGTGATCAGCCAGCTCTCTGGAGTGCTGCTGGGCAAGGAGGCTGAAATCCGATTGGCCCTGACGGGCCTCCTCGCCGGCGGCCATCTGCTTCTGGAAGACCTACCCGGCATGGGCAAAACCACCCTCGCCGAGGCCCTGGCCCGCTGCCTGGGGCTGCAGTTTCATCGGCTGCACTTCACCAGCGACCTGCTGCCGGCCGACCTCACTGGCGTGAGCGTGCTCGATCCAGCTTCTGGCCAGTTCCGGTTCCAGCCAGGGCCCCTCTTCTGCCAGGTGCTGCTGGCCGATGAGCTCAACCGCGCCAGCCCCCGCACCCAGAGCGCCCTGCTGGAAGCGATGGCTAGTGGGGTGGTGAGCGTGGATGGCACCAGCCACCAGCTGCCGCAGCCCTTTGTGGTGATCGCCAGCCAGAACGGACTGGATCAAACCGGCACCTCCCCTCTGCCGGAGTCCCAGCTCGACCGCTTTTTGATGCGCCTCTCGCTCGGTTACCCCAGCCGAGAGGCAGAAGCCGCGATGCTTGCCGGCCAACAAGCCCCTTTGCACGTTCTCGAGCAGCTGCTCACACCCACAGATCTGATCAACCTGCAAGGGCAAGTGGGGGCTGTCTCTGTGAGCCCCGCGTTGATCCACTACGCCCTCGATCTGCTGTCCACCAGCCGTGAGCTGGGCCCAGGCCTGAGCCCACGAGCAGGCCTCGCCCTGATGGCGGCCGCCAAGGCCTGGGCCTTTCTCGAAGGGTGTGATCACGTGCTCCCCGACCACATCCAGGCTGTGTTTCCAGCCGTAGCGGAACACCGTCTCGATGGTGGCCACAGGCGCAGCAACCCTTTGAGCAGCCAGATCCTGGAGCGAGTGGATGCGCTTCGCTGAGTGGTGGCAAGGGCTGCAACGGCGCCTCAGCCGCCGGAGCAACCCGCTTCAGCTGGGACATCGCAACCTCTACATCCTGCCCAGCCGCTACGGCAGCGTTTGGCTGCTCACCTCGGGCCTGCTTTACCTGATCGGCATCAACACCCGCAGCGATGGCCCACTCCTACTCGCCTTCTTGATGGGTGCCTTGATGCTGCTGGCGTTATTCCTCACCCACTTCAACCTGCAGGGGCTGGTGCTTGAGGCCTCTGCCCAAGCCATTGGCTTTGCGGGGGAGCCCTACACCTTCCGCCTGCAATCCCGCAGCCGGATCGAACGCCCCGGCTTGCTCTGGCGCTGGCTGAGCCCGGAAGCCCCGCCACAACTGCGCCTCAACCTGGCAGCGGGTACGCACCAGCTGGGCATTCCCTGGACGGCACTTCAACGGGGATTCCACACCCCGGGCCGCCTACTTCTGCACACCACCGCCCCGTTAGGCCTGTTTCGCTGCTGGACCTATTGGGAGCCCCCCGAAAGCATCTGGGTGGCCCCGGCACGAACACCCGGCCCGGTTGTGGAGCTGAACCCCGCAGACACTGGCCCACAGGGCAGCGATGACTTTGCCGATCTCAAGCCCTGGCGCGAGGCCGATGGGATGCAACGGGTGGATTGGAAGGCCATGGCGCGAGGCCGTGGCTGGCTCACCAAACAGTTCAGCCAGCCCGAACCCAGCGAACTCTGGCTCGCACCGCAGCCGCAGCTGCCACTGGAGCAAGCCCTCGAACACCTGTGCGAGCGGCTCTGCTCCGCCCTGCAGCAAGGCCAGGCCGTGGGATTGCAGCTGCCTGGCGGCGCCATGATCGAGCCAGGCAAGGGCCGTGAGCATCTGGATCGCTGCCTCAGGGCGCTCGCGGAACTGCCGGCATGACACGCCTCCCCTTGCCGCAACTCCTGCAGATCGGAGCCCTGGCAGTGCTCTGGCTGCAGCTGTTGGCCTGGGGGCCGCTGCCCTGGGCAGGCGCGATCGCCCTTCCGGTGCTGCTCACACTCCAACTGTTGCCGCGCCGCCTGAGCCCAACCCTGCTGCGGCTGCTCACCCTGGGGATGCTGGTGCTCTGGGCCAGCGGCATGCCCTGGGGCGATCCAGGCCAATGGCTGCGCCAGCTCGGCTGCCTGCTCTGGATCATGGCCGGCCTGAAACTGCTGGAAGCGCGCGATTCCGGCGGCTGGAGGAGTGCCGCGCTGGTGTTGCTCTTCGGCCTTGGGGTGGCCAGCAGCTTGAGCCAAAGCCTGGGCGCCAGCCTGTTGCAGGGGCTGAGCACGGTGCTCTGTGTGGGTTCGCTGCTGGCAGTGGAGGCGAACCAGCAACCGCTTGGAGGCCTGATCCGGCGCAGCCTGCAGATCAGCCTGCTCAGCCTGCCGCTGGTGGTGGCGGCCCTGTTGCTGTTGCCGCGGCTCCCGGCGGTGTGGAGCCTTCCCGGCCCGGGCACCGGCACCACCGGGCTCTCGGAAAGCCTGCGGCCCGGCGAACTGGCCTCGCTGGTGCAGAACGAGGGCCTGGCCGCGCGGGTGCGCTTCCGATCCAGCCCACCGCCACCCGAGCAGCGCTACTGGCGAGTGTTGGTACATCAACGCTTCGATGGGGCGGGCTGGGAGCTGGAAGAGCCCCCGGCCCTGCTCGTGAACCAACCGCAGCCCAGCGGCCCGAGCGAGCAGCAATGGCTGGTGGAGCCCAATGGCCTCAACTGGCGCCCCTGGAGCGGCCGAGGCCTACCCAATCAAGCCAACCTGCAATTGAGCAGCCTGGGCACCCTCTGGAGCCGCAAACCGCTCAGCAGCCGCGAGAGCTACGGCATCGGCGATCTCAGCGAACCACCTCCCTGGCAGCAACAGCCGCCCTCGGCACTGGATCTGGCTTTTCCGCAGGGGGCCAACCCTCAGCTGGAAGCCCTGGCTCAGCGCTGGCGGCAGAACAACCCCAGCCCGGAAGCCATCGTGAGCCAAGCCCGGCGATGGTTCATCAGCCAGGGCTTCCGCTACACCCTCGAACCCGGCTTCCTGGGTGGATCCGCCCCCCTGGATCGCTTCCTGTTTAAGCAGCGGCGCGGCTTCTGCGAGCACTACGCCGCGAGCTTCTCGGCACTGATGCGGGCCGCGGGCGTGCCCGCCCGGGTGGTGGTGGGCTATCAGGGGGGCGACTGGCAAACGCCGGCAGGCGCCAAGCCATTTCTGTTGATCCGCAACAGCGACGCCCACGCCTGGAGTGAGGTGTGGCTGCCCAATCGCGGTTGGGTGGAGGTGGATCCCACCAGCTGGGTGGTGCCA
>VGPU01000098.1 GCA_016882525.1 Cyanobacteria bacterium M_surface_10_m2_119 | reverse complement strand
AATTCCTGATCGGCCCGCAACTGGGCAACAACCTGCTGATGCTGGGCATCCAGCAGGAGGCGGCCGAAGCGCTGCGCCGCTTCGGCATCGACGACATCAACGAGATCCTCGACGTGGAGGAGGAGCCGGGCCTGGGCAACGGCGGCCTGGGTCGGCTGGCGGCGTGCTTCCTCGAGTCGCTGGCGTCCCTGGAGATCCCCGCCACCGGCTATGGGATCCGCTATGAATTCGGCATCTTCGACCAGCTGATCCGAGACGGCTGGCAGGTGGAGATCACCGACAAGTGGCTCAAGAGCGGCTGGCCCTGGGAACTGCCCCACCCGGACCAGGCCTGCTTCGTGGGCTTCGGCGGCCGCACCGAGAGCTATCGCGATGCCCACGGCACCTATCGGGTGCGCTGGATTCCGGCCGAGCATGCCATCGGCATCCCCCACGACGTACCGGTGCTCGGCTACCGGGTGAACACCTGCGACCGGCTGCGGCTCTGGCGGGCCGATGCCACCGAGAGCTTCGATTTCTATGCCTTCAACATCGGCGATTACTACGGGGCCGTGGAAGAGAAGGTGGGCTCCGAAACCCTCTCCAAGGTGCTCTACCCCAACGACGGCACCGATGAGGGCCGACGGCTGCGCCTGAAGCAGCAGCACTTCTTCGTGAGCTGTTCGCTGCAGGACATGATCCGCAGCCTCGATGCGCGCGGCATTCCCATTCAGGAGTTCCCGGAACACTGGGCGGTGCAGCTCAACGACACCCACCCGGCCATCGCCGTGGCCGAGCTGATGCGTCTGCTGCTCGACGACAAGCACCTCGACTGGGACAGCGCCTGGAGCATCACCACCCGCTCGGTGGCCTACACCAATCACACCCTGCTGCCGGAGGCCCTGGAGAAGTGGGGACTCGATCTGTTCGGGTCGCTGCTGCCGCGGCACCTCGAACTGATCTACGAAATCAACCGCCGCTTCCTGCAGCAGGTGCGCATCAAATACCCCGGCAACGAGGCGGTGCTGCGCCGGGTGTCAATCATCGATGAGGACGGCACCAAGGCGGTGCGCATGGCCCATCTGGCGACGATCGCCTCCCACCATGTGAATGGGGTGGCAGCCCTGCACAGCGACCTGGTGAAGAGTGAGCTGTTCCCCGACTTCGCCGCCCTCTGGCCGGAGAAATTCACCAACGTCACCAACGGCGTGACCCCCCGGCGCTGGGTGGCCCTGGCCAATCCCCAGCTCTCAGGCCTGCTCACCGAGGTGGTGGGCGAAGGCTGGGTGCGGGACCTCGACCAGCTGCGCCAGCTCGAGGCCCATGCCCACGACGGCGCCTTCCTGGAACGCTGGGGCGCCACCAAGCTGGCGGTGAAGACCCAGCTGAGCCACTACATCCATCGCCACACCGGCGTGCTGGTGGATCCCACCTCCCTGTTCGATGTGCAGGTGAAGCGCATCCATGAATACAAGCGCCAGCACCTCAATGCCCTGCAGGTGATCGCCCAGTACCTGCGCATCAAGAACGGCCAGGGAGAGGGTATGGCGCCGCGCACGGTGATCTTCGGGGGCAAGGCGGCACCGGGCTACTACATGGCCAAGCTGATCATCCGCTTCATCAATGGCATCGCCGACACCATCAATGCCGACCCGGATATGGATGGTCGCCTGCGGGTGATCTTCCTGGCCGACTACAACGTGAAGCTCGGCGAGCGGGTCTATCCCGCCTCCGACCTCTCTGAGCAGATCTCCACCGCCGGCAAAGAGGCTTCGGGCACTGGCAATATGAAATTCGCCATGAATGGGGCTCTCACCATCGGCACCCTCGATGGCGCGAATGTGGAGATCCGCGAGCAGGTGGGCGCCGACAACTTCTTCCTGTTCGGCAAGACGGCCGACGAAATCACCGCCCTCCACGACCAGGGCTATCGCCCCTGGGAGCTGATCGGCTCGATGCCCGAGCTGGCCGACGTGCTGCGCTTGGTGGAGCAGGGTCACTTCAGCAATGGGGATGGAGATCTCTTCCGGCCCCTGCTGCAGAACCTCACCGGCCGCGATCCCTTCTTCGTGCTGGCCGACTTCAACGACTACCTGCGTGCCCAGGTAGAAGTGGATCGGGCCTGGAGCGACCGAAGCCACTGGAACCGGATGTCCCTGCTCAACACAGCCCGCACCGGCTTCTTCTCCTCGGATCGCTCGATCCGCGACTACGCCCAGCGCATCTGGAGGGCGGAGCCCTATCCGGTCACGATCACCTGCGAGATGGCGTGAGGGCAGATCAGGGGCTCATCCGCCCCTGTCCTTCTCAGCCCCGATCAGGAAGATCGGGGGTCTGGTGCAGAAGCCGGTTCAGGCGCAACCGGTCGGCGTTGAGAGGATCGGGGGCGAGTTCACCCGCGACCTCGCGGAACTTCTGTTCAACCTCCTCCGGCACCCGCACGTCGAAGATGCGCTCCATCAGCGCCTCGATCGAGAACAGGTGGGCGTTGATGTTCTCCAGGTCGGCCATGGCCTGCTGGAACGCATCGGCGGCAGGAGCTGCATCGTCAGGCTGGCCGGCGGCGGCCAGCTCAGGGGTGGCTGCAGGCCTTGATGCCGGGCCGCCCTGGGCTTCAGCGGCATCCTGCTGCTTCTGCAGCTCTTCCATCACCCGACCCGCCAAGGTGCGGAACGACTGGAGTGCGGCCCAGTTCAGCTCCTGCTGCTGACGGAGGGTGGGGTTTTCGCGAATCAACCGGTCGTGTTCCCGATAGAACCGCTGGCAATCCGGGCACTGGCAGGGCTCTTCGGGCACCGCACTCCCTAGGGATGTCAATTCCCATCATGGCATCGGGCTGGAATCAGGCGCTGAGACCGCCCAGCTCCTCGCCGTCGCCCTCCTCGCCGTCGAAGGCACCGGGAATCGGGATCTCGATGGAACTCACCACGTGAATCACATCGCGCAGGCGCATGGCATCGGCAAACCAGCCCATGGCCTGTTCCGTATCGCCACGCCTCTCGGCATCACCGGCCTGCTCCTCGTGCGCCTCGGCCAGCAGGGCCAGCCAGCAGAGGCAGCGAGCCTGCACCACGGAAAGATCGAGATCATCGGGTTGGCTATCGACGATCCGCTGCGTTTCCTGTTGCACCAACAGACGCAGGCGCAGATCATGCAGCTGGGTCATCGCGGGCCGGCGACTCACACCACGCTAGCCACGGGGGCCTGAATTGGAAGGGCACTACCTGTAGTGGTGGCTACCCTGAGCCCAGGTGACGCGCGAACTACGGGGCTGGCGGGACTCGAACCCACGACCTACGGTTTAGGAAACCGCCCGAACCCATTGGCATGCCTGGGATCTGGCCTCGACTTGCCTAATCACTTGCCTAGCCAAGGGCTTCAAGGGTCGCCCTCCATAGCCTGAAGAAGACACCGATCGACATCGGCATGGCTGGCAATGACCCGCTGAACCCGGCGGAAAGAGTCTTCATGGAAGCTGGCTACAGCAGGCTCTTCTACCTGTGCTGGACACTGGACAGGCTCCCGACCCTGGCCGCCGCCACAAGCCTGCACTGCGGCTGGCCAGCCGAATCAATCGACGATGAGGCCCTAGAGCTCATGCTGGCCAAGCGCTGGCTGGCAGGCGAGGCATGCGAAACCGCTGCGGATCAGCAAGAAACGGCCGCCGAGAGAAAGCCTCAGGCGAGCCCAGCAAGCACCGAGCATCGATACAGCCCACTTATGTCCACCCGTGAGGCTCTGAGGCTCCTGGAGGCCGAGCACGCGTCTGGACACTGCACCAGCCCTAAGGCGTTCGAGAACGCCCTCAGACGAGCGGCCAAGAAGGCCAGAGCCAATCCAGACCTCCTGCCCTTGCAGCTGGGTGGTCAACATGCGGACTGGGAATTGGTCAAGCTCGGAGCCGAAGCAGGTGGCCACGGGAATGGGCACCTACTGCGCAGAAAACTTCCCCGCTCAGCAAACCAGAGACCTTGGGCAAGACCTTGGTCGCCGGGTCGACCCCAGTCGAGCCTCTTGAAGACCACCACAGCCCCCTCCTGGGGCGCTTCACCCGGCATCCAGCGAGCGCAGGGGGATAGAAATCGGTTAGCCGAGCCTTCGGCCTGTGAAACAGCTGTAGACAAGCGGGCAGCTCTTATCCCTCGGAAAGCTAGGGAGAACAGCGGAGGCTGAAGTCCATGCGAGTAGCACCAGGGCTGGAGGGACCCGATGACCACCCAATGCAGACAACGGCCTACTTCCGTGATGTGGTGCGCCAGAAGCATCCAGGGATAGAGGCGGCCTGGATCCAACGGGTGATGGCCGAGCCTTTGGAGGAACGCAGACAGAGCGACGGCCGTTACGTCCTATGGGGCCTGGTGCCGGAGGCACAGAATCGAGCGCTCAGGGTCATTACCCTTGAGGACAAAGAGACC
>VGPU01000097.1 GCA_016882525.1 Cyanobacteria bacterium M_surface_10_m2_119 | reverse complement strand
GACGCGCGGCAGCCGTAGAGGTTGTCGAACTTGCTCTTGGTGACCGAGTCGTTGACGTTGATCGCCGGGAAGGGCAGCTCACCGCTCTTCTGCAGCTGATACAGACGGGCCACACCCGTGGTGGTTTCCTCCGTCACGCCCTGGATCTGGGCCTTGATGCGCGAGTAGAAGCCGGGCTGGGCAGCCAGCTTCTGGCGGATGCTGTTGAAGAGGGCGGTCTCCTCTTCGTTGGAGGGGTTATCCAGCACCGAGGGATCGCTCTCGGCCCGGGTGCCCAGGATCACCAGACCGGTGGCATCGCCGCCGTCATCGAGGATCATGTTGGGCGTGCCGCCGTCGTGCCACTCGAGGATGCGGTGCGTGAAGGCCCAGTATTCATCCAGGGTTTCGCCCTTGTAGGCGAACACGGGGATGCCGGCGGCGGCAATGGCGGCGGCGGCGTGGTCCTGGGTGGAGAAGATGTTGCAGCTGGCCCAGCGCACCTCGGCGCCGAGGGCCACCAGGGTCTCGATCAGAACGGCGGTCTGGATCGTCATGTGCAGGGAACCCGCGATGCGGGCGCCCTTGAGGGGCTGCTCGGCGCCGTACTTGGCCCGCAGGGTCATCAGGCCCGGCATCTCGGTTTCGGCGATATTCAGCTCCTTGCGGCCGAAATCGGCCAGGCCGAGATCGGCGATCACATAGGTGCTGGTGCTCTGCAGCGCAGGGGAGGCGGGGGTGGCCACCATGGGTTGTTGCTCCGAAAAGACAGCTCGCTCCCGGCTGGGAGGGCGTGGTTGGGAAATATCTGCGGAGACGCCGAGGCTTCGGGCTCGCTGAGCAGGCAATCTACAGACAGTGATTGGGGCCGCGTGAATGGAACGCCATCACCTGGCCGATGCCGCCGCGACCCGGTCGCTGGGGCAGACGCTGGCGGAACGCCTGAGGGGCCAGGCAGGCCCCGCAACCAACGCGGTGCTGTTGCTGCGGGGCGACCTGGGGGCCGGCAAGACCTGCCTGGTGCAGGGCATGGCCGAGGGGCTGGGGATCAGCGAACCGATCACCAGCCCCACCTTTGCCCTGGCCCAGCACTACGAGGGCCAGCTCGGCGATGGCAGCCGCACAGCCCTGGTGCACCTGGATCTCTACCGCTTGGAGCAGCCGGAGGCCGCCGATGAGCTGCTGGCCCAGGAAGAGGAGGAGGCCTCAACCCTGGGAGCCCTGCTGGCGGTGGAATGGCCCGAGCGCCTGAGCCGCCCTCCGAGCGGTGCCTGGGTGGTGCAGCTCACGCTGGCAGACCCTGCCATTCCGGAGGCGGGGCGTATCGCCGAAGTCCACGCCTCAGCCTGAGGAAACGTGCTCCAGGAAGGCCCGCACCCGGGCCCTTGTGGGTTGGGGATCGATGGCGCCGGCGCCCTGGCACACCAACGCCCCGCAGGCTCCGGCGAAGCGCATCAGCTCCAGATCCCGATCCGAGCTGGCGTCGCTGAGCAGGGCGGGGTCGGCCACCAGCCGATGCAGCAGCCCCGCGGTGAAGGCATC
Organism: Cyanobacteria bacterium M_surface_10_m2_119; assembly: GCA_016882525.1. Classification (GTDB taxonomy): domain Bacteria; phylum Cyanobacteriota; class Cyanobacteriia; order PCC-6307; family Cyanobiaceae; genus NIES-981. The sequence continues at coordinate 2,890 of VGPU01000097.1, read as the reverse complement.
CCCGGCGCCGGTGGTGTCGACCACGGGCACCCGGAAGGCGGGCAGCACGCCAGCGCTTCCCCCCAACCACCAGCGCAGGGGGGCGCTGCCATCGGTGACCAGCACCGCCGGCCGCTGGGGCAGGGCTGCGCTCACCACCGCCGGATCCGCCGTACCGAACAGCCAGTGGGCCTCCTCTCGGGCGCACTTGATCAGGGCCGCCTGGCCCAGCAGGGGCTGGATCCGCGCCGCCTGGGCGGGAGTGGGCCCAGCGGCAGGGTCGGCGGCCGGATCCCAGAACGTGGGTCGCCAGTTCACATCGAGGGCCAGGGGCACGCCGGCCGCCGCGGCCTCACGGCACGCCAGCTGCAGGGCTGACGCCGCGGCGGGCGAAGCGAGGGGAATCGTGCCCACGAGCAACCAGCGCGCCCCCGCCAGCAGGGGCCCGAGTGCGGCAGCCAGCTCGGCGGCAGCGAGTGCCTGATCCGCAAAACCTGCGCCCCGATCCCCGGCAAAACCACCGAACTGGCGCTCCCCACGGGTATCGCGCCGCACGAGCACCACCCGCGATGGACGCTCCCCGTCCCATTGCAGGGCGGAGGTGTCGACACCGCGCTCGGCGAACAGCTGGGCAAACGCCGCGCCGATGGCATCCCGGCCCAGCCGGCCGAGAAAGGCGCCCGGGGTGCCGAGGCGGGCGAGGGCGCAGGCCACGTTGGCGGGGGCGCCACCGAGCCGGTCGTCGCAGGGGCCATCGCGGGCGGGATCGCCGCCGGGCGGCCCCAGCCGGTCGACCAGGGCCTCGCCGAGGCAGAGCACCTGCGGGGCTGAAGCGGGCGCTGGTCCCGAACTGATGGACTGTTCAGGGGCATCGGGGGCCATCAGGCGGCCGGGCGAGTCTCCTCAGGGTGGGCTCCATCGCCCCCTGCGTCAGCAGCCAGCCGCGCCAGCAAGGCCGCGATGATGCGGGCATTGGCTGCCGGGAAGGGGAACTCCCCCAGCTGCTCGGGCCGCACCCAGCGCACCTGCTGGGACGCCAGCGGCTGGGGCTCGCCGGAGAGCCAGGTGCACAGATGCACCACGAAGCGCAGCTTCTTGTGGCTGTAGGCGTGATCCACCACGATCAGCTCCTCGCCCACCGCCGCCTCGATCGCCAGCTCCTCGTGCAGCTCGCGGGCGATGGTGGCCTCGATCGCTTCGCCCGGCTCCTGCTTGCCGCCGGGAAATTCCCACAGACCGCCCAGCAGGCCCTCGTTGAGCCGCTGGTCGATCAGCACCTCACCGGCCCCGTTGCGCACCACCCCCACGCCGATCACCTGGAAGGGCAGCTCGCGGGGCGCGTCTTTCACCGGGTAGGCGGCGGGGTCGCCGGCAGCGTAGGCAGCGCAGTGCCCCTGCCAGGGACAGCGGCCGCAGCTCGGGTTTCGAAGGGTGCAGAGGGTGGCGCCCAGGTCCATCAGGGCTTGGTTGAACGCTCGGGGCCGCCGCGGGTCGAGCAGCAGCTCACTCAGCTGCCAGAACCCTTTGATCTCCCGCGCCGGCGGCCGGGGGCTGGCGATCAACCGCGCCAGCACCCGCTTGACGTTGCCATCGAGGATCGCGAAGGGCAGGTCAAAGGCGGAAGAAAGGATGCTGCCGGCGGTGCTGCGGCCGATGCCCGGCAGGGCCAGCCAGCCCTCGAGATCGCGGGGCCAGGGGACTGCTCCTGGGGCTTCGGCGCTCGCACGGCCGGCCTCCAGCAACTGCCGCGCCCCCTGCTGCAGCCGCCGGGCGCGGGAGTAGTAGCCCAGGCCCTGCCAGAGCAGCAGCACGTCGTGCTCCTCGGCCGCCGCCAGGGCCTCAAGGCGGGGGAAGGCGGCCATCCAGCGCTGCCAGTAGGGCAGCACCACCTGGAGCTGGGTCTGCTGCAGCATCACCTCAGCCACGACTACCCCGTAGGGATCAAGGGGTTCGCCATCCGCCGCAGGGCGGCCATCGGCGCGCCGCTTCCAGGGGATGGTGTGGCGGCCGTGCAGCTCCCACCAGGCCAGCAGCAGCTGGCGCAGCTCCGGCGCAGCGGAGCCGAGGTCCGCATCCAGCGCCGAAGTCCTGGGCAGGGCGGTCTCGACGGCACGCGTCCGGGCGATGGTGAGCTGCGCAGAGGGGTGGAGTCTGACGCCTAGGCCAGAAACGGCGGGAGCCCCCTGAACGGCCAGAACCCAGGCCACTCTCTAGCCTTACCAAGTAAGGCCCCCATGAGTCCGACCGTGGACGCTCCCACCACCTGTCCGATCACCAGCAAAGGGCAGGTCACCATTCCCAAGGCGCTGCGCCAGCAGCTCGGACTGGGCAGAGGCAGCCGGGTGAGTTTTGAGCTGGTCGGCGATCACATCGAGCTGCGGCCCTGCCGCCCCAGTCCCGGCCAAATCCTGCCGACGGATGGCTTCGGCTTGCTGAGCAGTTCCCGTCCGCCGGTGCCGGTGGATTTCGATCCCGCCAACCTGCTGAAGCCGTGATCGGCCTGGACACCAACGTTCTGGCTCGCTACTTCGTGCGGGAGGAAGAGGCCGAAGCCGCAACCGTTGCCCAACGCCAGGCAGCCCGCCAGTTGATCGAATCCGGCCAGCCCCTGTTTCTGCCCAAGACCGTGGCGCTGGAGCTGGAATGGGTGTTGCGGGGCTACTACGGATTCGCAGTCGAACAGGTCCTGCAGGTGATGGAGCAGCTCCTGAACCATCCCTGCCTCACGGCCGAGGATCGCCCCAGCCTCGAACAGGCCGTGGCGGGACTGCGCTCCGGCCTTAAGAGTTTGCTGAAAAACCCGGCCTACTCTGCGAAAATGGGCTAACTGCCCAGCCCAGATGCGAGGCCACCGGGAGCCCAGCGGCTCCCTGTTCTCCTACGTGTCGATTGAGGAGCGGATCCCGGCCAG
>VGPU01000096.1 GCA_016882525.1 Cyanobacteria bacterium M_surface_10_m2_119 | reverse complement strand
AGGATCTTGTTGAGGGCGTGGCCCACGTGCAGGGCCCCGTTGGCGTAGGGGGGGCCGTCGTGCAGGGTGAAGCTCTCGCCGGGGTTCTGCTGGCTCAGGCGCTCATAGAGCTGCAGCTCCGCCCAGAAGGCCTGAATCTCCGGCTCGCGCACCTTTGCGTTCGCCCGCATCGAAAAGGGCGTCTGCAGCAGGTTGAGCGTGTCCTTGTACGAGACAGGCGCGGAGCTGGCGGTCAAGGCGCCGGGGCGACAAAGGTCGATTATCCCGCTTCGCCGTGGGCCGGTGGTTCCTGGGGAGTCCCTTCCCCGTGGCCCAGCACCTCCCCCGGCGGGGCCGCGTTCTCGGGGCTGGCAGCGCCCGGGCTGTCGGTGGCGGCAGCAGCGGCTTCGATCAGGGCATCGAGCTCGGCAAAGGAGGTCACCACCGCCGCCGGCTCCTGCTGGCCCGGCTCCGGGATGGGGGACTCCGGGCGCACCCAGCGCTTGCCGCTGCTCTTGTCCTGGCGGCCACCCCGCAGCCCCTTCCCCAGGGCAGCGCCCACGCCAGCGACCAGGCCCCCCAGCTGGGTGGCACTGGCGCTCACCTGGGCCAGGGCGGTCTGCCAGCGCTCCGTCGAGCGAAGTCTCAGTTGCTCCTCCTCACTCAGCTGGCCCCAGCGGCCCTGGCCCACTTCCACGCTCAGCCGTCCGATCAGCAGACCACCACAGAGCACCCCGAGCATCGGCGCCCCGGTGAGGCGCTCTGCACTGGTCACCAGCACCAGGCCCAGCAGCAGCACCAGGGCGCCCCAGGCGGCATCGCGGGGCCGGCTCAGCTCCGGCAGCACCAGCGGCAGCACCAGCACGGCGAGCCCACTGAGCAGGGCCAGGGTGCCTCCAAGGGTGGCGAGCATGGCGATCGGCCGGGGCTTCCATTCTGTGGCGGTGCCTAGAGTCGGTCCCATGCCCACCTGGCGGAATTGGTAGACGCGCTGGGTTTAGGTTCCAGTGACTGCGGTCGTGGGGGTTCAAGTCCCCCGGTGGGCATGCCGCTTCCTGCGATGACCGGCCGCTGGTCTCGCTCTCCCTTGGCCCTTGCCTAAGTTGCAGGACTCCCACCACCGGGGTTCTCCCTCCGGGTTCCAGGCGTCCATGTCCCAGGCTTCGGCTGCAGTTCTGTCGCGCTCGGCTCCCGCGCCACAGCCCCAGGCCCCCACCCGGTCGGTGCCGCGCGAGTTTCTGGATCCCCCCGGACCCTGGAATCCCACCGTGGGGCTCTTCCTCGGCGGCTTCGCCCTGGCCGGGCTCACGATCTGGGGCTGGTTCGTGGGGCAGTGGCCCCTGCCTGTGCTGCTGCTCACCGGCTTTCTCGCCCTGCATCTCGAGGGCACCGTCATCCATGACGCCTGCCACAACGCGGCCCACCCCAGCCGCTTCTGGAACGCGGTGATGGGCCATGGGGCGGCCCTGCTGCTGGGTTTCAGTTTTCCGGTGTTCACGCGGGTGCACCTTCAGCACCACGCCCATGTCAACGATCCAAAGCACGATCCCGACCACATCGTCAGCACGTTCGGGCCGCTGTGGTTGATCGCTCCGCGCTTTTTCTATCACGAGGTCTTCTTCTTCAGGCGTCGGCTCTGGCGCCGCTATGAACTGCTGGAGTGGGGAATCGCCCGGGGGATCTTCGCGGCCATCGTGATCGCTGCAGCAAAGTATGGATTTCTGCAATTCATCTTCAATTGCTGGTTTGCGCCGGCCCTGATGGTGGGTGTCACCCTCGGGCTGTTCTTCGATTACCTGCCCCACCGGCCCTTTCAGTCACGCAATCGCTGGCACAACGCCCGTGTCTATTCAGGGCGGCTGATGAACTGGTTGATCATGGGTCAGAACTATCACCTCGTGCATCATCTCTGGCCATCGATTCCCTGGTTTGAGTACCAACAGGCCTATCGGGCCACCAAGCACCTGCTCGACGCCAAGGGATCGCCTCAGCGCCTCGGCCTGTTCGAGTCGCGCAGCGATGGATTGAACTTCCTCTACGACATTCTTCTTGGGGTGCGCAGCCACAGGAAACGCCGCAGCAAGTTGCGTCCTCTCGCGGCCCTGATGCCCACCCGCCATGCCCGGCGGCGCGTGCTGGAGCTGCTGCACCGCACCGCCGTCTCACCCGTGCGCTGATCAGCTGCTTTCGCCCAGGATGCGGGGCACCCGGAAGAAGTCTCCCTCGCGCTGGGGAGCCTGGTTGAGCAGCTTCTCGCGCACCGGCGTTGCCTCCACCTGGTCTCTGCGGGTCACATTCACCACCTCCACGGCCCGGGTGGTCGGCGGCACGCCCTCGGTGTCCACCGCTTCCAGGTGGGCGACGTAGTCGAGGATCCTCTCCAGCTGGCTGGTGTAGGTGGTGATCTTCTCCTCAGGCAGGTCGAGGCGGGCCAGCTGGGCCACCTTGCGCACGTCGTCGGCGCTGATCTTGCTCATCCGGCTGGGGCGGTTGGCGCGACGCTAGCGCCTGGCCCCAGGTGGTCTCACCCGGCCTCTTCATCCGCCAGGAACCGGAGCAGGTCGTCGCTGAGAGCCGCGGCGGCCAGGGCCAGCAGCTCCGCGCCATGGTCGGGCTGGGCAAGGAACGGGTCCGACCCCATGCGTCCATCGGGATAGCGCAGGCGGAAGTCCTCGGGGCCATGGATCGGGCCGGCCGGCGCGGGGGGCTCCAGGGGGCGCTGCTTGCTGATCAGGCTCGGCTCCAGGTGCAGGGTGAGGGCGATCTCGCTGGGGGTGGCGTGCTGTCCCTCCCGATCGCCATACAGCTCCCGTGCCTTCTGCATCACCGGCGCTGCCATGAACCAGTTGGCCAGCCGGCAGCGCAGGCGGGGGGCCGCCGCCAGCCCCCGGGCCGAGGCGCTGGCGTAGGCCTGGGCGAAGGCGGCCTTGCTGGTGGCGATGTTGCCGCCGTGGCCATTGATCACAAAGATCCGTTCAAAGCCGTGGCGCGCCAGCGACAGCACCAGGTCGTGCATCACGGCCAGCAGGGTGGAGGGCTGCAGGCTGATGGTGCCGGCGAAACCCAGGTGGTGTTCCGCCATGCCGAAGGCCTGGGCGGGGGTGACCAGCACGCCGGTGCGCCGCCCCACCTCCAGGGCCACCGCCTCGGCGGTGAGCGCATCGGTGCCGATCGCACCCGTGGGCCCGTGCTGCTCGGTGGAGCCCAGCGGCACGATCACGCCCTTGCAGCCCTGCAGGTACCCATCCACCTCGGGCCAGCTGCGTAGCTGCAGGCGAATCGCGTCGCTGTTGGCCGCTGGGCCGGGGGGTGGGGGGCGGGGGGCTGGGTCGGACGCGGTGGGGTGGGCGTGCATGGGGGGATTGTGGCGGGCCGGTCGCGGCCCGATGGGTCATCGTGAACAGCGGCAGGGCCGAGAGCTCTGCCTAAGATTGGCCAGCGAGCCGAGGCTCCGGAGCCCATGCTGCATCGCAAGCTCTACCAGTTCTGCGCGGAACAGCGGCCGGTCTGGGTCTTTCTGCGCGACCAGCAGCGCTGGATCGAGGAGGCCCTGGTGGTGGAGATCGAGGGTGATCTCGTCACCCTGCGCTACGACGCCGAGGACGATGACGACAGCCACAGCTGGGAGGAAAGCGTACGCCTGGATTCGATCGGGGCGGTCAGCACCCGCCTCTCCTATGTGAGCCGCACCCCTGGCGAAGAACTGCTCACGGCCGACGACTGCCCGGAAGCGGAGCGGCTGAGCGGCTGAGCGGCCCCCTCAGTGGGCGGTGCCGTTGCCGTCGTAGTCGTCGGTGTCGTAGTAGCCGCCCTTGGTGCCGAAAAACAGCGTGGCGAGCACAAACAGCCCGCTGCCGAACAGCAGCACGGTGCCGAGATTGAATCCGGAGGAGTCCATGGCTGCAGCAGCGCACCGTCATGACCGCCCCATTGTGGGGCGCCTGGCCACTGGGGCGATGGATGTGTTGCAGCCCGGATTCTTCGCCCGCCCTGCCGAGGTCGTCGCCCCCGAGCCGATCGGCTGCCTGCTGGTGAAACGCCAACCCACTGGGGAGTTGCTGTGGGGCGTGGTGGTGGAAACGGAGGCGTATTCCCAGGAGGAGCCCGCCTGCCACGGTTACCGCCGCCGCTCCCCCAGCAACGAAACGCTGTTTGGGGAGCCGGGGCGGTTCTATGTGTATGTGAGCTACGGCATTCACCACTGCGTGAAGCGAGCCCTTCTTTCAACGACCCCAAGCTGGGCTTGATATCTCGTAACAATCTGCCGCCTTCCAGCCAACCTCCAAGCCACCGCCCAGAAAATCCCCCGATTTTTCTTGCCAGAGCCGCCAAGGGCTACGAAGGGCTACAAGCCGAGATGGCTGGCTTGGCTGGGTCAGTGGTGCAGCCGTAGCCCTGGTGTCAGCAGCAGCGGCACCCCGTGCAGAAACCACCATCGCTGAGAAACAACAACGGCAGCCTGCAGGTCAGGGTGCGGATTGATGGGAAGGATGCCTTCATCAACCGCCTGGGTCGCTGGAGTGACCCTGTGGC
>VGPU01000095.1 GCA_016882525.1 Cyanobacteria bacterium M_surface_10_m2_119 | reverse complement strand
CGCGGCATCAAACAAACGAGAGACGTACGCAAGCGCCTCTGCCTTGTCCATCCCCGCCAGAACCGTCGGAATTTTGGATGAGGATTTGGATGAGAGGGAATCGGAGGCTTCCGTCGTAACCGACGAGTTTCCGCTCTGGGACTTGTTTAAAGGGGCCTTCCAGCCCCCATGGATCATTTGGGTGATAAGGCTGACCTCACCCCATCTCCCTTAGAGATGTCAGGCAGCCACGGGGGCGGCTTGACGGGAGAAACGAACGATGTTGTTCGCTGTTACGGGTTTGCTCTGACCGAGCAGGCTTCAGTCACCCTCCTCATGCCCCGTCGAAACCATTGCAGCCCCGGGATGGGGGGAATGGAGCTGAGCGGAATCGAACCGCTGTCCGAAACACTGGTGTGAGCCACCTAGTCCAGCACGCGACCGGACTCCGTCATTGTGGCAGCAGCGGGGCTGGAGCGCAGGGGTGGGCATGACCGAACAACCGCAACACCGCGGACACCAGCAGCCCGGCGAACAACGGCTGCCAAACGGTGCAGCCGCCCCTTGGACCTGCACGGCGGTGCTTCCCCCCGGCCTCGAGCAGGCCGGCGCCGAGGAATTGGTCGCCCTGGGGGCCCGGGCGGTGCGGCCCCTGCGCTGGGCGGTGCGCTTCGAAGCGGATGCCGCCAGCTTCTACCGGCTGCACCTGCAGGCCCGGCTGCCCTTCCGGCTGCTGCGGCAGCTGGCCGTGTTCCCGTGCCAGAGCCGCGACGACCTCTACGCGGGCGTGCAGGACGCGGCCGACTGGCAGCGGTGGCTGCCGCCGGAGCACAGCTTCCGGGTGGATGCGAGCGGCAGCCTGCCGGGGTTGAGCCACGGCCACTACAGCGCCCTGCAGGTGAAGAACGCCCTGGTCGACTGGCAGCGCCAGCGCTGGGGCCGGCGCTCCTCGGTGGAGCTGGACCACCCAGACCTCCAGTTGCATCTGCACCTCGGGGGCGGCCAGGCCCAGCTGAGCGTGGATGGCAGCGGCGAGAGCCTGCACCGCCGGGGCTACCGCGCACGGATGGGCCTGGCCCCCCTCAAGGAAAACCTGGCCGCCGGCCTGATCCGCCTCACGGGCTGGGATGGGCAGGTGCCCCTGGCCGATCCCCTCTGCGGCTCGGGCACGCTGCTGATCGAAGCGGCCTGCCTGGCCCTGGGCCGCGCCCCCGGCCTCGGGCGCCGCTTCGCCCTGGAGCGCTGGCCCGACTTCAACGCCGAGCTCTGGCAGCGGGAATCCGAGGCCGCGGCCCAGGCATCACCGCCGCTCTGGGCCAAGGGCCGTCCACTGGCGCCCATCGTCGGCCGGGAGCTGGACCCGCAGGTGGCCGAGCAGGCCCGCGCCAATGCCGCGGCCGCTGGGGTGGGCGAGATGGTGCGCATCGAGACCGGCGACCTGCGCACCTTCCAGCCCCCCGCCGGCCCTGGGGTGGTGGTGTGCAACCCGCCCTACGGGGAGCGCATCGGCGAGCTCGACGCCTTGGAGACCCTGTACAGCGATCTGGGGGCGCTGCTCAAGGAGCGCTGCAGCGGCTGGGATCTCTGGCTGCTCAGCGGCAACCCGAAGCTCAGCGGCGCCCTGCGGATGAAAGCCAGCCGACGCCTGCCCGTGAGCAATGGCGGCATCGACTGCCGCTGGCTGCACTACACGATCCGCTGAGCGACAGCCGACGGCCTCCGCCCACAATGACGCCAAAGGCCGGCTCCCCAGATGCCATCCCTGAGCGACACCCTGCTGCTCGCCACGGGCCCAGCGACAGCTCCCGCCCTGGGGTCCGTCCCCCTGGAGGCCCAGGTGCTGTTCATCGGCACCGTGTTTCTGGGAACGTTGATCATCAGCCGGTTCTCGATCCGACTCGGTCTTCCGGCCATTCTCGGCGTGCTGGTGCTCGGGCTGCTCATCAACATCCACGTGCTGGATGTGGGCCATGCCGAAGTGGAGAAGATCCACGTGTTCGCCCTGGCCCTGCTGCTCTTCTATGCCGGCCTGAAGACCGATCTGCAGTCGATTCGCGGCTTTCTGGAATACGGCCTGATGCTGGCGATCGGCGGCGTGGCCATCTCAACCCTGGTGCTGGGAGCGGCGATTTATTGGATCGCCTCGGCCACCGGTGACACCCTGGCGGCGGCAAGCGGCACGACGATGCCCATCGGGGCGGCCTTCCTGATCGCGGCCTGTCTCGGTTCCACCGATGCGGGCGCCACCCTGAGCGTGCTGCGCCAGGTGCAGCGACGCGTTCCCGATCGGGTGCGCCACCTGCTGGAGTTCGAGTCGTCGGTGAACGATCCAGCCGCCCTGATCGTGTACAGCATCGTGCTCAGCCTGTTCAGCCAGGGGGGTGGCGCCGACCCCTGGCCCCAGCTGGCCCTCGGGGGAGCCAGCGATCTGCTGCAGAAGCTGGGGGCCGGGCTCCTGGTGGGGATCGCCTTCGGCTATGGAGCCAAGCTGGTGATCGATCACTTCGTCGCGAGCACCGAACAGCTTCTGATCGTGGCGATGTCGATTGCCTTCATCGACTACGGGGTTGCCCACTTTCTGGGCGGCTCCGGCTACGTGGCTGTCTATGTGACCGGGGTGTTCATGGCCAACCTCCACTATCACGACAGCCAGATCAACCACGAAACGATTCAGGAGGTGCTGCTGCCGTTCAACACCATGACGGAGATCAGCATTTTCCTGCTCTTCGGCCTGCTGGTGAATCCGCTCGACCTGCTGCCCTCCCTGCCGGTGGGCATCGCCGCCGCCGCGCTGTTGATGCTGGTGGCCCGTCCCCTGAGCGTGGCCTGCTTCCAGACCCTCTCACCGTTCCGTCGGCGGGAGTCGGCCCTGATCAGCTGGTGTGGCCTGCGGGGAGCGGTTCCCCTGGCCCTGTCGTTCAACGTGGCCACCACCATCCCGGGGCTGCGGGGCCTCGACCCCGGTCTGGCCACCCCCCTGGCCCACAACGCCCAGAGCATCGTGTTCATCGTGGTGATGCTCAACCTGCTGATTCAGGGACTCTCCCTGCCACCCCTGTGCCGCTGGCTCAACGCCCCACCAGCGCCCGGGTTGTCTTCGTGAGGCCGGCCATGGTCTCGGGCAGATAGGGGCCCTTGGTGAGCTGGCCGCCGATGCGCAGCATCAACCCGCTGAGCACCAGGTTGAGCAGGGTGGCGGCAGCCGCCGCCTGCAGCCAGCTCCAGCCCCTGGCCATGACCAGCCAGAGCACCAGGGCCAGCTCACCGGCCACGAGCGCCAGCAGCAACAGGCACAGGCCGCCCGCCAGCAGCACCACGCCGCCGATCAACCGGCGCTTCTCCCGGTCCGCCTCCTTGAGGGCGATGCGCACGTGCAGATCCAGCACCGAGCTCACCAGCCCGGTCACCCGTGAAGCCGCCTCCAGGGGCAGGCGGCGCCGACGCTCGCTGGCGCCACTGCTCTCACTCATGCCGAACGCCGGCCCGAAGCCAGCAGGAGCCCCAGCACCACGCCCACACCGGCCGCAATGCCGACGGCCATCAGCGGCCGCTCCCGTACCGGCTTCTCGATCCGCGGACGCAGGGTGGCGTTGAGCTCATCCAGCAGAGACTCCAGCTGGGCCTCCAGGGGCTGCAACTGGTCGGCCAGGCGACCGGTCTGGTCGCCAGCGGCCTCGGCCAGCTCCAGCAGCTGCTGCTTCACCGCCGTGACCGTGCGGCCGCTGTGACCGGCCAGGGTATGCGCGAGCTCATCGAAACTGCCCCGGGTGGCCTCGAGGGTGTGGCGCGCCACCTCCGGCCACTGCCGCTGGATCTCCGGAAGCAGGCTGTCAAAGCGCTCGCGGAAGGATCCGGGAGCCGGCCTGCCCGCCCCCTGGGGGTCAGCGGACTCGGTCAGCGGAACTGCAGAAGGGCCAGGTGCAGAGGAGACCGTGGCGGTGTGGCCGGTGGGAGATGGGTCGGCGGACATGGGTCGACGCGAGGGAGGTCCGACCCCGCTGGGGGCCGATGAAGCGGTTCTGGGCTCAAGCTAGGAATGGGCTTGAGCTTCCGGAACCCTCCGCTACATTTCGGCTGCTCGGCGCACGGGCCTGTTGGTTCACATCAATCAGGTCGAGCTGCATCAGTTCAAGTCCTTCGGTGGATCGATGACGATCCCACTGGAGGAGGGCTTCACGGTGGTCACCGGCCCGAACGGGTCCGGCAAGAGCAACATCCTCGATGCGGTGCTGTTCTGCCTGGGCCTGGCCAGCAGCCGCGGCATGCGGGCCGACCGCCTCCCCGACCTGATCAACAGCGCCATGCTGCGGGCAGGCAAGGCCGCCGAGACCTCGGTGAGCGTGCGCTTCGACCTGCGCGACTGGCAACCCGATGAGGCGGAAGCCGGCCTGGAAGCTCCGGCCGAGGGCCCCTGGATCCGCCCCGGACAGACCGAGTGGACGGTGAGCCGCCGGCTGCGGGTGGCCCCGGGCGGCACCTACGCCAGCAGCTTCAGCGCCGACGGCGTGCCCTGCAACCTGCAGCAGCTGCAGACCCAGCTGCGCCGGCTGCGGGTGGACCCCGAGGGCAGCAACGTGGTGATGCAAGGCGACGTGACCCGCATCG
>VGPU01000094.1 GCA_016882525.1 Cyanobacteria bacterium M_surface_10_m2_119 | reverse complement strand
CACCGCCCTCGATCAAGCCGCGCATCGACCCGGGGCTGCTGCCGCGCCCGCTGGAGCCCCGGCGACCGCGGCAGCTGTCCGGCACCCTGGTGCTGGCGGCCACGCAGGCGCACTTGGACGCCCATGGTCTTGCCGTTCTGCAACAGCGGGCCGACGCCCAGGCTGTGCGTACGGGCTTCTCCCGGGCGCTGGTGTGGCCGCTCTACGACCCACCACGGGCCGCGCTGGCTGCAGCGGCCGATGGACGCACCGTTCTGGCCTTCATCGGCGCCGCCGATGAGCTCGCACCCGCGGCCTGGCGGCACCTGGAGGCTGTGCTGGCCTGGCGGCCGGACCTGCTGCTCTGCAGCGATGAGGAACTGCTCTGGTGCACCGAGCCGCGGCGGATCGGCCAGCGCCAGTTCGCCGCGGCGCCCACCCCTTTCCGGCTCCTCAGCCGCGGCCACCTGCCTGGCCTGGTCGCCCTGCCCGCCGAGCACCTGGCGGCCCTCGATCTTCAGCCCCGCTACGGCTCCCTCCATGCCCTGCTGCGGGATCTGGGTTTGCAGTGGCTGGAGCAGGGCGGCGCCATCGAGGTGCTGCCCCAGGCCCTGCTGCGCCGCGAGCCCCAGTCCAACCCCACCCTGCTGCCGATCAGCACACCTGCCCAGCGTCAGCTCTTCACCGCCGACCAACTGCTGGAGATCGAGCGGCTGAGCCAGCGCCGGGCCCCGGCCTGGCTGGCCCCAGGTGGCCGCCTGCAGCCGGGGCCCCGCCAGGGCAGTGTGCTGCTGCGCTACGCCCCCGGCTCCAGCGCGCGGGTGTCAGTGATCATTCCCTTCCGGGATCAGGCTCGGCTCACCCGCCAGTGCGTGCTCAGCCTGCTGGAGCAGGCCGGCCCCACGCCCCTTGAGCTGGTGTTGGTCGACAACGGCAGCACCGAGCCTGAAGCGATCGCTCTGGCGGCGGAGCTGGCCCCTCTGGCGGCCGAGCGGGGACTGCCGCTGATCGGGCTGCGCGACGACAGCCCCTTCAACTTTGCGGCGCTCAACAACCGGGCCCGCCAGCACTGCAGCGGCAGCTTTCTGCTCTTCCTCAACAACGACATCCGCTTCGCGTCGCCCTGGCCGATCGAGGCCCTGCTCGATCCCTTCGCCTTGGCCAGCACCGGGGCTGTGAGTGCCCGCCTGCTGTTTGAAGACGGCACCATCCAACATCACGGCCTGGCCGCGGCCCCGCGTCAGCCCCACGACATCCTCTCCCCGGGCAAGGGCTTACGGCCTGGAGTTGCCACTGAGCCGTTTGCGGCGCTGGAGCTGCCGGAGCAGTGGTCTGCTGCCACGGCGGCCTGCCTGCTGATGCGAACGGCCGATTTCGATCGCCTGGGCGGCTTCGATGAATCCTTCGTGGTGGCCTACAACGACGTGGACCTCTGCTGGCGCCTCACGGCCGAGGGGCGTGCGGTGATCGTGACCCCCGAGCCGCGGATCATCCACGCCGAATCGAAAAGCCGCGGCGATGACATCGCTGGTGAAAAGCGCAACCGCCTGGCGCGCGAATCTGGGGCCCTGCGCCGCCGCTACCCCCAGCGCTTTCAGGCGGGGGACCCCCTCTATCACCGCATTCTGGGGCCGGCCTCCCATCGCTTCGAGCCCCTGGCGCCGCCCCCCAGCCCCCAGGCGCTCTCCCGCGAGCGGTTGCTCTACAGCTGGGTGCGCCCGCAGTGGCCCCAGCCAGGAGAGCGGCCCCTGCTGATTTATGTGCACTGGGATGGCCAGGGCGAGGTGCGCGCCGATGTGTTCGAGCAGCTCCGGGCCTACCGGGCCCATGCGGATGTGGTGTTTGTCTCGGCGGCGCCCGCCCTCCTGCAGCGGCGCCCACAGCTGGCCCAGTTGCGCGAGCTCTGCTCGGTGGTGCTGGTGCGCCACAACGAGGGCTACGACTTCGGCAGCTGGCAGGCCGGCCTTGCCTTCTGCCGGTGCTGGATCGAGCGGGCGCCCCTGCTCATCCTCACCAACGACAGCTGCTACGGGCCTCTCCACAGCCTCGATGACCTGTTCCGGCGGCTGGCGGCCAGCCAGGCCGACGTGGTGGGCCTCACCGAGAGCACGGCGATCCGCTCCCATCTGCAGAGCTATTTCATGGCTTACCGGCCACGGGTGATCCACTCGGCCCTGTTCTGGGCGTTCTGGGATCAAATCGGCATCTGGAGCGACAAGATCGACCTGGTGCGTGCCTATGAGGTGGGCTGGAGTGGCCTCTTAACCGATGCCGGCTTCCGCCTGGAGGCGCTCTATCTGGCGGGTCAGCATGGCAACGTCACCCATACCCACTGGCGCCAGCTGCTGGAGGAGTTGCACTTCCCCTTCCTCAAGACCGAGCTGTTGCGCCTCAACCCCATCCGCCAAGACATCGACGCCTGGTATGCGGTCGCCAACCAGGCCGATGCTCGTGTGGCCAGCATGATTCGTGCCCATCTGAGCGGGGATCCGGCCGGAGATCCCTGCTAGCTTCAGGACCAACTTTTGAGATGCCAGACCGTTGAAAGCCGTCATTCTCGCCGGTGGTCGAGGCACCCGATTGGCGGAAGAAACCGTGGTACGCCCCAAGCCCTTGGTGGAGGTGGGGGGGTTGCCGATTCTCTGGCACATTCTCAAGATCTACAGCTCCTTCGGCATCAACGATTTCATCGTGTGCTGTGGCTACAAGGGCTACATGATTAAGGAGTATTTTGCCAATTACTTTCTTCACACCAGTGATGTGACGTTCCACATGGACGTGGGCAATCACATGGAGGTGCATCAGCGCACCACCGAGCCCTGGAAGGTCACCCTGATCGACACCGGAGACAAGACGGAAACCGGGGGGCGTCTGGGGCGGGTGCGTTCCTATCTCGACGACGAGCCCTTTTGCTTCACCTACGGCGATGGCGTGGCGAACGTCGACATGGCGGCCCTGATTGCCCACCACCGCGCCCAGGGCCTGCAGGCCACCCTCACCGCCGTGCAGCCCCCCGGCCGCTACGGCGCCCTGCACCTCGAGGGCGATCGCGTGGGCAACTTCCAGGAGAAGGCCGATGGCGAGCAGGCCTGGATCAACGGTGGCTTCCTGGTGCTCGAGCCCTCGGTGTGCGACCTGATCCACTCCGATGCCTGCCTGTTCGAGGCCGATGTGCTCTCCGAGCTCGCCCGTCGCGGCCAGCTGTCCGCCTACCGGCACCACGGCTTCTGGCAGTCGATGGACACTCTGCGCGAGCGCACCCGCCTGGAGGAGCTCTGGGAGAGTGGCCAGGCGCCCTGGAAGCTCTGGAGCTGATGCTGGCCCCTTCCCCCAGCCCACTGGATCCCGCCTTCTGGGCGGGACGCCGCGTGCTGGTCACAGGCCACACCGGTTTCAAGGGCAGCTGGCTCAGCCTCTGGCTGCTGCACCTCGGGGCCCGCGTCACCGGGGTCGCCCTTGATCCCGACACCAGCCCCAACCTGTTTGACGCCCTCGATCTGGCGGCGGCCGGACTGCCGGGCGAGCTGCACGACCACCGCCTCGACATCCGCGACGCCGAGGGTCTGGCAGTGCTGGTGGCGGCGGCCGACCCGGAGGTGGTCCTGCATCTGGCGGCGCAGCCGCTGGTGCGCCGCAGCTACGCCGATCCCCTCGGCACCTGGGCCACCAATGTGCAGGGCAGCTTGCATCTGCTGGAGGCCCTCAGGCCCCTGGAGCACCCTTGCGCGGTGGTACTGGTCACCACCGACAAGGTGTATGCCAATCGCGAGTGGTGCTACGGCTACCGCGAGACGGATCGCCTCGGCGGGCACGACCCCTACAGCGCCAGCAAGGCCGGCGCCGAGCTGGCCATCGCCTCCTGGCGTGCCAGTTTCTGTGGCACCGCCCCCCACCAGACCCCCCATCTGGCCATCGCCACCGCCCGTGCCGGCAATGTGATCGGCGGCGGCGACTGGGCCGCCGATCGGATCGTGCCCGATGCCATGCGTGCCTGCGCGGCCGGAGCGCCGCTCACCCTGCGCAACCCCCGCGCCACCCGCCCCTGGCAGCACGTGCTCGAGCCCCTCTCGGGCTATCTCCAGCTCGCCGAAGCGCTGGCGGCCGATCCCGCCGCCCATGCCGAAGCCTGGAATTTCGGCCCCCAGCTCGAGGCCAACCGGCCCGTGGCCGAGCTGGTGGAGGCCCTTCACCACCATTGGCCGGGCCAGTGGCACGACCACAGCGATCCCCATGCCCCCCATGAGGCCGGCCTGCTCCATCTGGTGATCGACAAGGCCGTCTCGCGTCTCGGCTGGCAGCCCCGCTGGGACTTCGCCACCACCGTCGCCCGCACCGCCGGCTGGTACCGCCAGGTGGCAGCCGGCGCCTCACCGCTGGCCTGCTGTGTCGCCGATCTCGAGGCCTATCAACGGAGGGGGGCCGAGTGAGGCGCTTGTTGTCTGCCGGTGCCTGGCCATGGTCAGCCCTGGCGTTCCGCTCGTGGCGTCCCATTCGCTCTGCCCCAGCGTCGCTGATTCCCGCTGGGGCGCAGGCCCTGGACCGGCAGCAGACGGCCTTCCTGCGCGACTCCATTCGGCAGCTGACGCGTCACGGCGCCTGGGAGCAGGCCT
>VGPU01000093.1 GCA_016882525.1 Cyanobacteria bacterium M_surface_10_m2_119 | reverse complement strand
CAGCAAACTCCTAAGGGCCGTGTGTTCGAGGTCGGCATTTTCCTGCAGCAGCAGCTGTTCCCGCTGGCGGAGCTGTCGCTGGGCACTCACCACCAGCGTTCCGAGCAGGGCCGCCGCCAAGGTGCCCAGCACCAGGTATTGCTGCCCCAGCAGGGTCAGTACAGCGTCTGTGCTGGTCGACCAGGTGCGCAGCTGCAGCCAGCCCAGCGGCTCCAGTCCGGCATCGATGGCGGTCCAGCGCGTGGAGATCGATCCGCTGCGCCCGTGATCGGCCGGCATGGTCGTGGGCGGGGCGAGACGTGCCGGCTCGAACTGCAGGGTTGGTTCCGCTTCCGGCCGCTCCTGTTGCAGATGCACCAGCACCTTGCCGCTGGGGTCGGTGACCACCGCCGACGCCAGGGATGGATCAGCCATGGCCTGCTGCAGGCGGGATTCCATGCCGGCGTAGTCGGTGAGCACCAGCTGGTCCGCCAGCGCCACCACCAGGCCCCGGGCCAGGCCGGTCCGCGCCCGTTCCTGCGACTGCTCGATGAGCTGCCGGGATTGTTGGTAGTAGGCGCCGCCGATCACCAGGCCGGTGAGCACGCTCAAGCTGGCGAGCAGCACGCCGGTCGGCAGTCGCCTCTGCACGGGCGGGGGGGTGGTGTCACTCATCGCTCTTCACCACAAACCGCTCGAGCCCGAGGGCGGCGAGCGGGGCGTAATCGCGACCGTGGTCGGCCTTCACCACCTTCGGCAACTGCACCTTGGCGAGCAGTTGGCGGCCGTGGGGGGTGCGGCCGAGTTCGAGAAAGCCCGCCTGCACGGATTGGCGCACGGCCGCCGGCACCGAGGCTGCTGCGGAGAAGGGATGGGCCGGGAAGGGGGGCGTGCGCCAGAGCACCCGCAGCTCCTGGCGCACCTCCGGCCGTTCGCGCTGCAGGGTGTTGTTCACGCCACCGCCGGCCTTGCTGCTCCCCAGGATCACCGCCCGGTACACATTGGAGTGGGTGCGCACGTAGCTGGGGGTGATGCGGATGCCATCGCGGGCGAGCAGGGCCCGGGGCAGCAGCGAGGCGGCAAAACGCATTGGGAGCCGGAAAGGAGACCGTGGCGCCGTTGAGGTCGGACACCCGGCGCACCGGGCTGTCCCTGCGCACCACCAGGATTCCCTCCAGGGGGGCCTGGCCGTCGCGCACCAGGGGGACGAAGCCACGCCAGCGCTGGGCCATCAACTGGTGGTAGGGATTCAGGAAGGCAAAGTCGACCGTGCCGGCACGCAGCTGCTGCTCGAAGGCGGGGATGGAGGGGGCGATCACCAGCACCAGGCACTGGCCCGCGCGGTGGCCCACCTCCTGGAGCACCGGGGTCCAGGTGGAGACGATCTCCCGGGGCGGCAGCTGGGGCACGATCCCCACCCGCCAGGGCCGCCCGCCCTGCTTGCCCAGGCAGACGGGCCCCTCCTTCGCCGTCGCCTCCGCAGCCAGAGGGATGGTGATCAGCAGCAGCGCCACTGCTGCCTGGAGCAGCAGGCGAGTCATGCCGGCTGCCCGTCGAACCCCCAGCTGGTGCGGATCGCCGCATTGCTCACCTCCCAGGCGTGCTCACCCATGGCCACGGCGAGAGGGTGGCGCATCGGCGTGAGCCCACGCTCCTGGCATTCCTCCTCAACGGCCTGGAGGCAGGGGTGGTCCAGTTCGAGCGACTGGTGCAGCCAGGTCCACTCGTAGTCGAGCATCGGCTTGGAGCAGGACCGCAATCGCTGCCGGTAGCTCGCCAGATCCGGGGCTGTCGGTGGTGGCGGCGTTGGTGCTGCCCGGTCGCTGCGGTTGGCCGCCAGTCGCCGCATGATGTCGCGCAGATGGCTCATGGCAGCCGCTCCACCGTGACGCCCTGCCGCCATTGCGTGGGGCTTTCGGGGCTCTGGCGACGGCCGCGCAGGCAATCGTTGCGGCGGAGCTCCGCTCCGCGGTTTTCATGCAGCAGTGGGGTCCCTGGGGAAGGCGGGCGATCTGGAGTTCGTCATTCCCGGGATGGCGCCGACGGTCTCGTGCTGCGGGGCATCGCGCAGTGAGCCCTGGGCAACCAGTGCCTCAGGGATGGGGCTGGCGGCAGGTGCAGTTGCTGTTCGCTCCAATGGGCCAGCAGCGCAGCCAGCAGGCTGGCGCGGTCTCCTCGCAGGCGGATCATCGCTCTGGGGTTCAGGGTCTGCGGCCATGCTGAGCGCGCCGTCGCCCGGGCCCTGCCTCCGGGATCACCGGGGGATGCAACCGATCGCACCGGCCGGGGTGCCCTTCCGCGCCATGGCCGGTGACGGAAGGGCCGTCACCGGCTATAGCGGGGAGGCGAGCGGTTTCCCTTGGATCTGAATGAAAGAGCTCACCAGTGCCATCAACCAGCATCTGGCAGCTGAGTTCCAGGCCAGCCACACCTATCTGGCGATGTCGATCTGGCTGCGGGAGAAAGACCTGGCTGGCTTCTCCACCTACATGCTCGACAAGAGCCAGGAGGAGCGGACCCATGCCGCGCGCATGATCGCCTATCTGGTCGACAGTGACGAGCAGGTGGAGCTGCCCACCGTGGAGGCCCCCCAGCGCAGCTGGCCCTCGGTGCAGAAGCTCTTCGATCAGATCTACGACATGGAGCGGGGGGTGACGGCCTCCATCAATCGCCTCTACACCATGGCGGAGCAAGTGGGGGAGCGCAGTGCCACCGCCATGCTCGACTGGTTCGTGGCTGAACAGCTCCAGGAGGAGGCTGAAGCCCGCTTTGTCTGCAAGCGGCTGCGCCTCGCCGGCGACAACAGTGCTGCGTTGCTCCTGCTGGATCAGCAGTTCCTCGAGGGCACGGCCCTGGCCCACGTGAAGGGGGGGCTGAGTGCGGCCACCGGCGCAGCCTGAGGGCGGGGCGTCTGGTGGTGGAGGTGCTCGCCTGGAAGCCGGTCGATTCCCGCCATGACCCCTGACGATCTGGCCCAGTTGCGTCGCGATTACCGCCTCGGCGGTCTGCGCCGGGCCGACCTGCACGACGACCCCGTCGAGCAGTTCCGCCACTGGTTCGAGCAGGCCCGCAACGCTGAGCTGCTGGAGCCCAACGCCATGGTGCTGTCCACCAGCAACGGCCGGCGCCCCAGCAGCCGCACGGTGCTGCTCAAGGCCTTTGATCAGCGGGGGTTCGTGTTCTTCACCAACTACGCCAGCCGCAAGGCCCAGGAGATCGATGCCACCGCCCAGGTGAGCTTGCTGTTTCCCTGGTATGGGCTGGAGCGGCAGGTGGGGATTCTGGGGAGGGCCACCCGGATCTCGACGACCGACTCGCTGGCCTATTTCCTGTCGCGCCCGTTCGGCAGTCGCCTCGGTGCCTGGGTGTCGCAGCAGAGCAGCGTGATCAGCTCCCGCCAGGTGCTGGAGATGCAGTGGCAGCAGCTCCGGCAGCGCTTCGCCGACGGGGAGGTGCCCCTGCCCCGGGGCTGGGGAGGCTATCGGGTGGTGCCGGAGGAAGTGGAGTTCTGGCAGGGGGGCGAGAACCGCCTGCATGATCGCTTCCGCTACCGGCGCAACCCCCAGACCGCAACTGAGGGGGAAACGCCGGAACAGGGGGCAGCCGGTGCGGTGGATTGGATCATCGAGCGGCTGGCCCCCTGAGCAGCGGCGGCCCAGGCTCGGTTGCTCAGAAGCGAAAGCTGGTTTTCAGCAGAGCTCCGACCTGGTCTTGGCCACCCTCACGGCCGCCGGGGTTGTGGAGAACAAAGATCGCCGGCGTCACGGCGATCGCATCGGTGACCTGCCACTGGTACCACCACTCCCAGGCCCAGACGCCCTGCTCGCCGGCGGCGCCGTTGCGGGTGGCGCTGGCGTAGGCGGGTTGGCCCACGCCCATGCCGAAGCCGTTGCCTTTGGCAAACACATCGCTCCATTGCAGGCCCACCATCCACGACTGGCTGGTGCGCAGATCGCCCCGGCTGCTGCTGGTGATGCCGTAGCCGGCGCTGATCGAGGGAATCCAGCCGCTTGCCGTCGGCTGCCAGAAACCGCTGAGGCCGAAGGCATTGCTGCGCGCGCCCTCCTCCTCGATCTGGCGGGTGACGAAGGGTGTGGCCCCCGGCACGCCCACCCCGCCATCGATGAAGGAGTAGATGGCGGCAATGCCCCAGTTCTCCTGGCCATAGCCCAGCTGCACGGTGCTGGTGGCGGCGGAATCACTGGTGAACAGCCCCTGGGAGGAGTCGGCGCCATTGGCGGCGACGTAGTTGGCGCTCACACTCCAGCCATTGGCTTGCCACCAGAGGCCCACCCCCGGGCCGAGGTTCTTGTTGTAAGCCAGCGGTGCCCCGTTGAGGGTGAGCACGTTGAGGATGGTGTCGCTGGGGTAGGCGCTGGGCCAGAGGGCGAGCATGTCCTCCTGGCCCACCCGCGCTCCCAGGGTGGCTGTTAACTGGCTGCCAATCGGGACCTGGTAAAAGAGCTTGTCGATCCCCACCCGATCGGGGCCACCTTCTTCCTGAAAGGCGATCTCCAGGGTGGAAAGACCGCCACCGAAGGCATTGCCATCGCCGTCAAAGTTGCCGGCCCGCAGCACGGTGCGCAGCAGATCCTTGCCCGTGAAGCTGGTGTCAAGGTTGAGCTGCACGTCGTAGTTGAACGTGACCTGTTCACCGGCAGGGTTGTTGCTCACCCCACCCACCACGAACGTGGCCAAGCCGGACAGCTTGGTGGTGGTGGAGAACTGGTTGGCCTCCAGCTCGCCCACCTTGGCCTCGAGGCCATCCACGCGGCCCTTGAGCACGGCGAGTTCCTTCTCGAACTCGGCCATCAGGCGCTTGAGCTCGTCGGTGACCTCGGTGACGCGGTCGAGGCAGGCGTTGAGCAGGGCAGCCGCTTCATAGC
>VGPU01000092.1 GCA_016882525.1 Cyanobacteria bacterium M_surface_10_m2_119 | reverse complement strand
GTGATCCGGCCTGGAAGAAGTCGGTGCTGGGCGAACCGTGGACGCCGGTCGACACGATCACCGCCTCCATCGGCCAGGGTGCGGTGCTGGTCACCCCCCTGCAGATGGCGCGCATGTACGCGGTCGTGGCCAATGGGGGCTGGCTGGTCACTCCCCACCTGGTGGAGCGCAAGCCCGAGCGGGTGTGGATTGGCTTCCGGCCCGAGACCCTCAAGACCGTGGGCCAGGGGCTGCGGCGGGCGGTGCAGGAGGGTACGGCCAGGGCCCTGAACGATCCCGCCCTGCCCCCGGCGGCGGGCAAGACCGGCACCGCAGAGGATCCACCGCGTGCCGTGCACGCCTGGTTCGGCGGCTACGCCTCTGCCGACAAGCCCACCCTGGTGGTCATTGCCTTCGGGGAGAACTCGGGCGGCTACGGCGGCACGGTGGCCGCCCCGATGGCCAGGCAGCTGATGAGAACCTGGTTCCGCGGCGATCTCCGCAGCGAGAAGTGAGCGGCGAGATGGGACCGGGTTGGCCTGGCTTCCGGCCCCGGCGGCCCCGCCGGCTCCTCAGGCGACGAGGGCGGGCCGACCCGCGCTCAGCACGGCGCTGTAGTAGCGCTGCAGCTGTGCCGTCGCGCCTGCCCAGCCCCATTGCTCCGCCTCCGAGCGCGCGGCCTGCCGCAGGGCCTGCCGCTCCTGGGGGTCGCCCAGCAGTCGCTCCACCGCGGCCGTGAGACTGGCGGCTCCTCCATCGCTGCCATCCGGTTCATAGAGACAGCCGTTCACGCCGTCGGTGACGATGTCGGGGATGCCGCCTCGCCGGGCCCCCACCACCGGGCAGCCGGCGGCCATCGCCTCGAGCAGCACCAACCCCAGGGTTTCGGTGCTGGAGGGAAAGACGAAGGCATCACCGCTGGCATAGGCACTGGCGAGCTCTTCCCCGGCCAGATAGCCCACGAAGGTGGCCGGCAGACCCCGGAAATGGTTCTCCAGCTGCTGGCGGTGGGGACCGTCGCCCACCAGGGCGAGACGGGCATCGGGGATGGCTTCCAGCACGGGCCGGATCCGCTCGATCTGCTTCTCGGCCGAGAGCCGGCCGATGTAGAGCAGCAATTTGCCCGTGTCGCTGTGGCCCCCCAGCATCCGCTGGCGCATGGGATCACTGCGCAGCTCTGGCCGGAACAGGTCGGTGTCCACGCCCCGCTGCCACAGATCCGTGTGCTGAATGCCCTTCTCGCTCAGCTCCTGCACCATCGCCGTGGAGGTGCAGAGATTGAGCCTGGCCTGGTTGTGGGCGGCCTTGAGCAGCTCCCAGAGCAGGGGCTCCAGCATGCCCATCCCGTAGTGCTCCAGGTACTTGGGCAGGTGGGTGTGATAGCTCGCCACCAACGGGTAGCCCTTGGTCTTGGCCAGCCAGATCCCGCCCAGGCCCAGCACGGCCGGGTTCACCACGTGCACCAGGTCGGGCTGGAAGTGGTCGAGGGCTTCGGCCACCGCCGGCCGGGGTAGGGCCAGCTTCAGTTCCGGATAGAGGGGCAGGGGCATGGCGGGCACGCCGACGACCCGGGCGCCCATGTAGACATCCGGCGCTCCCTCCGGGCAGAACACCAGCACCTCGTCACCGGCAGCCACCAGGTGTTGCACGGTTTTCGTCAGTCGGGTGACGATCCCGTCGACCTTCGGCAGGAAGGTCTCGGTGAAGAAGGCGATCTTCAAGGAGTGGGGACGGCGGGCGGGTCTCAGACGGCCTGAATGGCTTCGGCCTGCTTGCTGGTCCAGGCGGACACGCAGGGGATGCGGCTGCGATCGCAACGGTCAGCCCAGCGGCGGGCCACATCCACCACCTCCGCCATCAGGCCGTCATCGAGGGTGGTGGGCTTGAGGCCCAGCTCGATGAAGCAGCGGTTGTCGACGATCAGGTCGTTCTCGATCGCCTCCTTGCGTGGATTGGGCAGGTAGTTGATCTGGGCACCGGTGAGCTGGGCCACCTTCTCCGCCAGTTCGCCCACCTGGTGGCTCTCGGTCATCTGGTTGAAGATCTTCACCTTCTCGCCGGCGGTGGGCGGGTGCTCCAGGGCCAGCTGCACGCACTTCACCGAGTCACGGATGTGGATGAAAGCCCGGGTCTGGCCGCCGGTGCCGTGCACGCTGAGGGGATAGCCGATCGCCGCCTGCATCAGGAAGCGGTTGAGCACCGTGCCGTAATCGCCGTCGTAGTCGAAGCGGTTGGTGAGGCGGGGATCCTTTTCGGTGAGGGCGGTGTTGGTGCCCCACACGATCCCCTGGTGCAGATCGGTGACCCGGATGCCGTCGTTCTTGTTGTAGTAATAGAAAAGCAGCTGATCCAGCGTCTTGGTCATGTGATACACGCTGCCTGGGTCGGCCGGGTGCAGGATCTTCTCCGTGAAGCGGCTGCCGTCCGGCTGGGGCACTTCCACCGTGAGATAGCCCTCGGGGATGGTGGCGCCACGGTGGGATCCATAGCCGTACACCCCCATGGTCCCCAGGTGCACGATGTGCACGTCCAGACCGCTCTCCACGATGGCGGCCAGGAGGTTATGGGTGCCGTTGACGTTGTTGTCGACGGTGTAGCGCTTGGTGGCGCTGCTCTTCATGGAGTAGGGAGCGGCCCGCTGCTCGGCGAAGTGCACCACCGCATCGGGACGCTCGCAGCGCAGCAGTTCGAGCAGCCGGTCGTATTCCCTGGCGATATCGAGATGCTCGAACCGCATGGCCTTTCCACCCACCTGCTCCCAGGCCTTGAGGCGGTCGCTGATGGTGGCGATCGGGGTGAGCGATTCGACGCCCAGGTCGATGTCGATCTTGCGCCGGCTGAGATTGTCGACGATCAGCACGTCGTGGCCGGCATCCGCCAGGTTCGTCGCGCAGGGCCAACCGCAGAAGCCGTCGCCACCCAGAACGAAGATCTTCATTGCCGCAACCCCATTCCGAACATCCTGAACATCAGCAGGTCGCGTCCAGGCTCCGGGACGCAAGCTACTACAGGCGTTCGGCTCCTCAGCCCCGGGACCCTAGTGGCTGATCCCGGCGGCCACGGCCACCATCAGCAGCACGAGCACACCGCCGCCGATCAGAAGGGTGGGGCTCGCCAGGCTGGCCCGCTCTCCCTTCTCCATCACCACCATCCGCGGTTCACGGGCAAAGGCGTTGAGCTTGCCGCCGTCTTCTTCGGTGACCTGCATGCCGGTTCCGGAGTGGGTTTCGGGTCACCCTATGGAGCCTGGCCAGGAGCGACCACGGGTCAACTCCCAGCCGGCATGGATCTTCATGCGCCCGGCGCGCTGCCCACCCGGCCGGTGGTGGGGGAGCTCGGGCTGGCCTCGGCCCGCGCCGGCAGCCGGCCTGCCCGGTGTGCGCTGCGTCCCGCTTCGCAGGCCTGGCCCATGGCCCGGGCCATGGCGGCCGGATCGCCGGCCAGGGCGATGGCGCTGTTGATCAGCAGGGCATCGGCTCCCATCTCCATGGCCTGGGCGGCTTCGCTGGGCACGCCGATGCCCGCGTCCACCACCACCGGCACCCTGGCGTTTTCGATGATCAGGGCGATGTTGGCGGCGTTGCGGATGCCCTGGCCCGAGCCGATCGGCGAGCCTAGGGGCATCACCGTGGCGCAGCCCGCCTCCTCCAGTCGCTTGGCCAGCAGCGGATCGG
The DNA here is from genome assembly GCA_016882525.1 of Cyanobacteria bacterium M_surface_10_m2_119. Taxonomy (GTDB): domain Bacteria; phylum Cyanobacteriota; class Cyanobacteriia; order PCC-6307; family Cyanobiaceae; genus NIES-981. The sequence continues at coordinate 1,465 of VGPU01000092.1, read as the reverse complement.
CATTGATGTAGGGCAGCACGGTGAAGCCCTCCTTCACCAGCTGTTCGGCGGCCTCCAGGGTGCCGATCGGATCGGGCAGCAGGTGCCGCGTGTCGGGGATCACCTCCAGCTTGATGAAGGTGTTGTCTTCCTGGCCGGCCAGCTTGGCCAGCTCCCGCCCCAGCCGGGCCACCCGGATGGCCTCCTCAGCGGTGGCGCAGCCGGCGGTGTTGGGCAGCATCCAGATGCGCTGCCAGTCGATCGCCTCCATCAGGCCCACATGGCCATCGGCCTGGGTCTGCACCCGTCGCACCGCCACGGTGACGATGTCGCAGCCGCTGGCGGCGATGCTGGCCTGCATGGCCTCGAGGCTGGGGTACTTGCCGGTTCCCGTCATCAGGCGGCTGCTGAACCGGCGGTCACCGATCACCAGGGAATCCGTGGTGGCGGGCAGGGCGCTGGAGGTCGGGGAGCTGGCCATCGCAGGGCGGGCGTCGCGGGGCAGATGGCTCTAGCCTCCCATCAGCCTTTCCCGTGCCGACCAGAAAGCCGTGTACCGCCTCGCCCTTCGCGCGCTCCTGCTCAGCGCCCTGCCCTGCACCGCCACCGCCGCCCTGGCCGCCGTTCCCCTCGGGAGCGATGCCTTCGTCCCCTTCAACCCGCCGGTGGGCTCCCCTCTGGTGGGCGATGGCATCGTCGGCCCGAGCGCTGTGGAGACCTTTGACCCCGTCGCACGTGCCCAGCTGCTGGCCACCGAGATTCCCCGGCGCTGGAGTGGCACCTACCAGTCGTTCGACACCGGCGAAGTGGTGCCCGTGCAGCTCCAGCTGGCCTCCGTGCGACCGATGGGGCAGATGGTCGATCTGCGGGGCGAGATCAGCATCGGTTCGGTGACCACCCCGGTGCAGGGGAATCTCAACGCCGAATCCGATCAGCTCGACCTGCTGGTGCTCTGCGATTGCAAGGGGGTCGCCGGCCTGGAACTCGGCGGCTCCTTCTCCGGTCTGCAGGGCTTGCAGCTCTCTGGCTGGCAGGCTCCGCGGCTCACCAACCAGGGTGGACGGCTGGACCTCCGAGGCGATGGTGGCCCTGCCATGGTGAGGCAGCCAATGGCACCGGCCCAGGGCATGCCTGTGCGCGGACTCTGGTGACCTTCAGCTTGAGGGGCTCAGGCGGAGAATCTGCAACCTAAGCCTCCACAACCTGAGCCTCCACCGGCCGGGCGCAAACCAGGGGCCGGATACAAATCATCTTTCTGTAGCCAGCTTCAACCCCGGCCAACGGACAGATGGGGCTCGGGTTTTGGCTGGTCCTTGGAGAAAGGCTCCAGCTCTGGCTTAGGGGGCCGAGGCTTTCACCTTGGTGAGATCGGTGCGCTCGAGCCGCTGCAGCTGCTTTTTGGCCGTCTTGTTGCTGGGTTCGAGCTCGAGGGCCTGGCGATAGATCGTCTGCGCTTCCTCGAAACAGCTCTGCTTCTCGAGGGCGT
>VGPU01000091.1 GCA_016882525.1 Cyanobacteria bacterium M_surface_10_m2_119 | reverse complement strand
TGGGCAGGCGCGACGGCACAGCTGCGGCGCTACTACAGCGGCGTGCTGAACACGGCTCAGCCGGCCCTGGTGGCCTGAGGAGGGGGCCAAGCTGGGATCCAGGCCCACAGGCTCCCATCACGCCGCTCACTTCTCGCTGCGGAGATCGCCGCGGAACCAGGTGCTCAGCAGCTGCTTGGCCATGGGAGCCGCCACCGTGCCGCCGTAGCCGCCGGAGTTCTCCCCGAAGGCAATGATCACCAGCGTGGGCTTGTCGGCCGGGGCGTAGCCGCCGAACCAGGCGTGCACGGCACGCGGTGGATCCTCAGCCGTGCCGGTCTTGCCCGCCGCCGGGGGTAGGGCGGGATCGTTCAGGGCCTTGGCCGTGCCCTCCTGCACCGCCCGCCGCAGCCCCTGGCCCACGGTCTTGAGGGTCTCGGGCCGGAAGCCGATCCACACCCGCTCGGGCTTGCGCTCCACCAGGTGGGGAGTGACCAGCCAGCCCCCATTGGCCACGGCCGCGTACATGCGCGCCATCTGCAGGGGGGTGACCAGCACCGCACCCTGGCCGATGGAGGCGGTGATCGTGTCGACCGGCGTCCACGGTTCGCCCAGCACCGACTTCTTCCAGGCCGGATCACCCAGCAGACCCAGGGTCTCCTCCTCCACCAGCTCCACCCCGGTGGCCTTGCCGAAACCCAGCTGCCGGGCCGCCTTGAAGATGGGATCGGGACCCATCTTCAGGCCAGCGCGGTAGTAAAAGCTGTTGCTGCTCACCGCCAGAGCCAGGGGAAAACCGATCGACCCCAGACTCACGTGGTCGCGATAGCAGAGGCCCGCATAACAGAAGCTGCCGGTGGTGAGCTCCGTGGAGTCGGGGCGATAGCGGCCCGATTCGAGCGCCGCGATGCTGGTGACGATCTTGAAGGTGCTCGCTGGTGGAAAACCCTGGAGGGCGCGGTTGAGAAGAGGGGCTTCAGGGGCATTCAAGGCCGCCCACTGACTGGTGCTGGGGGCGGGCGAGAAGAGATTGGGATCAAACGTGGGGCGACTGGCCAGGGCCCGGATCGCACCGGTCTGGGGATCGATGGCCACAATGGCGCCCTTGCGCACGCCATCGAGGGCGCGCTCCGCCGCCTGCTGCAGGGGCAGATCGAGGGTGAGGCGCAGATCCTGGCCAGCTCTGGCGGGCTTCTCACCGAGGATCCGCTGCACCTGGCCGGCCGCGTTCACCTCCACCTGCTGACCGCCCCACTCGCCGCGGAGGTGCGGTTCGAAGGCCTTCTCCACCCCACTGCGCCCCACCCGGTCGCGAATGCGATAGCCGCGCTCCCGGAGCCGGTCGTACTCCTCTTCGGTGATGCCGCTGGTGTAGCCGAGCACATGGGCGCCCAGCCGGCCGTTGGGGTAGTGGCGCAGCACATCCACATCCACCTCAGCGCCGGTCAGGTCGCTGGCCTGCTCCCGGAAGCGCAGCACCTGATCCGGCTTGAGCCCCTCCGCCAGCTGGATCCGGAATCCCTCGCTGTTGCGGCCGGCGTTGCGCTGCTGATCGAGCTGGGCAGCCGGAATCGCCAGGAGGCGGGCCAGGCGATCCCGCAGCTGGGGCCAGGCCTGGTCGGAGACCTGCCCAGGCTGCACATAGAGGTTGTAGGTGAGGCGACTGGTGGCCAGAACCCGGCCCTGGCGATCCAGGAGGCGACCACGAATCGGATTGCGGGGCATCAGGCGGATCCGGTTCTCATCCGCCCGCTCCCGGTTCTCGGCGCCATGGCGCAGCTGCAGCCAGGCCAGCCGGCTCACCATGGCCCCGCTGAAGAGCAAGACCACCAGCAGCAGCCAGAGGGGCTGCTGACCCATGCCCGAGTGCCGGGCGCCGGACGCCAGCGCCATGGTCAGGAGGGCTCCACCGGCTGCAGCAGGCGGCGCTCCAGCAGGCTCAGGCGCGCCTCCATCGCCTGCAGCCGTGCCTGGAGCTCAGCACGGGAGCTGGAGGCCACGGCAGCCACCTCCTGGGCCGCAGGGGATTCGACCGGCACGGGATCCGGGACATCCCTGACCTGCACCTTCATCACCGGATTGCCGAGGCCGGGGCTCACCTGATCCAGCTGCTCCCGGAGGCGACTCGCCGCCGGTTCCCCCTCCTGGCGCAGGCGATCCAGGGGATCACCACCTTCGGCAGCACCCTCAAACGCAGCCCACAGCTCCCGGGGACCGCCACGGCGCACCCGATCCACCGCGGCCAGCCCCATGGGCAGCACGTCCTGCATCAGGGCAAGCCGCAGGGCATCGAGGGGATCGCTGGCCATGGCGGGCAGACCGCAGGGAGCAGGATGGTCCAGTCTGCCCTGATCAGGGCAGAAGCGGCCTCAGGGGGCCGACGGGCCCTGACCGGCGGGAACGACCGGAGCGGCCATGGGGGCACTGCAGGCCTGCTGGCGGCCCCACCACCATCCCCCGGCCAGCACGAGCACCAGGAGAGTCGCCAGGGGCAGCACCGCCTGGCGTGTCACCTCCAGGGCACACCACTCGCGCCAGGCCAGCAGCGTGCGCTCGCGATCAAACCGGCGCCGGGCCCGGGCCTCCTCCTGCTCCCGGCGCTTGAGGGAGCGGCTCACCCAGCGCTCGAAGGCCCGCTTCTTGGTGACGGCCATCTTGCGCTCCACCTCCAGCAACTGGCCGGCCGTGAGCTCGGGATTGAAGGTGCTGATCAGCTCCAGGCTCTTGAGGAACATCTCCACCGCCCCGTCCTTGGCGGTGTGCTCCTCATCACTGAGCAGATCCCAGGCCACCTCGGGGTAGAAGCGGCTGCGGTTGGCCGCGATCTGCTCCTCGGGCAGCTGACCGGGCTCCCGCAGCCAGCGGTCGGTGTTGGCGTCGAAGCGACGCCAGTAGAGAAAAGGGTTGAGGTAGATGGTCTTGCCGCCCAGCTGGATGCTGTCCTGCTGGAGGCGGCGCTGCAGATCAGGGTCGCTGGATGTCGCAGGGGCGGCAGTCACGGCGCGGTGGAACCGGGGCCCCGAGGGTAACGGACCCCCCCGCGGGCCGCCATCACTCCCACTCGATCGTGCCGGGGGGCTTGCTGGTGATGTCGAGGACGACCCGGTTCACCCCCTTCACCTCATTGACGATGCGGTTGGAGATCGTTTCCAGCAGGTCGTAGGGCAGGCGCGACCAGTCGGCGGTCATGCCGTCTTCGCTGGAGACGCAGCGGAGCACGATCGGGAAGGCGTAGGTGCGCTTGTCGCCCATCACGCCCACGCTGCGCACCGGCAGCAACACGGCGAAGGCCTGCCAGATCTCGTTGTAGAGGCCAGCAGTCTTGATCTCCTCGCGCACGATCAGATCGGCATCGCGCAGGATGTCGAGCTTGTCGTCGGTCACCTCCCCGAGGATCCGGATCGCCAGGCCGGGACCGGGGAAGGGGTGACGACCCACGATCTCCTCGGGCAACCCGAGGCTGCGGCCCACCTTGCGCACCTCGTCCTTGAACAGCTTGCGCAGGGGCTCCACCAGCTTGAACTGCAGGTCCTTGGGCAGGCCCCCGACGTTGTGGTGGCTCTTGATCTTCACCGCCACCCGCTCACCCGTTTTGGGATCGACGTTGGTGCCGGCACTCTCGATCACATCCGGATAGAGCGTGCCCTGAGCCAGGTAGTCGAAGGGCCCGAGGCGCTTGCTCTCCTCCTCGAACACCCGGATGAACTCGGTGCCGATCAGCTTGCGCTTCTCCTCCGGATCGGTGATGCCTGCCAGCTTGTTGATGAAGCGCTCGCGGGCGTTGATGTATTCCACATTGATGTGGAAGCGCCTGTCGAAGAACTCCACCAGGAACTCAGGCTCGCCTTTGCGCATGAAGCCCTGGTCGATGAACATGCAGGTGAGCTGATCACCGATCGCCTTGTGCAGCAGGAAGGCGAGGGTGGAGGAGTCCACGCCACCCGAGAGGGCCAGCAGCACCCGCCTGTCGCCCACCTGGGCGCGCACATCGGCCACGGCCTCTTCAATGAAGGCGGCGGTGGTCCAGTCGGCCTCGCAACCACAGATGTGGTAGACGAAGTTACGGATCAGGGCCATCCCACAGGTGGAATGCACCACCTCGGGGTGGAACTGCACGCCATAGAGGCGTCGCTGGTGATCGGCGACGGCGGCTTCCGGGGTGTTGTCGGTGTGGGCCAGGCGCACGAAACCGTCCGGCAGGCGCTCCACCGAGTCGCCGTGGCTCATCCACATCGTGGAACCCGAGTCCACGTTGGTGAGCAGATCGATGGGGTCGTCCACATGCAGGGGCGCCTTGCCGTACTCGGCCTTGCCTGCTGCCACCACGGCGCCGCCCAGCTGCTGCACCATCAGCTGCATGCCGTAGCAGACCCCCAGCACAGGGATCCCCAGATCCCAGATGCCGGGATCACAGACCGGCGCGCCGGCCTCGTACACCGAGCTGGGCCCCCCGCTGAGGATGATTCCCCTGGGAGCCAGGGCCCGCAGCTCCTCGGCCGTGGTGGTGTAGGCCATCACCAGCGAGAACACCTCGGTCTCGCGCACCCGGCGGGCGATCAGCTCGGAGTACTGGGAGCCGAAGTCGAGAATCACGATCGCCGGGTGGCGCGACGACTGCGAAGCGGCGTCAATCACGGGCATGGGGGCACGGGCGAAGGCAGGCCGGGGGGCCAACGGGCATTCGGACCAGCCTAGGCGCCGCCCTCCGCCACCTCCCCAGAGACGACCGCCCCGGAGCAGGCCAGTTCCGCCAGCAGGACCGCACCCAGGGGGCCACGGGCGGCGAGCTGGCGGCTGCGGTCGAACAACACGGCACCCACGGCCGTGGCGGTCTGCCCATAGCGGGCGAGATAGGCGGCACTGCGCTGCTCGACGGCGGCGGCAATGCGGGCCTTGAGGCGCTCCGCGAGCTGCGGGGCGCCAAGCGCCAGCCCTGCCAGGGCCTCCTCCACCGTGGGCGCCCCATGCAGGGCCTCGAGCTCAGCTCGCCCCAAGCCCTCCAGGGCCGCCAGGGCTGTGAGCACTTCCGCCCGGCCATCGGCGAGATGGTGGTGGGTGTGGAAAATGCCGCCGGCCAGCTTGATCAGCTTGCCCTGGTAACCGAACAGCAGCAGCCGCCGCACCCCCCCCTCGGCCGCGGCCACCAGCAGGGGACCGAGCCAGTTGCCTGCCTTGAGCAGCAACGCCGGAGGCAGACCGAGGCGGGGCGCCAGATCCAGGCCGTTCTCACCGATCACCAGCACCAGATCGCCGCCGAAGCCTGGCTCCGCCGTGCGCCGGCGCAGCTCCGCCAGGGCGGCCTCCAGCTGTTCGGGGGCCGCACTGCGTTGAACACGCGCCTGGGTGCCGATCAACGCCAGCCCCTCCACCACACCGAAGGCCGCATTGCTGGTGCGGACGGCCAGGGCTCGACCTTCAGGAATCACCAGGGTGAGGCGGAGCCGGCGGCCCGGGGGCAACAGGGGC
>VGPU01000090.1 GCA_016882525.1 Cyanobacteria bacterium M_surface_10_m2_119 | reverse complement strand
GCGCGCCTGCCAGGTGCTCGCCGCTGAACTCGGCGCCCGCGACCACAAGCTCACCAGCTTCCGCCGCGAAACCCCCTCCGCCATCGCCGAAAGCGAGCGCGAGCCCGCCGTCAGCGTTCCCTGAGCGCTCGTCCAGGCGTGCTCTGGGACACCGCTCCTGCCGGGGAATCCGCCCAGCATGGCTCCAGTGCAGCGCACCGGGACCGTGCAGGATTCCCTGGCCTCCTATCTGCAGTCGATTTCTTGCTACCCGTTGCTGGGAGCGGACCAGGAGATCCTGCTGGCCAAGCAGGTGCGCGACCTGGCCGAGCTGCGGCGGCTGAAGCCCCACCAGCTCACGCCGCCCCTGCGACGGCGCCTGGTGGCGGGGGAACGGGCCCGCACCCGGATGGTGAACGCGAACCTTCGGCTGGTGGTGGCCCTGGCCAAGCCCTACCGAGCCGATCACCTCACGCTGCAGGGCCTGATCCAGGAGGGCAACATCGGCCTGATGCGGGCTGTGGAGAAGTTCGATCCCACCCTCGGCTACCGGTTCTCCACCTATGCCTCCTGGTGGATCCGCCAATCCATCAGCCGCGCGATCGCCGACAAGGACCGCACCATCCGCATTCCGAGCCACACCACCACGCTGCTGCGCAAGGTGCGGCGAGCGGCGGAATCCCTGCAGCGCTCAGGGATCGACAACCCGTCGCTCAACCGCATCGCCCTCGAGGCCGAGCTGGATGTGGAGGCGGTGAGCAAGTGCCTGCTGCTCACCCGCAAGGCGAGCTCAATCGACGCCCCCCTGCAGGGGGAGGGCGAGGGGTCGAGCCTGCGGGAGCTGGTGGCCGCCGACCTCGACGACGCCTACGAGGGCCTGCATCGTCTGGGGGCCCTCGAGCAGGTGCGCGCCCAGCTGCCGCACCTCACGGCTGTGGAACGGGCCGTGGTGGAACGGCGCTTCCTGCGGCCCCTGCCCCTCACCCTCCAGGATGTGGGCGAAGAGCTCGGCATCTCCCGGGAGGCCGTGCGACTGGCCGAAAAGCGGGCCATCCGGCGTCTGCGCCAGGAACTGCGCCGCGCGGGCCAGGCCTGACGGGCTCGCCAGGCGGGCCACGGACACCAGCAGCGGCCTGATGCACCCGGATGGCAGCGCAATCCTGGCAGCGGCAGGAGGCCTCGGCTTCTTCCTGTTGGGCCTCTCGCTGATGACTGAGGGGCTGCGCAACCTGGCAGGGCCCAGCCTGCGCCGCGGCTTGCTCCACTTCACCCGCACCCCCTGGAGCGGGGCCCTCAGCGGCGCCATCACCACGGCCCTGCTGCAGTCGTCCACGGCCACCACCGTGGCGACGGTGGGCTTTGTGAGCGCCGGTGTGCTCAGCTTCCAGGCCTCCCTGGGCATCATTTTCGGGGCCAATGTGGGCAGCACCGGCCTGGGCTGGCTGGTGGCCCTGCTGGGCATCAAGCTGAACGTGGGCAACCTGATGCTGCCCCTGCTGCTGGTGGGCGCGAGCCTGCGCCTGCTGGGACGCGGCCGGAAGGCCCAGGTGGGCCTGGCCCTGGCGGGCTTTGCCCTGCTGTTTGCCGGCATCCACACCCTGCAGCAGGCGATGGCAGGGCAGGGGATGCTGCTCAACCCCAGCCGGTTTGATGGCGCCACGCCCCTGGGGCGCCTGCAGTTGCTGCTGCTGGGGCTGCTCACCACCGTGATCACCCACTCCTCGGGGGCAGGGGTGGCCACCACCCTCGCCGCCCTGGCCGCCGGTGGCCTCACCCTGTACCAGGCCCTGGCGCTGGTGATCGGCATGGACCTGGGCTCGACACTCACGGCGCTGGTGGCCGCCCTCGGGGCCAACCTCAGCGCCCGGCGCACCGCCGTCGCCCATCTGGTCTTCAACCTGTTCACGGCGACCCTGGCCTTCGCCCTGCTGCCGGCCTACGAGCACGGGCTCCGGCACGGGCTGCCAGGCCTGGTGCAGGCGGATCCGGAATTTGCCGTGACCGCCTTCCACACCGGTTTCAACCTGGCGGGCCTCGTACTCCTGCTGCCTTTCACCGGCCCCTTCGCCACCCTGATCCGCCGGCTCGTGCGCGGCAACGGCGATCGCAGCATCGATGCCCTGGCCGATGTGCCCCCCGCCGACCCAGCCGTGGCCCTGGAACAGGCGGAGCAGGCTCTGCTCCAGACCTTCGTTGCCCTGCTGGAACACCTGCGCCGGGGGCTCTCCGGCCAGGTCGGTGCCGGCCCGCTGGTGCCGCTGCACGTGCTGCAGGCCGACCTCGATCGGCTGGAGGTGTTCCTCGACCAGATCCACCTCGGCCGACCTGCAGGCGAACCCAGCCGGACGTTGCTGCATCTGCTGCACGGCCTCGATCACCTGCAGCGTCTGCATGAGCGCTGCGAGGAAGAGCCCGAGCGCCAGCGCACGGTGGCCACCTGCCCAGCCCTGGCCCGTGAGCGGCAGGCGCTGACCGCCACCCTCGAGCACCTCCTGCCCCTCAGCCAGTCACACCAGTGGCCCCAGGCCCAGCCCCTGGCCGACCGCGTTGCCGCGCAGCTGGAGCAGCGGATCTCACCCTTCCGCCACGAGACGCTCAGCCTGGTGGCCCGGGGGGAGCTGGAGGTGGAGGACGGCACCCAGCGGCTGGAAGCGATGCGCTGGTTGCAGCGGGTCAGCCAGCACCTGCAGCGCATTCACCATCACCTCGGCCAGGTGTCCCTGCCCTTGCATCGGCAGGCCAGGCCCTAGGTCGGCTCAGTCGCTGAGCAGGGAACCACGGCTGTCCTTGAGCTCCTTCCAAAGCTTGCGGATCTCGGCGTAGGCCTGCTCCTGACTCACCTTGCCATTGCTCTGGAGGCCCACCAGCAGCCCAACCCGCTCGGCGAACGATTCCAGGTTCTGGTGAAACATCAGGCGCTGGGGCGACCAATCGGGGGATCGGTAGGGGGTGTGCGCCTCCATCGGCACCCGGATGCCGGAAACCTCCGCCGCAGGATCACCGGAGCTGGGATCATCAGCGCCGAACGGATCGGAATCAGCCGGCAGGGGCAGAGCACTCACAGGCGCGGGTCGGGTTCCAGACCTCACCCCGGCAATTTAGGCAACACGGTTTAAGAACCGATGAAGACCCAGGCAGCTGGCCTACCCCACCGATGTGGTGAGCGCGACCGACAGATCCGCGTGGCCTGCACAGCATTCCTGCACGCTCTCCTCCGCCCCGATGCCGGAGCCCACCCATCCCCAGCCATCGGTGGCGGGCAGCGCCAGCCGGCAGCAGCATGGCTCCATATCGCCTGCCCTCCTGCCCGATGTGCTGCTGTGCCTGCTGCTCCAGGCCTGCATCGTGGGCAGTGGGCAGGTGATTCACCGCTGGATCGCCCCGGAACTGCCGTGCTGCGCCCGACCCCTGGTGCCCTGACCTCCCACCTGCTGGAGGAACGCCCGGCCAACCTGCCCACCCAGCTCTATGTGTGCGGTGGGCGTTCCCCCTCCCACTTCAGTGTGGTGGTGTTCGAGGAGGACGGCCCCCGTCTGCAGCGGTTGGAGCACCCTGAGGAACTGGCGGCCGTGCGCGGGCTGGGGGTGCCGGTGTGGCTGCGGGTGATGGGGCTCTCCCAGCCCGCGCGCATCCGGGCCATGCTCAGCGAGCTGGCGGTGCCGGAGATGCTGCTGCCACCCCTGCTGGAGGTGCCCCAGCGGCCCCGGGTCGATGGCCTGGGGGAGGCGGTGCTGGTGGTGCTGCACCGGTTGAGCTTCGCCCGCGACCCCTCGCACCTGATCAGCAGCCAGCTCGGGCTGCTGTTATTGCCCAACCTGCTGGTGAGCTTCGAGGAAACCTCCACGGGGGAGGCCTTTCCCGAGCTCAGTGACTGGCTCAGCTCCCGGGTGGGAGCGGTGGAGCACCGCGACCTCGACGACATCCTCCACTTCCTGATCGATGAGGTGCTGGACGAGCTCTACCCGATGCTCGAGCAGATCGCCAACCGCCTCGACGATCTGGAGGAGGCGGCCCTGCGGGATCCCAAGCCGCGCCTGCTCGCCCGCACCTTCACCCACCGCAGCAACCTGCGCCGCATCCGCAGCCAGATCTGGCCCCTGCGCCACCAGATCCGGGTGCTGCTGCGCCAGCGCCAGGAACTGCTGGGCCCCGAAGCGCGGGCGGGCTTCAGCGAAATGGGCGAGCTGGTGGAGCTCTTGTTCGAGAACTGCGAACTGCTCCGGCACCAGTGCGATGCCATCACCCAGGCCTATGCCGCCAGCGTGGGCAACCGCATGAACCAGGTGATGAAGACCCTCACGATTCTCACGAGCATCTTTGCGCCGCTCACCTTCATCGGCGGCATTTACGGCATGAACTTCGAGAACATGCCAGAACTGAAATGGCGTTTCGGCTACGAATATGCCCTGCTGTTGATGGCCGCCGTTGCCGCCCTCCAGGCCTGGTGGCTGTGGCGCCGCGGCTGGTTTCAGGACTGGACCACCCCCCGCTGAATCTCCCGATGACGTCCGAGCGCACCAGTGGGGCCTATGCCCATGCCCTGCTGCAACGGCACTGCCGGCGGCTGGTGGAGCTGCACGGCCCGGTGCTGGCCAACGACGGCACGGAACCGCTGCACCAGATGCGAGTGAGCCTGCGGCGACTGCGCAGCTGCCTGGGGCAGTTCGGGCCCTGCCTGCGGTTGCCGGCGGCCGTGGACGACAGCCGCCTGGCGAAGTCGGTGCGGCGGCTGGGCCTGGCCCGCGACCTCGACGTGCTGCAGGAGCGCCTGGATGAGGGCCTGCTGCCCCAACTGCCCGAGCAGGAGCGGCAGCGGCTCAAGCCGGTGCGGCGGCAGCTGACCCGGGAGCGGACGCTGGCCCAGGAACACCTGGAGAAGACCCTGCAGAGCAGCCGCCACCTCGAACTGATCGCAGAGCTGCAGGGCTGGCTGCGGCAGCCGACCTACTCCCCCCTCGGGGAGCAGCCCCTGCACCAGTGGCTGCCGGAGTGGTGCCTGCCCGGCAGTGCCAGCCTGATGCTGCACCCCGGCTGGTGGCTGCGCTCACCGGAAGAGAACGTGGACACCCTGCACGATCTGCGCAAACGGATCAAGACGGTGCGCTATCAGCTGGAGAACCTCCAGGAGCTCCTCGACAGCCGCGGGCGCCAGTGGATCAGCCAGCTCAAGGAAGGCCAGAGCCTCCTGGGGGAGCTCAACGATCTCAGCGTGCTCCGCAAGGCGATCGACGATCAGCTCGGCAGCGAGCTGGACGACGCGGTCCCCCAGCTGGGCTGGTTGCTGGAGCAGCACCGGCAGCACTGCTGGAACCGCTGGATAGACCTCAGCCGCCCGATCACCGATCGGAGGGAGCGACGGCGCCGTCTGGCCGGCCTGCTGCGCTGGCGCAGCGAGGGCAGCCACTGGGGCCGGTTGCGCCACGTCTTGCCGGTGCGCCACGCCTTAATCGACAAACGGACGCCTCTCGGCTAGTGAAGAGAGGTTGATTGCCTGCGCTGTTCCCTGTGGCTCCCACCCCGATCTGGCTGCTCTCCGATGCACGCCTGGCCGACCTGGGAGCCCTGCTGGTGTTCCGCCACTGGCTGCGCTGCCAGCTGCAGGAGATGGCGGGCCTGAACGACAGCGAGCTCTATCCCTTCCGGCCCGATGCCGGACCGGAACCGGAGCGCCGGTACAGCCGCCTG
>VGPU01000089.1 GCA_016882525.1 Cyanobacteria bacterium M_surface_10_m2_119 | reverse complement strand
AAGCGATCGGCCAGCAGCACCATCACCGCACCGCCCACCAGCCACACGCCGATGCCGATCGGCGTGAAGCTGAACAAGCCGAAGGCGCCATAGCCGAGCTTGCTGCTCACCTCGCTGGCCAGCAGGTTGACTGAACTGCCCAGCAGGGTCATGGTGCCGCCGAGCACCGTGGCAAACGACAGCGGCAGCAGCAACTTGGAGGGGGAGATGCGGCGGCGCTGGCACCAGCCCTCGATCACCGGCAGCAGGCTGGCCACGATCGGGGTGTTGGGCACAAAGGCCGACACCGGTCCCACGGCCGCCACCATCACGGCAATCATTCGCTTGGGGCTGCGCACCGCATCGGAGCCGATCAGGGCCCGTAGGCGATCGAGGCCGCCGCTGCGGAACAGCCCGGCCGAGAGGGCAAACAGACCCATCAAGGTGATCAGGGCCGGGCTGCCGAAGCCCTCCAGCGCTTCCGACGGCTTGAGCACTCCCGTGACGATCAGGAGTGACGCGGCGAGCAGGCCAGTGACCTCCGGTGCCAGCCAGCCGCTGATGAACAGCACCACCGATCCCGCAAGCACCAGCAGGGTGATCAGCGCCCCGGGCTGGAGCAGGGCGGGAAGCAGGTCGACCATGGCGCGCTCGGCAAACATTGGCATGATACTCCGGTAAGTCGATCGGGAATAGGGCTGTCGTTGGTCGTCTGGCGGGCCTGGGGCTCAGGCCATGAGCGGCGCCATCGCGTGCAGCCCCTCCAGGCCCTGCCAGCCCAGGTAGGCCCCCAGAGCCAGGGCAAACACCCCCATCAGCCACTCGGCCCGGTGCACCAGCCAGTCGTTGAGGGCCGTGAGCGGGGCCCGCAGCCTTTCGCCGCTGCACAGCCAGAGCAGGGGCGGTAGTAACAGCAGGGAGGTGGTCAACGCCACGAACACCGCCCCTACCTCCAGGTCGCCGCGCAGGCTCGTGTGGTTGGTGAGCAGCATCCCCCCTTCCTTCACGTAAAACACTAGGTTTTCCGGGCTGACCAGCGCGCAAGCGGCCCCGAGCCCCAGCAGCGGCAAGCTGTCCAGCTCGGGCAGCTTGCCCATCAGCTGCATCGCCCAGTTCTCCTCCCCCATCGCCACCGCCGGCGTGAGCTGAAACAGCCCGAGGCCCACCAGGGCCCCAGCGCCGATCAGGTCGATCAGCACCTGGCCGCGGCTGCCGAGGTGCATGGCCCAGCTGAGGCGCCCGCCGACGGCCACCACCAGCCCCAGCACGCTGCCATTGGCCAGCATCCAGCCCGCCAGGAAGGTGCAGCAGCGGCGCAGCGGTTGGGCTCCCAGCAGCAGCAACGCCACAAGGGCGATGTTGATCGGGCTGAAGGAGATCCCCAATCCGAGGGCGATCGTCTGGGTGAGCCAGTGGAAGGGAAGCATCGAGGCGTGTCGGTCGAGTGCGGCGCAGGCGCAGACGGCCCTGCGCTGAACGATCAAAACTCAGCAACCCCCTCGGCTGTGGCTGGCCTGGCTGATCCGATCGATCTGCCTAACTTGTGCGCGTCGATCCCAAGCGCCAATGCCACCACTACTGAAGTTCCAAGCCTCAGCCAGAGCCCTTGCTCTTGGACTGTGCCTGAGTGCGATCAGTGCCTGCAGTGCTCCGGATGCTAAGGCGCTGAAGAAGCTGGCCTGCGAGCAGGCCGCCGCCTCGTTGGATTTGCAGTCGTTGTCTCAGCTGGATTCCTTGCGGAAGGCCCTTGGTGTGGCCCCGGATGTGGATCCAATCTTGGCCTGCAAGGCTCTTGGCGCCAACATGGAGCCGGCGAAGCAAGCGCCAAGCGGATCTGAGTCTGAGTCAGAGTCGCAGTCAGAGTCAGAGGCGAACTGATCGCAGCTGCTCCTGAGCCCCCCGTGCCTGGCTGGGGATGGCGAATGGATGCTCCGGCTTAAATGGCCAGACGGAATTCCTGTCAACCTTGACTCCAGCCAAAAGTGCTGAGGCCTGGCACAGCCTGGCCTCAGATGCGTGTTTTGAACGTCTTGGCGGCTGCCCAGACGGCCTTCCCACTCTGGAGGCTGAGCGCCGGCGCGCGGATGTCGGCCCCAACCGGCTGGAGCTGGCCGCTGGCCGCAGCATCTGGCAGATCCTCTGGGATCAGTTCAGTAACGTGATGCTGATCATGCTGCTCGCCGTGGCGGCTGTGTCCGCAGGGGTGGCCTATGTGGATCAGAAGTTTCCCAAAGATGCGATCGCCATCGTGCTGATCGTGGGTCTGAACGGCTTGTTGGGGTATCTGCAGGAGAGCCGGGCCCAGCAGGCGTTGCTGGCCCTGCGCACCATGGCCCAGCCGATGGTGCAGGTGCGCCGCGACGGTCAGTGGCAGCGACTCTCCAGCGAGGAGCTGGTGCCCGGTGATCTGATCCGGCTGGAAGCCGGCGACAAGGTTCCTGCGGATGCACGGCTGCTGGAGGCCGTGGATCTGGGTGCGAGGGAGGCGGCGCTCACCGGTGAGGCGGAGGCCGTTTTCAAAAAGGCCGATCTGGTGTTGGAGCCAGCCACACCTGTGCTCGAGCGCCTCAACTGCCTCTTCCAGGGCACCGAGGTGGTGCGCGGCCGCGGTGTGGCCGTGGTGACCTCCACCGGCATGGCCACGGAGCTGGGGCAGATCGCCGAGCTGATCAACACGGCCGGTGGCGAGAGCACGCCGCTTCAGGAGCGGCTCGATGGCCTGGCCAAGGTGTTGGTGGGCAGTTCGCTGGCCCTGGTGGCCCTTGTGGTGGGGCTTGGGCTGCTGCTGGGGCAGGACCCCCTCAACCTGCTGGAGGTGTCGCTGTCGATGGCGGTGGCGATCGTGCCCGAGGGCCTGCCCGCCGTGATCACCGTGACCCTCGCCATCGGCACCCAGCGGATGGTGCGTCGGGCGGCCCTGATCCGTCGCCTGCCGGCGGTGGAGGCCCTGGGGTCGGTCACCGTGATCTGCTCCGACAAAACCGGCACCCTCACCCAGAACCGCCAGGTGGTGCAGGAATTGCGCCTTGGCACCCAGGCGGTGGCGGTGAGCGGGCTGGGGTACGACCCCGTTGGCAGCTTCACGGCCACGGCGCTGGCTGGGCCTGCCGGGGCATCCGCTGGTGCAGCGGATGGGCTCCAGACCTTGCTGGTGCAGGCCAGCGTGCTCTGCAGCGATGCTGAACTGCGCCAGGACGGCAGCGGGGTGTGGGAGGTGCTGGGAGATCCCACCGAGGGCGCCTTGGCGGTGGTGGCCGGTAAGGCGGGTTATGACGACTTTGCCCTGCGCCAGCAGTACCCCCGCCGGGCTGAGATTCCCTTCAGTTCAGAGCGGCAGCTGATGGCCGTTTGGGTGGCTGATCCTGACGGCTCCCTGCAGGCCCCCCTGGGTGCCGCTGCCGAGGGCTCCCAACAGCTGCTGATCAACAAGGGAGCACCGGAGGTGATCTTGTCGGCATGCAGCCGCTGGGTGGACGGCTCCGGTGTGGTGCCCCTGAGCGACGAGCAGCGGCAGTGGTGGCTTCAGCAGGCCCGCGATCTGGCTGCTTCCGGGCTGCGCGTGCTCGCCTTTGCCTGCGGGCCCCATCACCCCAGCCCCGAGCAGCCCCTCGACAACCAGGCGTTGCTGGGCTTGATGGCCCAGCTGGATCCCGCCAGGCCGGAGGTGGCCCAAGCCGTGGCCACCTGCAAAAGTGCCGGCATTCGTCCGGTGATGATCACCGGGGATCATCCCCTCACCGCCCGCGCCATTGGCATCGAGATTGGCCTCACCAGCCCCGACGGGGAGGTGACCCTCGGCCGGCAGCTGGAGGCCTGCAGCGACGAGGAGCTCAGGCAGGTTGTAGCCCGCTGCAGTGTGTACGCCCGCGTGCCGCCCGAGCAGAAACTGCGGATCGTCAAAGCCCTGCAGGCCAACGGACAGGTGGTTGCTATGACGGGCGACGGCGTCAACGACGCGCCCGCTCTCAAGCAGTCCCACATCGGCGTGGCGATGGGCATCACCGGCACAGAGGTGAGCAAGGAGGCCGCCGACATGGTGCTGCTCGACGACAATTTCGCCACGATTGTCAGCGCTGTTGAGGAAGGCCGGCTGGTGTATGCCAACATCCGGCGCTTCGTGAAATACATTCTCGGCAGCAACGTTGGTGAGCTGATCACCATTGCCGCTGCCCCCTTGGTGGGTGTGTTCGGGGTGCCGTTGACCCCTCTCCAGATTCTCTGGATGAACCTGGTGACCGACGGTGTGCCTGCCCTGGCCCTGGCGCTTGAGCCGGCGGAGGATGGACTGATGGACCGGGATCCAGCCCGTCCAGGCGAGTCGATCTTTGCCCGGGGCATCGGCCGCTACATCCTGCGGGTGGGTGTGGTGTTTGCCCTGATTGTGATTGGTTTGATGCTCTGGAGCTATCGCTACGAAGGTGCCGAGGGCCCCTGGAAAACCATGGTGTTCACCACCCTCTGCCTCGCCCAGATGGGCCATGCCCTCTCGGCCCGCAGTGACAAGCCGCTGATCCAGGTGAATCCCTTCAGCAATCCCTGGTTGCTCTGGGCGGTGGTGCTCACCAGTGGCCTGCAGTTGCTGCTGCTCTATGTGCCCTGGCTGTCCCGTTTCTTCGGCACGGTGCCGTTGCAGGGCGCTGATCTGCTCATTTGTGTTGGGGTGAGTCTGGTGTTCTTTGTGTATCTGGAAGCTGAAAAGCTTCTGCGGCAGTGGCGTCGCCGCGCGACCGCCAACGTGCCCACCTCGCTGGGCTGAAGACACGATGGCTTCCTTGTTGGATCAGATCCCAGCGTTGCTGCTCTCAGCGGTGGAGGCCAATCCGTTGGTCGGCTATGGCGCCATTGTTTTGGTGATGCTGCTGGAAAACGTGGTGCCACCGATTCCTTCGGAGGTGGTGATGCCGCTGGCCGGTTTCCTGATTCAGCAGGGCAAGCTTCAGCTCCTGCCCACCGTGCTCGCTGGTTTGCTGGGCACGGTGCTCGGGGCCTGGTTCTGGTATGGAATTGGCCGAATGATCAACGAGCAGCGCCTGGAAAACTGGCTGCGTCGTCATGGTCGCTGGCTCGGACTTCGGCCTGAGGATCTGGCTCGCAGCCGCCGCTGGTTCAACAGCCACGGCGTTGCTGTGGTGTTCTGGGGTCGGGTCATTCCAGGGATTCGCACCTTCGTCTCCCTGCCTGCCGGCATTGAACTGATGCCCCAGCCCCTGTTTTTAGCCTGGACCACGGCGGGCAGCTTGCTGTGGATTCTGTTGTTGACCCTCGCCGGTCAGACCCTCGGGAGTGGCTATGCCGCTGTGGCGGAGAGCCTCAAGCCGTTCAGCGACGTACTGAAACTCGGCTTGGGCCTGGCCCTGCTGACGGGTGTCAGTTGGCTGGGCCTGCGGATCCTGCGCGCACGCAACAGTGCTGATCGTGGCGATTGATGCCGATCCCCTTGGCCTCTCAGGAGCCTGGCAGTTGGGCCAGCGCTTCGCTGGCGCCCATCACCACGAGCAATTCGCCAGCCTCGAGCACATGGGAGGCGGGTGGATTCACGGTGAGCTGGTTGTCGGGGCCGGCGGCCAGCACGCTCACGTTGTAGTTCTTGCGCAGGTTGATCTCCCGGAGCGACTGGCCGATGAAGGCCCCCGGTACCCGGATCTCCTCAATGCTGTTGCGGTCGTCGAGGCGCAGCCGCTCGAGCAGGTTGGGCCGCACCAGCTCCATGCCAAGCCG
>VGPU01000088.1 GCA_016882525.1 Cyanobacteria bacterium M_surface_10_m2_119 | reverse complement strand
TCCAGCAGGGCCTCATAGAACGCAGTGAAGTTCAGCCGCTCAGTGCCGTCCTTCTTGCTGCTCACATAGCCGCAGCTGCGCACCAGCTCGGACTTGGAGGCATCACCAAGCTCCTTCACCTTGGCGAGGAGTTTTGACCCGGTGAGCATGATCTGATTTCCGACTGTTGATTCGCAGAGATGTTAATCCAGCGTGAGGGAATGGCTTCCGTTCTCCTGCATCCAGACATGAACGGACAGGTCCTCACGCGATTGAGAGGGTTTTGGAGCTCTCCCCGGTTGCTCTCGACCTTGACGTGGTGATCGCTGGCGCGGTTCAGCGCCGCAGCGATTCACAGGCTTCCCCGTCTCTGTTGCTGTCGAGGTAGGTGTGCCCCTGGCGCAGTAGCTCCTGCTCGCGGGTGTAGGAGCCGATCTCCTTGCAGCTGTAGCGGCGGCCACCGGGGGTGGTGCCATCGGGGATCAGTGCACCGCTGCGGCCCTTGCGGAAGTCCCAGGGCCGGGTGATGCCGCCCTCCACCTGCCAAACCCCGAACCGGCGCCGGCTGGCCCGAAATTCAGCGTCCAGGTATTCCTTGGCTTTGCAGCCGCCCAGGTACTGCCGATAAGCAAAGGCCTGGCCGTCTTCCACCAGCACCAGGTTGATGTTGATCTCGCTGATCACCTCCGCCACTGTGCGCCCGTAGCGGTCGGTGGTTTTCACGGCGAGCGTCACCTGCCGTCCGATCGGCAGGCGCTGCTGCAGATAGCGACGGGCCTGCTGGCCGTAGGGGCTCTGGGCCGTCTCGGGGGCATCGATGCAGGCGAGTCGCACGGTCAATGCCCTGCCGGCGTGGTGCACACGGATCGTGTCGCCGTCACCAATGGAGAGCACGGTCGCCTTCAGGGACTGGGCCTGAGCAGCGCTGCAGCAGCAGAGGTTCCACCCTCCAGCCAGGGCGGGCAGCACGATCGCCAGGGCACGCACGCGACCTTGCGGGGGCCAGGTGTTCAGGATTGAAAGAAGCCCGGATTGCTTCCATGCAGCGCGCGGCCCTTGGCCTGGCTTTGGCGATGGCTCTGGTTCCACCGCTTCAGGCGCAGCCATTTCTGCAGATCTTCCATCGCGACGACTCGGGAATCATCGGTTGTCAGGGTCAGTGACGTGGATCCCGGAAATCGCTCCAGCTCCTCCACCACCAGCACAGATCCTTGGGGTACCTGCCCTGCCTCAGCAGCAAGCATCAAGGCTCTGGCAGTGCCCTTGCTTCGATGGCGACCGGGGAAGGCCCTCAATCCCCGATCCACCAGCGGGTGGGTGCTGGGGGTGAGGCCGTGTTGATCGCAGAACCACACGAAAACCTCAGCCAGTCTGTCGACTCCAGCTCGCCATTCTTGTGCCTGCTTCGGGTCGGAGACACGCTGCTAGGACATGCCAGTCGAGGAAGACCCGATGCAGCTGCGCCAGTGCCTCTCTGAGCTGTCATTTCACACCGATGGTGAAGGGTTTACAGACATCACCGCAGCGATCAACAACGAGATCGCCAGGAGCGGCATCAGTATCGGTCTGGCCTCGTTCCATGTGAAACACACCTCCTGCTCGCTCACCGTGAACGAGAACGCCGATCCGCGGGTGCTGCGTGATCTGGCGGCCTACCTGCAGGCGCTGGTGCCCCAGCAGGGCTTTCGCTCGCTCACCGGCGACGGCGAGCGCCAGCGCTACCTGCACGACGACGAGGGTCCCGACGACATGCCCGCCCACATCCGCACCGCCCTCACCGCCACCAGCCTCCAGCTCAGCGTTCAGGGTGGGGCACTGCTGCTCGGCACCTGGCAGGCCGTGTATCTCTGGGAGCATCGCGCCCGTTCCCAGCGTCGGCGCCTGAGCCTGCATCTGATCGGCAGCTGATCCAGTGCCGCCCCCGCTCCCCCTGCCGGGGCGGGGTGCCAGGCCCGCCGATTCCCCCTAATCTCCGGCCCAGATCCCTCCGGCCTTCAGGAGTTGTTCCATGCCCAGTCCAGCCCCCTTCCGCGCCGCGGCCCTGCTGCTCGGCTGTGCCGGTGCCCTCTGCCTGGCGACGCCGGCGGTGCGAGCCCAGGACGAGTCGGCGGCGCCCAAGCCCAGCCGTGGCGTGGAGGAAGTGAGCTCGGTGATCTCTGAGGTGGATGCCTGCAACCGCGCCCAGAAGCAGCGGCCCGAGGGGGCTGTGGTCACCAACATGACCTACTGGCGCTCGGGCAAGCCCGGCGAAGGGGTGATCACCTGCATGGTGACCTGGAGCACGGCCACCGACGCCAGGCCCACCGGTCGCCCGATCCTCTTTGGCCCTTCCCTCTGATCCCGGGCCCCCGCTCCCCGGGTCTCCTCTTCCCCCGGCGGTGCCACCCCCGAGCTGCCCGATCTGCGCCCTGCAGGCCAGCCCTGCCCATCGTGCCGAGCTTGAGCTGGGGCGCAGCGCGCTCTGGCTCCTGCGCCACCACCCTCTGCCGGCTCCGCTGCCGGGCTGGTTGCTGCTCGATGCCCGCCGCCACCTGAGCGGCCCCCTGGCCTTCTCCGACGCGGAGGCGGCCAGCTGGGGGTTGGCGGTGCGGGCGGCCAGTCTGCTGGTGCAGCAGCTCAGCGGCTGTGAGCGGGTGTACGCGATCGCCTTCGGCGAGGGGGCGCCCCACCTGCACCTGCACCTGATTCCGCGCCACGTGGACGACCCGGCCAGCGCGGCCTGGCGGGTGGCCGATCTCTACCGGGCCGTGGAGCGGGGGGAGCGGCCGGCCGCCGATCCCGTCGCTGTGGCCGCTTTCGTGGCGCGGGGCCGCGAGCTGCTCGCCCAAGGGCCCCTCGCCTTGCCCTGACCACGGCGCGGTTGCCCCGCCTGCATCAGCATGGTGGCCAGCCCTTCGAATCCCCTGCCATGGCTGCCACGCCCCTCACCCCGGAGCAGATCCATGGCCTGGCGACGGCCCTGCCCCAGTGGCGTGTGGTGAACGGCAAGCTGCAGCGTGAGCTGCGCTTCGCCGACTTCTCGGAGGCCTTCGGCTTCATGGCCCGGGTGGCCCTGGCGGCCGAAGCCCTGGGCCATCACCCCGAGTGGAGCAACGTGTGGAACCGGGTGAGCATTGCCCTCACCACCCACGACACCGGCGGCCTCTCCACCCTGGATGTGGAGCTGGCCCAGCGCATTGATCACCTTGTCTGACCTGCCTCTGCTGGCGGTCACGAACCTGGGCTGCGAACCCGGCGTGGAGTCGCTGGCCCGGGCGATTCAGCTGTCGGTGTCGCCGGTGTTTCTGCTGGCCATGGGCCTGTTGATGGCCGCGGTGCTGATGCTGGTGCTGGAGATCCACCTGGGCAGCCGGCTTGCCAGCCGGTTCTGATTCCCAAACCGGATGCTTCGTTGCCGGGATTGTGAGCCCTGTTTACGGTCCGGGTGACCCGGATCGCGCCAATGGGCTTCCGCTATCTCGACAGGATCGCCACCCCGGAGCACGTGCAGCAGTTTCTCGAACTGGCTGACCTGGCCACAGGGGCGGGGCAGTCGGCGGAGAACGTGTTCCTGCTCTCCCACCGGCTGCGCGATTCCCGGCCGATGCAGCACTACCGCAGGCGCCTGGCCCGCAATCCTGCCTGCCAGGCCCTGATCGAGGAGCGGCGCCTCTGCGTGCCTTACAACAGTGAGCGGTTGCTGGCGATGCCGAAGGGCAGCCTCGGCCACACCTATGCCACCGCCCTGAAGGCGATGGGCTACGACATCAATTTCTTCCCGGAGCCCTCCTTCTTCAACAACCTGGAAGAGGATGCTGATTACATCAACTATCGGGTGTATGCCACCCACGACATTCACCACATCCTGAGCGGTTTCAGCCTCGACAACTACGGCGAGCTGGGGGTGATCAGCATCAGCGTGGCCCAGTTCAGTCACCCCGGCCTGGCCTTCACCGATCTGATCGCCATGCTGCTCGGCTGGATGCAAACCGACCGGCCGATCGATGAGCTGGAAACGGCAGCGGAGCAGGCCCGCACAGCCGTATACGCCTTCCAGATGATCATCCAGGGGCTGGAGATGGGCGCGGCGGCCCAACCCCTGTTTCCGGTGCTCTGGGAGGAGCGCTTTGAGCAGAACCTGGAGGAGCTGCGCGCCGAGCTGGGGATCACCCCGGTGAG
This sequence comes from Cyanobacteria bacterium M_surface_10_m2_119, assembly GCA_016882525.1. Taxonomy (GTDB): domain Bacteria; phylum Cyanobacteriota; class Cyanobacteriia; order PCC-6307; family Cyanobiaceae; genus NIES-981. The sequence continues at coordinate 1,661 of VGPU01000088.1, read as the reverse complement.
GGAGGGCCCCTGGAGCTGGGCCGAGACCCCAGCCATCCGCGAGGCCCTGGCGGCCTAAACCAGCACGGGCAGCTGGGCGGGATCGAACTGCTGGAAGCGCAGCCGCTCGTTGGCCACATCCACGGCGATCGTGTGGCCGCCGGTGAACTGGCCGCCCAGGATCCCCTTGGCGATCGGCGTCTCCAGCTCGCGCTGGATGGCCCGCTTCAGCGGGCGGGCGCCGTATACCGGGTCGTAGCCCACGCCGGCCAGCCAGTCGAGGGCATCGGCGTTGAGCTGGAGCCCCAGCTTCTTCTCCTCGAGGCGCTGGGCCAGGCGCTTCACCTGCAGCTCCACGATCTGGCGCAGTTCCTCCTGCTTGAGGCTGTGGAAGATGATCGTTTCATCCAGGCGGTTGAGAAACTCGGGGCGGAAGTGGGCCCGCAGGGCCTCATTCACCCGTGCTTCCATCTCGCTGTGGCGGCTGGGATCGCCGGCCAGATCGAGGATCGAGGCGCTGCCGATGTTGCTGGTGAGGATCAGGATCGTGTTGGTGAAATCCACCGTGCGGCCCTGGCCATCGGTGACGCGGCCGTCGTCGAGGATCTGCAGCATCACGTTGAACACATCGGGGTGGGCCTTCTCCACCTCGTCGAACAGGATCACCGCGTAGGGCCGGCGCCGCACCGCTTCGGTGAGCTGGCCGCCCTCCTCGTAGCCCACGTAGCCCGGAGGCGCTCCGATCAGGCGGCTCACGGCGTGCTTCTCCATGTATTCGCTCATGTCGATGCGCACCATCGCCTCCTCGCTGTCGAACAGCTGGGATGCGAGCGCCTTGGAGAGCTCGGTCTTGCCCACTCCGGTGGGGCCGAGGAACAGGAAGCTGGCGATCGGCCGGTTGGGATCGCTCAGCCCGGCGCGGGAGCGCTGGATCGCATCGGCCACGGCGGTCACGGCCTGGGCCTGGCCCACCACGCGGGTGTGCAGTTCGTCTTCGAGGTGGAGCAGTTTCTCCATCTCGCTCTGCACCAGTTTGGCCACCGGGATGCCGGTCCACTTGGCGATCACCTCGGCGATGTCGTCTTCGGTGACCTCCTCGCGCAGCAGGCTTTTCTCGCGGCCCTCGCCGCCTTCGGCCCCGGCGCTCAGTTCGGCCTCCTTGGCCGCCAGCTGCTTGTGCAGGGTGGCCAGGGTGCCGTATTCCAGCTCAGCCGCCTTGTTGAGGTCGTAGTTGCGCTTGGCCTGCTCCACCTGCAGCTGCACCTGCTCGATTTCTTCCTTGATGGCACTCAGGGCATCGATCGAGCCCTTTTCGGCCTGCCACTGGGCATTGAGATGGCTCTGCTGCTCGCGCAGCTCGGCCAGTTCCTTCTCCAGCCGCTCGAGTCGATCCTTGCTGGCGGTGTCGGACTCGCGCCCCAGGGAGAGCTTCTCCATCTCCAGCTGCAGGATGCGGCGATCGAGTTCGTCGATCTCCTCCGGCTTTGAGGTGATCTCCATCTTCAGGCGCGCGGCGGATTCATCCACCAGGTCGATCGCCTTGTCGGGCAGGAAGCGATCGGCGATGTAGCGGCTGCTCAGCACGGCAGCGGCCACCAGGGCGTTGTCGGCGATGCGCACGCCGTGGTGCACCTCGTAGCGCTCCTTGAGGCCGCGCAGGATCGAGATGGTGTCCTCCACCG
>VGPU01000087.1 GCA_016882525.1 Cyanobacteria bacterium M_surface_10_m2_119 | reverse complement strand
AATCCTCAATCACAGGCCAGTCGAAACGGTCAGCGGGCGTAGTTCAACAGGATCCAGCAATTTGCGCTCCTCCCTGGACCGGTCTTAATGCTGCACACACATCAGGGCATAGAGGTCATCGCAATTTGAAGACGGCCCAGCCCCGGCAGTTCTGGAGATAGAGAACCAGAAAGCGGCTTAAAGAGAACTTCGTGGTCTGGTTAATTCCAGGGGCCGTTTGAACACATACCCCTGCTGGCGGGCCACTCCCAGCGTGTTCACAAAGGGCGGCTGTAACCGATGAACACAGGAATCGGCAGGGCCATGGAGGCAGACAAGGCCTTGGCCCTGGAGTCAAGCCAGCGTGGAACGGTTGTAGTGCGTCTTGCCGGCCGCGATTGCCGGGGCCTGCTCCAGCTGCTCCTGGGTGTCGACCGAAAGCGATTCCCCCTCCACCGGGAAGGTTGCAACACCGATGCCGGCCTCGAGCACCCGGCGCAGCATCGGCTTGGCACCGATGACGGCTATCACCTTGCCGGGCAACCACGAAGACTCGAGCCGGGCCAGGACGGTTACCACACAACGCATGCAGCTGCATCTTTCCGGTGGAGCAGTGCGTAGGTTGCCCGGCGCGGCCCTTACCAGCGGGCCGTGAGCTGCTGCGCCCGCCGCACCAGCGCCAGCACGTCGGCTGGAGCGGCAGCGGGGCGCTCACCGGCGGCCACGACACGATAGAGATCGGCCACTGCCCAGCTTTCACTGGCCCCGTCTGCGCCGAGACGTGGAATCAGGTGAACGTGCAGGTGGCGGGCACCCTCGCCGAAGGCAATCGCATACACCCGGTCGCAGCCGGTGAGCTCGCGCACCAGGCGGGAGCTGCGCTGCAGCATTGGCCCGAAGGCCGCACTCTCCACCGGATCAAACTCCATGGCACCGCCGAGGTGACGGGCACTGTCGAGCAGCAGCCAGCCCGTCAGGGGGCTGGGATGGGGATGGTGACGCAGGTGCCAGAGCGGATCGCGGTGGATCAGGAGCTCCGCGGCGGGGCCGCCCGCCTCCTGCTCCGCGTGAATCCGGCAGACCCCGCAGGGCGAAGACACGGGCATGGTGCAGAGTTGGGCAGAAGTGGAGGCGCGGCGCCATCACCACTCTCCCCCACCAGCACCAGCGAAACGGCGCCGGACTGGCCGTGGTGACGGTGTCGCACCACAGCGGAGCCGTGCTGCCGGATCTAGCCCGCGACCTGGCCGCCCAGAGCTCTCCACCACAGCGCTGGGTGCTGGTAGACAACAGCCCCGAGAGCGCTCCGCTAGCGGCGGCCGACCTCCGCCGGGCCTATCCCCTAGCGCTGGAGCTGCTGGCCGGCCAGCAGGGCGATGGTTTCGGAGCGGGTTGCAACCGGGCCTTCGCGGCCCTGGCCGCCAGCGGCTGGGATGGCTGGGTGTGGCTCCTCAACCCCGATACGCGGCTGCCGGTGGGCGATGAACTCCGCCTACTGGCCGCCCAACTGGAGCGCCTGGCCCCCACCAGCCTGGTAGGCACGTCTGTTGTGGATACAACAGGCCAGATGGAAGCCAGTGGCGGCTGGATCGATCCCGGCCTGCGCTTCCGCCGCCGGCGCCTGCCGCCCGCGGGGGGCATCAACCCCCACGGCGGCCCCGTTGCCGTGGACTGGTTGAGCGGCTGCAGCCTGGTCCTGCGCCCCACGGCTCAGCAGCCACCGACCCGCTTCGATCCCCTGTTTCCCCTCTACTACGAGGACATGGACCTCTGCCTGCGGCTGGGACGCCAACAGGGCGCGGCCGTACTGTGGCTTCAAACCCCGGCGGTGGTGCACGCCAAGGGCAGCGGCAGCAGCAGCGCCAGCAGCCGACGACTTGAGCTCTCCACCCTCAGCTACTTACGGTTCATGCGGCGGCACTGTCCCATCTGGGTGCTCGGCCTGCGCAGCCTACGGCTTGTGCTGATGAGCCTGGCCCGCCTGCCCCTGCAACCTGGCCGCAGCCTGGTGGTGCTGCGGGCCGCCGGCACCGTGCTCCTGGAACGGCCGGCTCGATGACCTCGCCATGACGATCGCGAACATGCCGCGACCCCTGGCCCTGTTCAACGGCAGCTACCTCAGCCGCAGGCCCACGGGCATCGGCGTGGTGGCCCGGGATCTGATCCAGGCCCTGGATCCGAGAGTGGTGGCCCTGCTCGACCCGCTGGGCGGTCAGCGTCCAGGCAGCCTACCGATCCCTGACCATCTCTCGGCCAACCATGGCCGCCGCGGCCATTGGCAGCGGCTGGTCTGGGTACAGACCCAACTGCCCGAGCTGCTGCGCCGCAGTGGGGCCGAGCTGCTGCTCTCACCCCTGCCGGAGGCGCCGCTACTGCGGGACGTGCGCTCGGTGGTGCTGGCGCACGATCTGCTGCCCCTGCGCTATCCCCAGCCCAGCCCCCTGCTGGCTTATCACCTGGCCTATATGCCGCTGGTGCTGCACAGGGCCGTGCGGGTCCTGTGCAATTCAGAGGCCACGGCCCGCGAAGTACACGCTCGACTCAGGGTGCCGGCGCGGCGCCTGGTGCCGATCCGCCTGGGCTTCGATCCAGGCATGCTGCGGCCCCTGGGGCTGGAGCGGGAGCCGTTCTTCCTGGTACTCGGCAGGCATGATCCCCACAAGAACATCGGCCGGGTGCTGCGGGCCTTCTCAGCCCTGCCCAGCCGGGGAAGCCGCGGTGGCGACTGGCGCCTGAAGCTGGTGGGCCCCCACGACCGGCGCTACACCCCGAGCCTGCAGCGGCTGGCGGCCGAGCTGGGGATTGCCGAACAGTGCGACTGGCTGGCCTGGGTGAGCGACGAGGAACGGCTGCAGCTTCTCAACCGCTGCCGGGCACTCGTGATGGCGAGCCTGTGGGAGGGCTTCGGCCTGCCGGCCCTGGAGGCGATGGCCTGCGGCACGGCCGTGATCGCCGCGGATGCCGGGGCCCTACCGGAGGTGGTGGGAGATCAGGGCCTGCTGGTGGATCCCCGCCGGGACGACGCAATCAGCGCCGCCATGGCCGAGCTGCAGCGCAATGATCAGATGCTGCGGAGCCTCGGCCAGGGGGGCCTGGCGCGGGCCGGGCTGTTCAACTGGCAGCAAACGGCCCACACGGTGGAGCAGGTGCTCCAGCACGCGGCGGGCTGAGGCGACGCTCCATTTCCTGGGCCACCAACAGCCGGAGCTGTGGGTCCGCCGTGGAGGGCAGCACAATCCACAGGCTCACGGAGGGAGAGCAGGTGCGCATGGCCGCCAGCAGCAGCATCGATTCGCCCACCACCACCGTTCCCGACCACCCCGGCAGCAGCTCCTCCGGCTCGCCGTCGCAGACCCGGTCGCCGGGCCCCAGCCAGCCGGGGCAACGGCGTTTGGCCACCACGGGATGGGGGCAAAGGGTCCATGGTCGCGTCAGCTGCTGCCACTCGGCGGGAGTGAGCCGCTCCAGGCCGGGGGAATCGATCAGCAGGCTGCCGCGACCGCTAGTGGGTGCAGCGCCGGCCCGGTGGGGATACAGAGGCCCCAGCTCCCGGCAGGTGAAGCGGTTGCACCAGGGGGCTCGGGCTCTCGGGGCATCGCTGAACAGATCCAGGGGCGTGCCGGCGGCGAAGGCCTCGGGGTCGAGGGCCCGGGGGCTCTGGCGATATTGATCGAGGCCGTCATCAAGCAGCGCCAGCGATCGGGCGCGGCGCACGAGCAGCCGCAGGGCCCGGCCCGCCCCGCGCTGGTGGGGCAGATGCAGCTGCCCCACCAGGCCCACCAGGGCCAACAGCGACAACAGCGACAGCGTGAGCGGATGGATCGGCAGGCAGAGCGGCGGCAGGCGCCCGGAGGGGAAATCGGCACCTGGGACGGGCAGACGGGCCGTGTCGAGCAACAGGATCGGCCAGTCACGAGGTTGATCGCGGCGGCGCTGGCAACAGGCCGCCTCGTAGTTGATCCGGTTGCAGCAGAGATAGACGCTGATCAGGGCGCGGACCTCCCCTGAAGCAGCAGGCGCAGCCCCCAGAGCAGGGCCTTCAGCAAGCGGCGCGCGCTAGCCCAGTACACGAGGTGCGACCAGTGCAGCTCCCTCCCGGCGGCGTCGGGCGCCGGGAAGCGGGCCTCCGGCAGGAGTTCCAGGAACAGCTCGGGGACGGCCAGAAAGCGCGACCAGTAGACCAGCCTGCGGGCCTGAGCGATCTCCACGGCAGCGGGCCCCTCCAGCTTGGGAATCGAATCGGGCTCGGCCCGCCAGACGCCGGTGGGCTCCTGGCGGTAGCGGCTGGAGGGCCGCTGCGCTGACCAGGGACGATGGGCCGCCACCAGCCGGTTGGCCAGCATCTGGGCCTGCTTCAGGGCCAGGGAGCGCGAGCGCTGCAGCCGCCCCGACCCGGCGGGAACCGCCAGGGTGCGCAGGGCCTCAGAGTGGGGAATCACCGCGATCCAGTCGGCGGGCAGCAGGGCCAGCTCCAGGCCCTGGGCCTCCAGCCGGGCCCGCAAATCCTTATCCTCAAACCCCCATCCCCGCATCGCCTCGTTGAACCCCCCCACGGCCCGGAACCGGGCCGTGGGCAGGAGGAACTGGCCGAAGCGGCCATCGGGGCCACTCCCCACCCAGACCCCTCCGGTGGCGATCGCCTCGGCGGGCTGGAAGGCGGGCGTGGGAGCGCAATCTGCATCGAGGCGCAACAGCCAGGCCCGCCGGGCCTGGGAGCAGGCGAAGTTGTAAGCCCGGGAGGGATTCCAGGCCTGCTCGCCCTCCACCCGCAGTAAGCGCAGCCGGGGATCCGCCGGCAGCTCCTCGCGCCGCAGGGGCTGCTCACTGCTCCAGTCGATCACCAGATGCTCGGCGTGCCAGGCCCAGCGGGCCAGCACTGGGGCTGTGCACAGCAGGTGCTCGCGCCGGTTCATGCACACGGTCACCACCGTGAGGTCGAGGGGCGGCGTCACAGCGGCGGGCTCCCGGCCCGGCGGCCCAGCCCCCGCTGGGCCAGGGGCTGCAGCAAATTGCGGGCACTGCGCAGCAGCGTGGCCGGCAGCACGGCGATCGATCTCACCCCATGCCAGTAGAGGCGGTGCCACCAGCGCACGGGTGGCGCCACAGGGCCGGCCGGGAAGAGGCTGAAGGGCATCTGTTCAATCAGCACCTCGGGGATGGCGAGGAAGCGGGCCCAGAAAACGATGCGCCGGGCATCTTCCACCTCCCGGGCCGCCGCCGTGGGCAGCCGGGGCAGGGTGCCGGGCCGCAGACGCCAGACCAGGCCGTCGTAGTCGTACCGGCAGGTCGCCACGGCCTGGCTCCAGGGGGCGTGAGCCGCCGTGAGGCGGTTGGCCAGCATCGAGGCCCGGATGCGGGCCTTCCCCAGGGAGCGTCGGTAGGAGGCGCTGCAAGGCCAGCGGGCCGCAACCTGATCCACACCGGCCCTGAGGCCGTCGTCGTGGTGGAGCACCCCGATCGCCGCCTCGGGCAGCCGCTGTAAGCGGCAGCCGTGCAACCGCTCCAGGCGCAGTCGCAGGTCCTTGTCTTCGAAGCCCCAGCCGCGCATCAGTTCATGGAAGCCACCGGCCCCCTGAAACGCGGACCGCGCCATTAGGAACTGGCCGTTGCGGCCTTCAGGGCCCTCGCCGATCAACAGAGAGGTGGCGCAGAGACCCACCAGGGGATCGCTCCAGACCGCGTTGGGCCAGCAGTCGGCATCGAGCTTGAGGATCCAGGTGGCCTCCGTGGCCAGGCCGATCGCGGCGTTGTAGGCCCTCGCGATGTTCCACTCCCGCTCGCCCTCCACCCGCTCCACGCGAACGCGGGGATCGGAGGGAAGCTCCTCGCGCTGCAGTGGGCGCTCACTGCTCCAATCGAGGATCAGGTGCTGCTGATGCCATGGCCAGGCCGCAACCCGGGCGGCGGTGATCCGGAGATGCTCGCGCCGGTTCATGCAGACCGTCACGATCGTGAGACGGTCGCGCGAACCACTCAGTCCCACAACCGGAAGGCGTCGTCGCGGGCGCTGAACCACTCCGCCGCGAGCACGCCGCCCATGGTGCGCTGCT
>VGPU01000086.1 GCA_016882525.1 Cyanobacteria bacterium M_surface_10_m2_119 | reverse complement strand
CCGTGTACCGCTACGAGCGCCCCGGGGTGATGCACGGCCTGATGCGCGTGCGCGGCTTCACCCAGGACGACGCCCACGTGTTCTGCCTGCCGGAGCAGATCAGCGATGAGATCCTGGCGATCCTCGATCTCACCGAGCAGATCCTCTCCACCTTCGATTTCCGCAACTACGAGATCAACCTCTCCACCCGGCCGGAGAAGTCGATCGGCGAAGACGCCGTGTGGGAGCTGGCCACCCAGGGCCTGATCGAGGCGCTCGATCGCAAGGGCTGGGCCTACAAGATCGATGCGGGCGGCGGCGCCTTCTACGGCCCCAAAATCGACCTCAAGATCGAGGACGCCATCGGCCGGATGTGGCAGTGCTCCACGATCCAGCTCGACTTCAACCTGCCCGAGCGGTTTGATCTGGAGTACGTGGCCGCCGATGGCTCCAGGCAGCGGCCGATCATGATCCACCGCGCCATCTTCGGCTCGCTGGAGCGGTTCTTCGGGATCATGACCGAGAACTACGCCGGCGATTTCCCCTTCTGGCTGGCCCCTGAGCAGATCCGTCTGCTGCCGGTCACCGATGAGGTGCGCCCCTACGCCGCCGAGGTGGTGGCCCAGCTCAAGGCCGCCAGCATCCGCGCCACGGTGGACGCCTCCGGCGACCGCCTCGGCAAGCTGATCCGCAACGGCGAACAGATGAAGATCCCCGTGCTCGGGGTGATCGGTGCCAAGGAAGCTGAGAGCCAGCAGATCAGCCTGCGCAGTCGCCGCGACGGCGACCTGGGCAGCGTGGCGGTGACCAGGCTCCTGGCGGCAGCGGCGGCCGCCAACGCAGGCAGGCTGCCGGGACTGGGGCTGGCCCCCAACGCCAGCGCCTGAGGAGCGGGCCATGACCACCCTGCTGGCCGGCGACATCGGCGGCACCAAGACCCTGCTCGCCCTCTACCGCTGTGAGGGAGCCGAGCTCCAGCTGCTGGTGTCCGAGCGCTTCAGCTCCGCCGACTGGCCGGACCTGGCCCAGATGGTCAACACGTTCCTGGTCAGCTGCGGCCAGGGGCAGCTCCCCGCAGCCGCCTGCCTGGCGGTGGCTGGCCCGGTGCGCGACGGGCGCGCCAAGCTCACCAACCTGCCCTGGCTACTGGAGACCGCCGAGCTGGCGACCGCCACCGGCATCCCCCGGCTGGAGCTCGTGAACGACTTCGCCGTGCTGATCTACGGGCTGCCCCACCTGCAGCCCCAGCAGCAGGCCCGGATCCGGCCTGGCACGGCCGAGGCCGATGGCCCCCTGCTGGTGCTGGGCGCGGGCACAGGCCTGGGGGTGGCCATGGGTCTGCCCACGGCCCAGGGCCTGGTGGCTATGGCCAGCGAGGCGGCCCACGGCACCTTCGCGCCACGCACGCAGGCGGAGTGGGAGTTGAGGGGCTGGATCCAGCAGACCCTGGAACTGGAGCGGGTCTCGATCGAACGGGTGGTGAGCGGCACCGGCCTGGGCCATGTGGCCCGCTGGCTGCTCGAGACCCGGCACCCCTCAGGCGATCACCCCCTCCAGCGCCAGGCGCCGGAGGATCTGCCGGCGGCCGTGGCCGGCGCCGCCGCCACGGGCGATGCCCTGGCCGCAGAAGCCCTCGACCTCTGGCTCGGGGCCTACGGCAGCGTCTGCGGCGACCTGGCCCTGGCCGCCCTCAGCCGGGGGGGGATCTGGCTGGCGGGCGGCACCGCCGGCAAGTTGCTGGACGACCTGCGCAGCCCCGCCTTTCTGGACCCCTTCCTGGCCAAAGGCCGGCTCACCCCCGTGCTGGAGACGATGCCGATCACGGCCATCTGCGACGCGGCGATCGGCCAGTACAGCGCCGCCTGCCGGGCGCGGATGCTGCTGGCCTGAGACACTGGTCGCAGCAGAGCAATCGCCATGGTGCGCCCGCGGGTCGGCCAAGGGGTCGTCGTTCACGTTCCCGCCACGACCGCGAACGTGGGTCCCGGGTTTGACTGTCTGGGGGCAGCCCTCGACCTCGACAACGTGTTCGAGCTGCGCTGCATCGAGGGCGGCAGCCATCGCTTCGACCTGATCATCGAGGGCAATGAGGGCGCCCATCTGCGAGGGGGCCCCGACAACCTCGTCTACCGATCCGCCCAGCGGGTGTGGAAGGAGGCCGGCGAGGAGCCGGTGGGGCTGGAAGCGCGGGTGCGTCTGGCCGTGCCACCAGCGCGGGGGCTGGGCAGCAGCGCCACGGCGATCGTCGCCGGTCTGATGGGGGCGAATGCCCTGGTGGGCGAACCCCTGAGCAAGGAGAAACTGCTCGAGCTGGCCATCGACATCGAGGGGCATCCGGACAACGTGGTGCCCTCCCTGGTGGGCGGCCTGTGCATGACCGCCAAGGCGGCCTCCCACCGCTGGCGGGTGGTGCGCTGTGAGTGGTCGCCCCAGGTGGTGGCCGTGGTGGCGATCCCCGCCATCCGCCTCACCACCAGTGAGGCCCGCCGGGCCATGCCCAAGGCCATCCCCGTGGCCGATGCGGTGATGAATCTGGGGGCCCTCACCCTGCTGCTCCAGGGTCTGCGCACGGGCAATGGCGACCTGATCACCGACGGGATGCACGACCGCCTCCACGAGCCCTACCGCTGGGGGCTGATCGTGGGGGGCACCAAGGTGCGTGATGCGGCCATCGCCGCGGGGGCCTGGGGCTGCGTGATCAGTGGGGCCGGGCCGAGCCTGCTGGCGCTCTGCAGACCGGAGCTCGCCGAAGGCGTGGGCAAGGCGATGGTGCTGGCCTGGCACAAGGCCGGCGTGGAGGCGCGCTCGGAGGTGCTGGGGATCCAGCACTGCGGCAGCCAATGGCAAGCACTGCCCGACCTGGCCTGAGCCACAGCTGAACCCCGGTTGCGCGAAGGGATGGGGCGCCCCGGCCCCGGCACCAGCCGCTGAGTGCAAATACCCAATACCCCCAGGGCGGCTGATAGGTTCGTAGCGAATCTCACAGGGAAGGGGATGGACGCGAACCTGGTCGCAGCGGCCCCCTTCCCCTGGCTCAGCCTGATCGTGCTGCTCCCGGCAGCCGTGGCCCTGACCATGCCGCTGCTCCCAGGGGACGGCAGCGATCCCCGCCTGCCCCGCACCCTGGCCCTCGGCACCCTGGCCGCCGACCTGGTGCTGATGCTGGTGTGCTTCAGCCAGCACTTCAACTGCGGCAGCAGCGAGTTGCAGCTCGTGGAGCGCCTGAGCTGGGTGCCTGCCCTCGGTCTGGAATGGTCCCTTGCGGCGGATGGCCTGTCCGCGCCCCTGGTGGTGCTCTCCGGCCTGGTCACCCTGCTCTCGGTGGCCGCCAGCTGGAATGTGAGCCGCAAGACCCGCCTGTATTTCGCCCTGATGCTGGTGCAGGCCTCGGCCCAGGGCCTGGTGTTCCTCTCCCACGACTTCCTGCTCTTCTTCCTGGCCTGGGAACTGGAGCTGGTGCCGGTCTACCTCCTGATCGCCATCTGGGGTGGCAAGCAGCGCCAGTACGCGGCCACCAAGTTCATCCTCTACACCGCCACCGCCTCACTGCTGATCCTGGTGAGCGGCCTGGCCCTGGCCTTCAACGGCCCCTTCACCTTCAACCTCAGCGAGCTGGCCGCCCGCAGCCCCGGCGGCACCTTCGGGCTGCTCTGCTACCTGGGCTTCCTGGTGGGCTTCGGCGTGAAGCTGCCGATGTTCCCCCTGCACACCTGGCTGCCGGATGCCCACGGCGAGGCCAACGCGCCCGTGTCGATGCTGCTGGCCGGCGTGCTGCTGAAGATGGGGGGCTACGCCCTGCTGCGCTTCAACGTGCAGATGCTGCCGGAGGCCCATCTCACCCTGGCACCTGCCCTGATCGTGCTGGGCATCGTGAACATCATCTACGGCGCCCTGAACGCCTTCGCCCAGGACAACGTGAAGCGGCGGATCGCCTGCAGCTCCGTGAGCCACATGGGTTTCGTGCTGCTGGGCATCGGGGCCGTCGATGCCCTGGGAATGAGCGGCGCCATGCTCCAGATGATCAGCCATGGCCTGATCGCCGCTGCCATGTTCTTCGTGACCGGCGTGTTCTACGAGCGCACCGAGACCCTCTCGATCCCCAACATGGGCGGCCTGGCCAAGGCCCTGCCGATCACCTTCGCCTTCTTCCTGGCCAGCTGCCTGGCCTCCCTGGCCCTGCCCGGCATGAGCGGCTTCGTGAGCGAGATCACCGTGTTCCTGGGGGTGACCGCCAACGACGGGTTCACCACCGGCTTCCGCGTGATCACGATCGTGCTGGCGGCCATCGGTCTGGTGCTGACGCCGGTGTATCTGCTCAGCCTCTGCCGGCGCGTGTTCTTCGGCCCCAGGATCCCGGCCCTGGCCGTGGTGGGCGACATGCGGCCCCGCGAACTGGTGATCGGCCTCACCTTGCTGGTGCCCACCCTGGTGATCGGCTTCTGGCCGCGGGTGGCGATCGACTTCTACGAGGCCAGCACCAACGCCCTCTCCACCGAACTGGCCCAGCAGGCCACCCTCGCCCTGGGGCGGTTCACCGCCCTGGGCTGAACCGCAGCCAACCCGGGGGATGTCCTGAAATGGCGGCAGTCAACGGGCTGCCATGGCCGCTTCCTCCGCTTCCTCGCCTGCGCCTGAGTCCTGCGGGACAGCCTTGCCCCTCCTGCGCGGTGAAGGCCTGCCCCCCTTTGAGGCCATCACCCCCGGGCAGGTGGAGACGGCGATTCCCCAGCTGCTCGAGCAGCTCAATGCAGAGCTCACGGCCCTCGAACACACCCTGCAAAAGCGCCTGCAGGCGATCAGCAACGGCGCTGCGCCCCTGAGCTGGGCAGAGCTGATGGAGCCCCTGCACCATCTCGGTGAGCGGCTGCGCTGGAGCTGGGGGGTGGTGAGCCACCTCAATGGCGTGTGCAACAGCCCCGAGCTGCGCGAGGCGCACCAGAGTCAGCAGGGAGCCGTGGTGGTCTTCGGCAGTCGGGCGGGCCAGAGCGCCGTGATCTACCGGGCCCTGGGCCAGCTGCTGGAGCAGCACCAGACCAGCCAGCCGGGCGAGACCGGGCACCTCGATGCCACCCAGCTGCGCATCCTCGAGGCCGAGCGTCGCGACATGCAGCTGCGGGGCGTGGGGCTGAGCGGGGCCGAGCAGGAGGCCTTCAACGCTGCCACCACCGAGCTGGCGCGGCTGGCGAGCGACTTCGGCAACCACGTGCTCGATGCCACGAACGGCTGGACCCTGCGCCTGAGCGATCCTGCCGAGGTGGCCGGTCTGCCAGACAGCCTCCGGAAGCTGCTGGCCCAGGCCGCCCGCCAGGCGGGCCAGGAGCCCGGCGACGCCGACGCCACCGCCGAGCACGGCCCCTGGCTGCTAGGGCTCGACATGCCCCGGGTGATGCCCTTCCTCAAGTACGGCGCGCGCCGCGACCTGCGCGAGACCGTGTACCGGGCCCAGGTGGCCCGGGCCTCCAGTGGCGAGCTCGACAACCGCCCGCTGATCGAGCGGATCCTCACCCTGCGGGGGGAGCAGGCCCGGCGGCTGGGCTTTACCAGCTGGGCCGAGGTGAGCCTGGCCAGCAAGATGGCCGGCTCAGTGGGCGAGGTGGAGCAACTGCTGGAAGAACTGCGCGCCGCGGCCTACCCGGTGGCCCAGCAGGAGCTGGAGGCCCTGCGCGCCATCGCGAGCCGCCAGGGTGCCCCGGAAGCCGACGACCTCAAGCCCTGGGATGTGGCCTACTGGGCCGAGAAGCTGCGCCAGGAGAGCTTCGAACTCGACAGCGAAGCGCTGCGGCCCTGGTTCCCCCTGGAGCAGGTGCTGCAGGGACTGTTCGGCCTCTGCCAGCGCCTGTTCGACATCCGCATCGTGAGCACGGATCCGGGCGAGGCCCCCACCTGGCACCCCGATGTGCGTTATTTCCGCGTGCTCGATGGGGCCAGCGGCGCCTCCCTAGCCGCCTTCTACCTCGATCCCTTCAGCCGCCCCGGCAGCAAGCGTGGCGGCGCCTGGATGGATGAGTGCCTGGGCCGCTCCCACACCGCCGCCGGCGAGCCGGTGCTGCCGGTGGCCTACTTGATCTGCAACCAGAGCCCGCCGGTGGGAGACACCCCCAGCCTGATGACCTTCGACGAGGTGGAGACCCTCTTCCACGAGTTCGGCCACGGCCTGCA
>VGPU01000085.1 GCA_016882525.1 Cyanobacteria bacterium M_surface_10_m2_119 | reverse complement strand
GCCGCAACGGGGTGGAGGATCTGCGCGACAGCCTGCCCTCCTGGCTGGCCTGCCCCCAGCTGCGGCGCATCATCGTGGTCGACTTCAACTCCACCGTGCCGGTGATCGACGACCTGGGCGACCTGAGCGGTGAACGGGTGACGGTGGTGCGGGTGGAAGAGGAGCCGATCTGGCGCCAGGGGCGGGCCCAGAACATCGGCCTGGGCCTGGCGGAGGCGGATCTGGTGCTGAAGACGGATGCCGACGTGGCCACCGTGGACATCCAGCCCTACGTGAGCCAGATGGGGGACGATCCCGGCATCTTCTTCAAGGGCTTCAGCAAACTCGGCACCTCCTCGGGCCTGTGTCTGGCCCCGCGCCGAAAGATGCGAGCGGCCGGGGGCTATCACGACCACATGTCGGGCTGGGGAGGCGATGACGTTGATTTCTACCGGCGCCTGAAGAAGCGCAAGCTCAAGACCCTGGTGTTTCAGCCCGAGAGTTTCCGCGAGCAGGGCCAGAAGATGGCCGGCAAGAACTCCGAGGCCCCGCGTCTCGACACCAACCTGATCGGCGATCACCAGGACCTGGCCCGCCAGCCCTTTTTCAGCGGCTTCCGCAACACCCTGCTGGCCCGGATTCACCGCCAGAACAAGCGAGGGGCCCTGCGCTGGCGCTACACCCCGGCACCGGATCACCCCAATCTGGTGCACGCCGAGCTACGGGCCTCGAGCCGCTGGCGGCTGCAGGTGGCCCGCCACAGCGTGGAGCTGGCCAACATCCTGGCCGTTGCCCACTACCAGGCCGCCCCGTCGGTGTGGGAACTGATGAAGAGCGAGAGCTTTCAGGAGGTACTGGAGCAGCACCAATTGCCGCGCTGCCGCAGCCGCCGGGAGCGCCAGGCGCTGCTGGCCAGCCTGCCGCAGCGACGTCAGGCCCTCACCCAGCTGGCCCAGGGCCTGGGCGTTGCCCTCCAGGGCGCGCCAACCGGCTGAAGAGGCAGGTTCAACTCCTGTACTGTCGGCTCACTTCAGGCTGAGCGCGGCCGAGATGCCCACCGCAACCGTGCTGGCCCAGCTCGCCGCCGATCACCCCTGCCTGTGGGGCCACATCAGCACGCCCGAGGCGGCCGCCTGGGTGCTGGAGCCCAGCGCCCGGCTGGTGCCCACCCGCAGCACCGGCAAGGCCGGCCCGCGCTGGTGGGATGCGCGCCGCCAGGGCGGCCTGGATCGCCAGGGGCGCCCGATCGATGCGCTCACCGATCGCCGCGGCAGCCGCCTGATCTATCCCTTGCCCCTGCCGGTGGGGGAGCTGAACGAGCAGCCCACGGCACGTTTGGCACGGCCCCTGACGCTCTATGGAGGGACCCTCTTCGAGCATTTCGGCCATCTGCTGCTCGATCTCACGCGCACGTATCAACTTCTCCGGCTGTTTCGACGCAGCAAAGAACCGATCTGGTTTCACTATCCCGAACAGACCAAAAAACGTGCCAACCGATCCCAGGGATCCGCCAGAGAGGAGCCGATCAACCCCCTGGTCGACGAATGGCTGCGCTGCCTGGGAATTCGCAAGCGGGTGCGCCTGATCCGGCGCACGCTGGAAAGTTCGATGCTGGTGTCGTCGAGCGTGCTGTACCGCGACCGGGAATTCGTGACCGCCGATTTCCCCGCGGCAGCCCAAGCCGCCCTCGCCCCCCGGCTGCGCAAACGCCTGCTGAAGGTGGACCGTCAGCCGGGGCGGATCGCCTACTTCTCCCGCCACAAACTGCAGCAGGGCACCACCTGCTTTGAGGGAGAACAGGAGGTGGTCGCCGCCCTGGCGGCCCTTCCGAACGTGGACGTGATCTGCGCCGAAGAGCTCTCGATCCGGGACAAGCTGAAGCTGTTCCGCCGCTACCCCCTGATCACCGGCTTCCCCCAAGCTGCCCTGCACCTCAAATACTTCGTGCCCTATCGGCAGCCCAGCGAGCTGGCCTCCCTGTTTCTGTTCACGGCCGGACCGCGCAGCCTCAACAGCAACTGGGTGAATCTCGATCGGGTGTATGGCTTCGGCGATCGCCTGCTCGACTGCACGCCCAGCGCGGAGGCGAACGATCCCAGCCCGGCTGCCGGCCCAGGCAAGGGGCAGGACGACGGCAGCTTCCAGCGGCGCAATCCGTTTGCCGTGGGCCGGGTGATCGACACCATGCGCGAGCTGGCCGGGCAATGATGCCCAGCGGGGGGCGCTCCCCCGCGCGCTGAATTCCCATGGCCGGCTCCATCTGGATTCTCGACGACGACGCCGATCTCGGCAGTCTGCTGCTGGAACAGTTCGGCCAGCGCGGCTGGCAGGCGCGCCACCTCCAGCACCCACGGGAACTCGAGCAGGCCCTTGCCACCACGGTGCCCGACCTGCTGGTGCTGGATGAACTGTTGCCGGGGCAGCGGGGCACCGACGTGCTTAGCCGCCTGCGCCAGGCCCATCCCCAGCTGCCGGTGCTGATGCTCTCGGCCCTGGGGGCCCCCCGCGACCGGATTGCCGGCCTGGAGGCCGGCGCCAACGACTACCTGGGCAAGCCCTTCCTGTTCCGGGAACTGCAGTTGCGGGTGGAGCAGCTGCTCCGCAACACGGCACCGGCAGGGGCAGCGGTAGCGGTGCCCCTGCCGGATCAGGCCTGGCAGCTGGGGGATCTGCGCCTCGATCCCGAACGGCTCTGGGTGGGACGGGCCGATGGCGTGGGCCAGGACCTCTCCCGCGGCGACGTGGCCCTGCTCCAGTTGCTGTGCAGCCGCGCCGGGGAGGTGGTGAGCCGTCAGGAGCTGGGCCAGGCCAGTGGCAGCCTGGTGGATGCCCAGCAGAGCCGCAGCATCGACGTACGCCTCTCGCGCCTGCGGCGCCTGCTACTGGAGTTGCATCCGGGGGATCAGATGATCGAGACGGTGCGCGGCCAGGGCTATCGGCTCACGGCCGCGGTGCGGCAGCTGGCCCCAGGCGGAGGCTGAAGCGATGCCAACGCGCCGAGCCCGGCTCACCAGCGTCGACTGGCTGCTGCTGCTGGCGAGCCTGGTGGGGGGAGGCATGGTGGGCTACCTGGGCCTGCTGGTGGGGATGCGGCTGCTGCTCGAGCCCCGGATCGTGGGCGAGAGCGCGCTGCGCCTGAGCAAGCAGGTGGAGCTGGTGGAGGCGGTGCTGCAGACCCGCCCACTCGATGCGCTGCCCACCGGGGTGGTGATCCGCCGGGATCCGGACCTGGGGCAATCGCAGACCATGACCCCCAGCCGGTTCGATCGGCTGGTGCAGGAGGCCATGCGCCGCGACTTCAGGCTCGAGCGCCACATTGTTCGCGACCAGCCCCCCCTGCAGGATCCCTGGGGCGGGCACTGGGTCCGGCTCAGGAGCCGAGACCCCCAGGGCCAGGTGCTCTGGCTCTACCAATCGGAGCGGCTGAGCAACAGCATCTGGTACCTGCCCCTGCTGCGGATCCTGGTGATCGTGGTGGGGGGCTTCGGCGGCCTGGTGCTGTTTCTGCGGGCGAAGGTGGAGCGGCCCCTGTCCCTGATGCTGCAGCGGCTGAGTGAACAGAATTCAGCGGGGCCCCTACCCCTGCTGCCGGAGGAGGGCATCGGGCCGATCCGGCTGCTGAGCCTGCGGATCAACCGCCTGCTGGAGCGGATCAACAACACGGGCCGAGCCCGACGGCAACTGCTGCACGGCCTCACCCACGACCTCGGGGGCCCCCATGCCCGGTTGATGCTGCGCACGGAATTGCTGTGCGAGCGGCTGGAGGGCGAACCCGCGGCGATTGCCCAGGCAATCGAACCACTCGAGCACCAGGGGGTGGTCGATCGACTCGTGGCGCTGCAGAGCGGGGTAGTGGAACCAGAAGCAGGCCTTGCTGCGGCGGAACAGGGGCAGCAGCTGGTAAGTGCGGGTGAGGTCGAGGGCCAGATGGCCGAAGTGGTCGTAGATCGAACCGCCATAGAGCACCAGCTCGCGCTCCTTCCTCTCGGGCCCATCCGCTTCGCCGGCCCTGGATCGGGGCCTGCACTGCTCGGGCAACAACGGATAGATCTGGCGCACCCCCCGCAGATCGGTGCAGGCGGCGATCGGCTGATGCTGGTGATCGAGGGCACCCTGGGTGCGGGCCCGCCACCACAGCCCCTCGCCACCAGCGCCGGAGGGACGGGTGGGCAGCAGCCGGGCGTGGCGGGCCGTCACCAGGGGGGCTGGCGGCCTGGTTTCAACGGCGCCCCAGAGGCAGGGATGGTCCTGCTGAACCTCAGCGAGCGGAATCGGAACAGCCATCACCCGAAAGCCGTAGAACCGGGGCACCGCCGGGGGGCGATGGGCGGCGTAAATTGATTTACCATGCCACTGGCCGACCGCAGAGGTCCTGCCCGTACGCCCTCGCCCCGGCCGATGCTTTTCCAACCCCTGCTGATCGCGGGCGCCTTCCTGGTGGGCCCCGAGCCGATCGGCGACGAGCGCGGCTGGTTCGCCCGGGGGTTCTGCCAGCGGGAGTTCGCCGAGCACGGCATCGATTTCCCGGTGCGCCAGGCCAACCGCTCCTTCAACGCCCGGGCCGGCACCCTGCGCGGCTTCCATGCCCAATACCCGCCCCACGGCGAACAGAAGCTGCTGCGCTGCGTGCAGGGCGCTCTGGTGGATGTGGTGGTCGACCTGCGGCCCGAATCGCCCACCTTTCTGCAGTCAGTGATGGTGGAACTCAGCGCCGCCAACCAGCAAAGCCTGCTGATTCCGGAGCGCTGCTGCCACGCCCTGCAGACCCAGAGCGAAGCCACCGAGATCCTCTACCTGGTGAGCGCCTTCTATGCCCCGGAAGCCGAATTCGGCCTCCGCTGGAACGACCCCCAGCTGGGCATCAGCTGGCCCCTGCCGGTGAGCGAGATCTCGGCGAAAGACGCCAGCTGGCCCCTGCTGAGCGAGAGCCTGCCCACCATCAGCGCCCGCATGGCCCAAAACGGAGGCCAACCCCAGTGATCCTGGTCGACACGGCTCTGCAGCAGCGCGAACGGGAAGGCCGGCCTGTGCGCGTCGGCGTCATCGGCGCCGGGGCGATGGCGCGGCCCACGGTGGCGCTGATCACCAACCAGGTGCCGGGAATGGTGGTCGCCGCCATCGCCAACCGCACCCTGCAACGGGCCGCCGACGCCTATGCCTACAGCGGCCGCGACGGAGCCGTGGCGGTGAACAGCCTGGGGGAGCTGGATAGGGCCATCGCCGGCGACCAGGCGGCGATCACCGACGACCCCATGCTGCTGACGCGATCAGCCGGGATCGATTGCCTGATCGACATGACCGGGGCCGTGAATCACGGCGCGGCCGTGGCCCTTGGGGCGATCGAGCAGCACAAACCCCTGGTGCTGATGAATGCGGAGGTGGATGCCACGATCGGCCCGATCCTGCACGAAAAGGCACGGGCGGCAGGGGTGCTGCTGACCTGCTGCGACGGCGACCAGCCCGGCGTGCAGCTCAACCTCTGGCGCAAGGTGAAGGGGATGGGACTGATCCCGAGGGTGCTGGGCAACATCAAGGGCCTGCAGGACGAATACCGCACCCCCACCACCCAGAAGGGATTCGCCGAGCAGTGGAACCAGGACGTGACGATGGTGACCTCGTTCGCCGACGGCTCCAAGGTGAACATCGAGCAGTGCATCGTGGCCAATGCCACCGGCTTCACGGTGGCGCGGCGGGGCATGGAGCGGAAGGAGCACCGGGCACCGGTGGAGGAGCTGACGCGCCACTACGACCTCGACCAGCTGCGCGAGCTGGGCGGCGTGGTGGATTTTGTGGTGGGAGCCCAACCCACCCCGGGGGTGTACTGCCTGGCTGAACTGGCCGACAGGCGCCACGCACCGCTGCTGGCGGCCAAGGGGCTGGGCGAAGGACCTTTGTACTGCTTTTACGAGCCCTATCACCTGGTGCACCTGGATGCGCCGATGAGCCTGGCGCGGGCCGTGCTGTTCGGCGATGCGGTGGGCCGGCCGCTGGACGGACCGGTGGTGGAGGTGGTGGCGATCGCCAAGCGCAACCTGGAGGCGGGCGAGACCCTGGATTCCTTCGGGCGCTACATGACCTACGGCCAGGCGGAGAAGGCGAGCGTGGTGCGGGCTGAGGAGCTCGTGCCCATTGGCCTGGTGGAGGGCTGCCGCCTTAAACGGGCCATCGCCTGGGATCAG
>VGPU01000084.1 GCA_016882525.1 Cyanobacteria bacterium M_surface_10_m2_119 | reverse complement strand
CAGCTCCGCATGCTCACCGACTGCCTCGTGGCCGGTGGCACCGGCCCCATGGATGAGTACCTGGTCGCCGGTCTCGACGAGATCAACCGCGCCTTCGAACTCTCCCCCTCCTGGTATGTCGAGGCCCTGAACGACATCAAGGCCAACCACGGCATCGCTGGCGACCCCGGCGTCATCGCCAACAACTACATCGACTACGCCATCGCCGCTCTCGTCTGATCCCCTCAGTGATTGCTGCCCTTGCGGCCTCCATGCCCCCCTTTCAAGGGGGGCTTTTTTATGCGCTCTGACCTGGGTCTCAGTCAGAAGGCAGGAAGCCAACCTGCGATCATCCACGCAGGCCGATCTGCAGCAGGTTTGGCGCAATTCACTGGCGAGGTGAGGATGACCAGTCCGCCCCCGGATTCACAGACGGGTCCGATCACTGAGGAGGAGGCGCTGGATCGCCTCCGTCAGAGCGAGGACCGATCACAGCAGTACTACGGGGCCTGGTGGCTAGGGCGGATGCGCAGCCAGCACCCGGAAGCGGTACCCCTACTGCAACAGGCCCTGCGCCAGCGCCGCCCGCGCGATCCAGGCGATGGTGTGGAGGAGAACGCGGTGGCGCGCAATGCCGCCCGTGCCCTCGGCAAGCTGGCGCCAGCAGCCCTGGCCGCTGTCGCCGATCTGCTGGAGGTGCTCGATGACCCGGACGATGGCCTGCGGGAGGCCGCGGCCCGAGCCCTGGGCGAACTCAAAGCCAAGGAAGCTGTGCAGCCGATCTGCAGGCGCCTGGCCAGCGGCCCCGATGGGGCTGGAGCCCTGCAACCAGGCACTCCTCGCCTGATGGAACCCTGTGAAGCTCTGCTGGAGGCCTTAGGGGACATCGGCTACGTCGACCCCGAGGTGCTGGCGGTGGTGGAACCGTTCGTCCGGCACGAGCGGCCCCTGATTCGCAGTGCCGCGGCGCGCACTCTGCTCCAACTCAGTGGCGAGGCCTGTTGGGGCGAGCTGCTGGTGGACTTGCTCAACCACGGTCACCTGCGGGTGCGGCGCGCGGCGCTGATGGATCTCGGGGCCGCCGGCTGGCGGCCGGCCCTCGAGCCGATCAGGCAAACACTGGCCGAAAACAGCCTGAAGCTGATTGCGCTGCGAGGGCTGGTGGAGCGGGGGAACGGCGATCCTGGTGAACTCGCTCTGCTGGCCTGCATGGACGAGCTGCTGTGACCCCGATGGTGCCCACTTCCCATGAAGCGCTGGTGGAGAACCTGCGCAACGCAACCACCGCCGAAGGCCTGTTGGCTGCAACGGCGGCCCTGGCGCAAGCGCCCATCGCGGCTACGGCCCCCGTGTTGGTTGAGGTGCTCGGATACAACAACCCTGGAGCGGCCGTGACCGCCGTGGATGGGCTAATCCGGCTGGGCACCGCGGCCGTTCCCGCCCTGCTGGAGCTCGACCCCCAGAACTATGGGGCCCGGGCCTGGGCCGTGCGGGCCCTGGCGGGGATCGGCGATGTGCGCGGCCTGGAGCTCCTGGTCGAGGCCCTGGGCACCGACGTGGCGGCCAGTGTGCGCCGAGCCGCGGCCCGGGGGCTTGGAAACCTGGCGCTGGGCCGCCTGGATCCCGCCGAGCAGACGAGCGTGCAGGAACGTTGCCTCGAGGCACTGCTGGCAGCTACCAGCGATGGCGAATGGGTGGTGCGCTATGCCGTGGCCGTGGGCCTGGAAGGGTTGGCCCGCGGGCTGAGGCCGCAGGACAGGGCCATGGAGCAGCTGCGCCACGGGCTGGTTGCGCTCTGCGAAGCGGCCGACGACAACCCTCCCGTGGTCTGTCTGCGGGCGAAGGTGGCCCTCAGCCGCCTTGATCCCCCATGAGCGCCGTCACCCGGGTGCTGTTTGTGTGCCTCGGCAACATCTGTCGCTCCCCGGCCGCCGAGGGCGTCTTTCTGCACGGCCTGGAGCAGGCGGCCCTCACGGATCGCTTCGTGGTGGATTCAGCCGGCACGGGTGGCTGGCACGTGGGCAAGCCAGCTGACGCGCGCATGCGCGCCGCGGCGGCCCGGCGGGGGATGGAGCTCACCAGCCGGGCGCGTCAGCTGGAGATGGCCGACCTCAGCCGCTTTGATCACATCCTCACCATGGATGCTGACAACCTCGCGGCCGTCCAGGCCATGGCCCGGCGTCTCGAAAACGCCGGCGCCCAGCCGCACGCCCAGGTGGAACCGCTGGTGCGCTACTGCCGCCGCCACCAGGCCTCGGAGGTGCCGGACCCTTACTACGGCGGCGAGCAGGGCTTTGAGCACGTGTTCGACCTGCTGGAAGACGCCTGTGCGGGCCTGCAGGACGCGCTGCTGAATCGCCGCTAGGGCGGTGAGCCGGCCCAGGCCTCCTCGGGGATCCTCTGGCGGAAGAGATCGACCAGCGCCTGGATCACCGCCTCGATGTCCATGCCATCGGTGACCAGCTCCAGGGCGTCGTCTGCCATGCACAGCGGAGCCACCTCCCTGGTGGCGTCGGCCTGGTCGCGCGCGACGATCTGCTGCTCCAGCTCCGCCAGCGGGGGCACGGCAAAGCCCTGCGACTCCAGGTCGCGGGCCCGGCGACGGGCCCGCTCCGCCGGCGTGGCGGTGAGAAAGACCTTGAGATCGGCGTCAGGGAACACGGCGGTGCCGATGTCCCGGCCCTCGGCCACCAGCCCGCCGCGCTGCCCCATCGCCTGCTGCTGCCGGGTGAGCGCCTCGCGCACGCAGGCATGGGCCGCCACCACCGACACCTGGGCGGTGACCCCTGGACTGCGGATCGCCTCGGTCACGTCGTGACCATTGATCTGCACGCGCTGAGCGCCATTGGCGGCGGTGCTCAGCTGCAGATCGAGGGGCTCCAGGGCCGCCGCCACGGCCGCCGCGTCGCTCGGGTCAACGCCCCGGTGCTGCAGCCACCAGGTGACCGCCCGATACATCGCACCGGTATCGAGGTAGAGCAGACCCAGGCGCCGGGCAAAGGCCCGCGTCACGGTGCTCTTGCCGGCTCCCGCCGGTCCATCAATGGCAACGATCGGCGAGCGGCTCATCAGAAAGGTGTGATCGATCAGGCGGGTGGATCCACAGCGCACCGCCGCGGCCAGCAGGCAGAGCCCCTGGGGGCGGGCCAGCGGCTCCAGGGTATGGGCGGCCACCAACTGGGCATACTCCACCACAAACCCCGCCGCGGCGAGGTCGTGGTGGAGGAGCGGCAGCAGGTCGGCGGCAGCCTGCGGCGCGCCCTCGCCCCAGCGCCGGGCGGCCGCAGTCAACGCCTGGGGCAGGGCCCGGGCCTGGGCCCGCTCCCCGGGGGAGAGGTAGCGATTGCGGGAACTGCAGGCCAGCCCATCGGTCTCACGCACCGTGGCACAGCTTTCCACCGCCACCTGCAGCCCCAGATCGGCCAGCACCCGCCGCAGGATCACCAGTTGCTGCCAGTCCTTCTCGCCGAGGAGCAGGCGATCCGGCCGCACCAGTTCCAGCAGGCGCACCACCACGGTGGCCACACCGTCGAAATGTCCGGGCCGTCCTGGGCCACAAAGACTCCGCTGCAGGGCCGCCGGCGGCTGCACCCGGGTGATTGCCTCCGGACCACCCGGCTGCATCTCCTCCTGCGAGGGTGCGAAGAGCGCATGGGCACCGGCCGTGGCCGCCAGGGCCGCATCCGCCTCCAGATCCCGGGGGTAGCGCGCGAAGTCTTCGGCGGGCCCGAATTGAAGAGGGTTCACGTACACGCTGACCAGAACCTGGGGCTCCAGCCCTCCCCTGGGGGCGGCGGCACGGCGGATCAGCTCCTGATGGCCGGCATGCAGAGCCCCCATGGTGGGGACAAAGTGCAGCGGCTGCTGCAGAAAGCAGCGCCGCCAGAGCGCCAGCTCCGAGCGGCTGTGAAACACCTGCATGGGGAACCGGCAAGAAAAAACCCACCCGCCAGGTTGGCGGATGGGTTGGTGCAGATTCCCCATCCCAGGGAGAGGGGGGAATCAGCAGCGCAGCTTCAACGCAGCACTTCCAGACGCACGGGAGCGAGGCCACTGGAGGCCACACCCAGGGCGTGGGCCGCGCCGTGGGCCAGGTCGATCACCCGGCTGCCATGGAAGGGGCCCCGGTCGTTGATGCGCACGATGGTGCTGCGACCGTTGTTGAGGTTGGTCACCCGGACGCGGGTGCCGAAGGGAAGGGTGCGGTGGGCGGCCGTGAGGGTGCCCGGACGGAAGAACTCTCCGTTGGCGGTGCGGTTGCCAAAGAACCCAGGTCCGTACCAGCTGGCTGTGCCCTGGCTCACCGAAGCGATGCGGGGGGCTGGTGCTGGAACCGGAGCGAGCCTGACAGGTGGGGCCACCGGCTGGGAGAGGGGCTCCGCGGCTGGAGCGGCGTCCAGCTCGCGAACGGCCACCTGAATGGGAGCAGAGGAGGCCGAGGCGAGCAGTGGTCCCTGCACCGACACGGGTTCCGACAGGGCCGGAACCAGGGAGGTGGCGGAGAGGGTGAGGGCGGAAGCCCCGAGGAAGAGTGAGCGACGCATGACAGACGGAACTCGGTGGCCCATCCAGACGACCCGCATGGGGAGCGCTGGCAGGGATTCCCGGTCGTTCATTCCGCTCGGAAAGGTCTGATCGGCGGCCTCCAGGGGAGGAGGGGCTTGGATCGGAACTGGGGATGGCCCACGTCAGCTGACGGAAAACCGTGGGGAGGACGATCAGATCGCCTTCCGTTTGCCGGTGACCTGACCCTCGGCACGGAGGAACTCCGGGGCGAGGGGCGGGGATGGCACAGATGGGTGGGGCACATCCAGAGAGGACGACGCCAGTTGAGTTCCTGACGGGAAATAACGACGCCGCAAAGTTAACGGCAATGAACAAGGCACCCGAGCCACTCCAAACCGCACCAAATTGATCAGGATTCTTGATCTCATCCGCCAGCCCTCTTGCCCACAGGCCGGAAGAAGAGCAGAGCCAGACCTATTGATGAGCGAGTCAAATCACGCGGATAAGCGCAGCTGATCGCCACGTGTGCCAATCGAGCGGGCGCACACCCTGAGATGGCGACGCCATCGGAGGATCGGGGCTGAGAACAACGTGCAGCTCGAGGACGCAGCAATGGACTACCGCACAGCGGGAGTGGACGTGATGGCAGGCCGGGCCTTTGTGGAGCGGATCCGCAGCAGCGTTGACGCCACCCGACGGCCGGAAGTCGTGGGCGGGCTGGGGGGCTTCGGCGGTTTCTGCCGGCTGCCCGCCGGCATGCGACAGCCCCTGCTGGTGGCCGGCACCGATGGGGTCGGCACCAAGCTCGAGCTGGCCCAGACCCACGGCCGCCATCACGACGTGGGCATCGACCTCGTGGCGATGTGCGTCAACGACGTGATCACCAGTGGCGCTGAGCCCCTGTTCTTCCTCGACTACATCGCCACCGGCAAGCTCAGCCCCGAGGCCATGGCCGAGGTGGTGGAGGGGATCGCCGATGGTTGCCGCCAGAGCGGCTGCGCTCTTCTGGGGGGCGAGACCGCAGAGATGCCGGGCTTCTACGGCCCGGGCACCTACGACCTGGCTGGGTTCTGCGTGGCTGTGGTGGAAGCCGACGCGGTGGTGGATGGCCGCCAGATCCAGCCGGGAGATCCCATCCTGGCCGTGGCCAGCAGCGGGGTCCACAGCAATGGCTTCAGCCTGGTGCGCCGCATCCTGGACATGGCCGGCGCCGACGCCAACACGCCCCTGCCCGGCAGCGATCGGCCCCTGCTCGATGCCCTGCTCACCCCCACCCGCCTCTACGGCGCGCTGGTGAAGGCCTTGCAACAGGGCCAGGTGCAGGTGCGGGGCATGGCCCACATCACCGGCGGCGGCCTGCCCGAAAACCTTCCGCGCTGCCTGCCCGCCGATCTCCATGCCGTGATCGATCCGCGCAGCTGGGATCGCCCCCCCCTCTTCCGCTGGCTTCAGGAGGCCGGCCAGGTGCCGGAGACCGACCTCTGGAACACCTTCAATCTCGGCATCGGCTTCTGCCTGGTCGTGCCCCCAGGCGCGGAGTCCCAGGCCCTGCACACCTGCCAGGAGGCCGGCTACCGGGCCTGGCGGCTGGGCCAGGTGGCGGCCGGAGCCGCCCCGGACGGCGCGCCCCTGGCCGGTCTTCCCTCCTGAGGAGTCGCCACGCTCTGCCTAGGGTGAGAAGGGTGCACCCGGGGCGTGTCGGTCGGGAGCTTCCATGCAGAGTGAGGTTTGAGCGGGTTGGTCGTGACACGTTTTGTCTGCACGTGAGCCGCTCATTCACGGCCAAGCCACCCGCAGTTGGATGATTGAGAGCCGATCGCGAATCCCACCTGTTCGCATCGTAATCGCCAGTCAATTTTATCCATCTCCATACTTGTTCGTCTTCG
>VGPU01000083.1 GCA_016882525.1 Cyanobacteria bacterium M_surface_10_m2_119 | reverse complement strand
GTGGGGGCCGGCGCAGAGGTCCCACCACTCCTCGCCCAGGGTGTAAAGGGTGATCGGTTCCTGGATACCCGCCAGGATTTCCAGCTTGTAGGGCTCGTTCTGGGCCTGGATCCGGCTTTCTGCCTCAGCGCGGCTCACCTCGATGCGCTCGAGCGGCAGCTTGCGGTTGATGATCCGGATCATCTCCTTCTTGATCGCCTTGAGATCGGCCTCGGTGAAGGGATCGGGGCTGTCGAAGTCGTAATAGAAACCGCTCTCGGTCCAGGGGCCGATGGTCACCTGCGCCCTGGGGAACAGCTTCTGCACCGCCATGGCCATCACATGGCTCATGGAGTGGCGGATGCGGAGGAGTTGTTCGCTTTCGCTGGTTTTGGGGAGTTGGATCGCCGCACCATCGCCCGCGGCGCCGGCCAGCGGACCCGTGATGGTGGTGCCGCCGGCAGCCTGAAGGGAGCTGGACGCGGCGGCGGGTGCGGGCACTGCTGTGGAACTTCTGGCGAAGTCCGATCCTACGCAGCGCTTCCTAGGCTGCTGCCATGCGTGCTGATCCCTCCTCGCCAGAGCCCGGAGCCGATCTTCTCGATCATCTGCTCGGTTCCCTTCTGTCTGATTTCTGCGTTTGGTTCGAGCGTGGGGAGCAGCTCCTCGATCTCACCCCGGATGCGGTGATGCCGCTGGCTGAGCGCACGGCGCTGCGCCAGGAGCTGCAGCAGGCCACCCGCGAACTGGTGGCTGCCCGCAGCCTGCGCCAGGCCACCCCGGCTCCCATGGCCCTGAGCCTGGAGACCCTGGCGCCCTGGCATCTGCTGGTGATGCGCGTGTGGTCACTGTCGGCCCGTCTGCGCGCCCTGCACGTGCCCCTGCCCCAACTGGAGTGGCCCGAACCTCCGGCCTTCCCGGCTGGCGACCCGCTCAGCTGATCCCGCCCTGGTGGCGCTCGAGGGCACGCCGATAGAAGGCGATGAGGTCGTGGCGGCTCTTGACCGGCTGCCCGTAGTAGCTGCCGCCATGGTGCGCCGGGAGCGACGCCCATTCGGGGGCCAGCTTGGCCAGGACGGCGGGGGTCAGACCCAGCTGGTCGAAGACCCGCAGCGCTCCGCGCCGCTGGATCAGATGCAGGGCGGCCTGATCCTGGTTGTGGGGTTCAAAGCTGCTCAGCCGAAGCTGGCGGGCCACCATGTGCCAGGTGCCCGGCAGGAACTGATAGGCACCGGCTGCTGCGCTGGTGTAGCGCCGCCGCACGGTGATTTCCGGATGGCGCTCCAGACCCTGCACCAGGTTGCCGCCGTAGATCATCCGGTAGCCGTCCTGGCTGCCGTTGGTCCAGGTGCCCTCAGCGAAGCGGATCGTGTCGAGCAGGGCCCGTCGCTGGGGGGTGAGGGTGTAGGGGCCGGGCTCTGCAGGGCGCACCACCACGGAGGGGGTGGGCAGGGGCAGGCTCAGCGCGACCCTGGGCTGGGGAACGGCAGTCGCCGCCATGGGCAGGGGCAGCAGGGCGGCCAGGCCGATGGCGGAGAGGGCGGTGGCGAACAGGCGAGTCAGAAGCAGATGGAATCGAGCTGACTGACCCTGCTGGCTCTCCCCTGTCCGGCTCTACCCCCCTGCCTTGGGGGGTCGACAGAACCGGGTTTGATGTGCTCAACGCAGCCTGTGATTGCTTGGTCTTGCCTGCGACAGCTGTGACTGACAGGCGCGAAAGGCCCTGCCGCCTCTCTCTGATCCGGCCGGGATGCTCAGCGCGGCGAGCCGGGATTGATCAGGTGCACTGATCAATCCCGAAGAGACTATTAAGGGGCGGCCGGTGCTCAGGGCTGGGGCGGAAGGAAGCCCAGGGCGTCGCGCACCCGGCTGAGGGTGGCGTCGGCAACGGCCGCCGCCCGCTCCCGGCCCTGCCGCAGCACCGTCAGCAGGCTGGCGGGGTCCTGCCGCAAGCTCCTGTAGCGCTCCTGCACTGGACGCAGGGCCTCGACGGTGGCCTCCGCCAGCAGGGGCTTGAACCGCCCCCAGCCCATCTCGGCGCACTCCCGGGCGGCCGCCTCGCGCCCCTGGCCGGAAAGCACGGCGTAGAGCCCCAGCAGGTTGTCGGCCTCCGGCCGCTCGGGGTTGCCGAATTCCAGGCCCATGGTGGGGTCGGTCTTGGCCCGCTTGATCTTCTTGGTGATCAGTTCGGGCGGATCGAGCAGGGTGATGCGGGAGCCCTCGTTGGGATCGCTCTTGCTCATCTTGCTGGTGCCGTCGGTGAGGCTCATCACCCGGGCCCCGTCCTTGAGGATCAGGGGTTGGGGAACCCGCAGGAGCGCTATCGGTTCCCCCTCTGCATCCCGGGGGGCGAAGCGGGCATTGATGCGCTGCTGGGCGATGTCGCGGGCCAGTTCCAGGTGCTGTTTCTGGTCTTCCCCCACCGGCACCAGGTCGGCGTCATAGAGAAGGATGTCGGCGGCCATCAGCACCGGGTAGTCGAGCAGGCCCACCGACACCTGGTCGCCCTGCTTGATCGCCTTCTCCTTGAACTGGATCATCCGCTCCAGCCAGTTGAGCGGCGTGACGCAGTTGAGAAGCCAGGCCAGCTCGCTGTGGGCACTCACCTGGCTCTGCACGAACACCGTGGAGCGCTCAGGATCAATGCCGCAGGCCAGATAGAGGGCGGCTGTGGTGAGGGTGTCTTCCGCGAGGCGCCCCGGGTCGTGGGGCACGGTGATGGCGTGCAGATCCACCACACAGAAATAGGTGTCGTGGCTGTCCTGCAGGTCCACCCAGTTGCGGATGGCCCCGAGCCAGTTCCCCAGGTGCAGGGCACCGGTGGGTTGTACGCCGGAGAGAACCCGGGGCCTCGTCATCGTGCTCAGCTCTCGGCTGCGGCGTCACGCTCAGCGGTGTCGGCCGCCTCGGTTGTGCTGGTCTCCGCAGGGCTGGCCTCTGCGGTGCTGGTCAGCTCCTCCGCGCCGTCGTTGCTGGGCTCCTGGGCAGCCTCAGCTGCGGTCTCGGCCTCGGCGGCAGCCGGGTTGGCCGGACGGGAGGGGCGGGCGAAGGGATCGATGCGCGGTCCGCGGTTGCTCTCGCTCGGGCCACGGCCCTCGCCGCCACCGCGCCGGGGACGGGGGGCGCCGCGGCCGTCCCGGTCACCGCCCTGGGCGCGCTGCTGCGCCACCAATTCGTCGAGCTTGCCCTCCTCGAGCATCTGGGCCAGGGTGCGCAGCGAGAAGCCGAGCACCGCCACCGTGGAGCGCAGATGGAAGGCCTCCTGCAGGGCACGGGCGGCGCGCATCTCGTTGTCGCTCAGACGGATGCGGAATCCACCGGGTTCGCGGTTGCCGCCGGGGCGTCCACCCTGCTGCGGCGTTGCGCTCGTCTCGTCAGCCATGACGGCAACCTTGGAGTCAGGCGCAAGTGTGCCGCATCGACTGGCCTTTGCCCTGCAGCCACCACAACCGGTGGGGCTCCCGGCTGCCGGTTCGGGCCAGCACGAGCAGCGGGAGCTGGCGGGGGCCGACTCCCTCCACCCGCCGCCGGTAGCTGGCCAGCAGGTCCAGGTAGTGGCTGATGGTCCAGCCGTGGGGGTGCCGCTCCTGCTGGCTCCAGAGCCGCCGCAGGGCTTCCTGGCAGGCCGCGCTGCCGAATTCGAGCCAGCAGCGCTGTTCGGCATCCCAGCTGCTCAGGCCCGCCGCCAGCAACTCCCGGTAGCGCACCAGTTCCGGGGCCTCGGCGCTGGCGTCGGCGGGCAGCACCCGGGGCAGCTCGATCACCGGCACGACCTCCAGCCGCAGCCAGCAGCGCTCGAGCAGCACCACCGGCAGGGCAGTGCTCCAGCCAGGGGCCTGGTCCAGCTCCCCCTGCCAGCCCCGCAGCCTCTGCCACTGGCGGGGCGTCAGCCCTTCCAGCACCTGTTCCAGCACAGCCCCCTGGTCCCGGCTGGCAGCTCTGGCCACTGGGAGGTGACAACTGCTTCCACGTTATGGCCCTGTCCGGTGCCATCTCCCGGATCGCCACGTCGCCCCTGGCCTCGGCGGCGATCACTGAGCTAAAGAGTCTGAGCTTGCTGGCGTTGCGTTGACCACCCCGCTGCCCTCCAGCTCCGCCACGGCTCCCCAGCCTTTGGGCAGGGCCCTGCTGCCTGAAGCTTCCCCGGCGGGGCTGAAGGCTCCAGCCGCCGCCCTTGCCCTGGCTTCCGGGCGTCAGTTCTGGCCGCTGGCGGCATCCCTGGCGGGAGGTGGACTGCTGCTGGACGGCCTCGGGCGGGCCTCCCATCTGCCGGTGGTGCCTGCCACGGCTGCGGCCCTCGCCCTGTTCGGTCTCTGGTCCTGGGACCGCGGGTCCCGCCGTTCGAGCGGTCCGGCCGCCACCGATGCCCAGGGCTGGCTGCGTCGCCTGGAGCGGTTGGATGAACAGTTCGCCCACCTGGCCGATGACGGCAGTGCGGATGGGATGGCCCGCGCAGCGCGGACCCAGGAACTGGAGCACCAGCGCCAGCTTCTGCAGCGCCCTGGTCTGCATCTGGCGGTGGTGGGCAGCGTGCCGTCCGATCCGACCTGGCGCTCCCAGCTGGCTGCGGCCCTGCGTGGGGCCCAGGTCCTCACCCTTCACTGGTCCCGCCCCCTGCCGGCTGCCACCCCCAGCTGGCAGTGGCCCGAGCCCTTCAGCAGCTGTGAACAGGTCGTCTACTGCCTGAAGCCGCCCCTGATGGCCGCCGACCTTCGCTGGCTGCAGGCCCTCCCCGCGGCCCAACCGGTGACGCTGCTGGTGCAACTGGATCCAGACCAGGACGCCGGCTCGGCGCTCAGCGCCCTGCGCAGCCAGCTGCCGCCCTCCTTCGCTGGTGAGCTTTGCCCCTGGCGAGGCCCCGACGATCTGTCTGCGGTGCTCGCCCCTCTGGCCCAGCGCTGCCGCCACGCTGGGCGGGAGCTGCGGGCCCGCCGTCAGGAACGCTGCCTGGCGGCGCTGCATCGCCGCTGGCAGGGGGAGCTCGAGACGATTCGTCGGCAGCATTTCCAGCAGTTGCAGCAGCGCACCCAGTGGCTCGTGGCGGCGGGGGTGGTGGCGGCTCCGGTGCCCAGTCTCGACCTGCTGGTGCTGGCTGTGGCCAATGGGCTGATGGTGCGCGAGATGGCCCGGCTGTGGGACTGCCCCTGGTCGGCAGACCAGTTGCGGTCGACCGCCAACGAGCTGGCCCGGGCCAGCCTCAGCCTTGGGGTGGTGGAGTGGTCCACCCAGGCCCTTGCGGGTGTGATCCGCTGGCATGGGGCCACCTGGCTCCTGGGCAGTGCCGTGCAGGCCCTGAGCGCCGCTTACCTCACCCGAGTGGTCGGCAGGGCCATGGCCGATACCCTGGCCCGCTCCGTGGGGGTCGACGAGCCCGATCTCGAGCGGCTCCGCCGCGAGGCCCCCTTGCTCGTCGCCCGGGCCGCCGAGGAGGAGCGGCTCAACTGGCAGGGCTTTGTGCAGCAGGCCCGCCAGTGGCTGGCCGAGCAGGCTCGACCCGCTGTTGTTTCAAATCCTTCAAGCGCGCTGTAACGGTGCATGAAGCTGGGGAACGTTTGATTGCGGGCTGAGGCGTGCTGCGCCGGCCTCCTTAGCGTTTGCACTGACCGTTTCGGCGGTCCCGTTCTCTTTCTGTTTCCTGTCTCTGAGGTTCGCGACATGACCACTGCCCTGCGCAGCGGCCGTGCCAGCGGCTGGCAGAACTTCTGCCAGTGGGTCACCTCCACCAACAACCGCCTCTATGTGGGTTGGTTCGGTGTGCTGATGATCCCGTGCCTGTTGGCGGCCACCATCTGTTTCATCATTGCCTTCATCGCCGCACCACCGGTCGATATCGATGGCATCCGTGAGCCCGTGGCCGGCTCCTTCATTTATGGCAACAACATCATCTCCGGTGCTGTTGTGCCCTCCAGCAATGCCATCGGCCTGCACTTCTATCCGATCTGGGAAGCTGCCAGCCTCGATGAGTGGCTGTACAACGGCGGTCCCTACCAGCTGGTGGTGTTCCACTTCCTGATCGGTGTCTCCGCCTACATGGGCCGCCAGTGGGAGCTCAGCTACCGGCTGGGCATGCGCCCCTGGATCTGCGTGGCCTACAGCGCGCCGCTCTCGGCCGCCTTCGCCGTGTTCCTGATCTACCCCTTCGGTCAGGGCTCCTTCTCCGACGGCATGCCCCTTGGGATCAGCGGCACCTTCAACTTCATGCTGGTGTTCCAGGCTGAGCACAACATCCTGATGCACCCCTTCCACATGCTGGGGGTGGCCGGTGTGTTCGGCGGCAGCCTGTTCTCCGCCATGCACGGTTCGCTGGTGACCAGTTCCCTGGTGCGCGAGACCACCGAGAACGAGAGCCAGAACTACGGCTACAAGTTCGGCCAGGAGGAAGAGACCTACAACATCGTGGCTGCCCACGGTTACTTCGGTCGCCTGATCTTCCAATACGCCAGCTTCAACAACAGCCGCAGCCTGCACTTCTTCCT
>VGPU01000082.1 GCA_016882525.1 Cyanobacteria bacterium M_surface_10_m2_119 | reverse complement strand
TGATCGAGCTGCGTCAGGTGGAGCAGGTGAACAGCGCCATGGCGATCACCGGCGGTGCCCCCGCCGAGTTCACGCCGGTGCTGCTGGGCATCACCAAGGCCTCGCTCAACACCGACAGCTTCATCTCGGCGGCCTCCTTCCAGGAGACCACCCGCGTGCTCACCGAAGCCGCGATCGAGGGTAAGAGCGACTGGCTGCGCGGTCTCAAGGAGAACGTGATCATCGGTCGCCTGATCCCGGCCGGCACGGGCTTCAGCGGCTTCGAGGAGGAGCTGCGGGCCGAGGCGGGGCCGCACCCCGACATCCTCGAGGAGGACGGCATGGGCTATCGCCGCAAGCAGAACCTGCGGCCCGACTACACCGTGGAACTGCCGGCCCCGGCGGCATCCACCGCCGTGCTCGACGACCCCTCCGACGCCGATCTGGAGGCCACCCGCAGCCGCCACGGCATCGAGGCCAGCGCCAGTGGCATGGCCGCCTTCACCCGTCCCACCCTCGAGGAGGGTCTGGAGGAGGAGCTGATCGCCGATCCCGCGGCCCTCGAGGGTCTGCAGGAGGAGGGGCTGTTGACTGACGACTGATCAGGTCTCGACGCCTGATCCGTCGCCACCCCGCCATGATGGTTCGATGAGCACGACCACCCTCACCGCCCTGGGGACGCCCATTCCCCAGCGGCGGCTCCCCCGCTACGGCTTTCACACCCACACCGAGCAGCTCAACGGCCGCGTTGCCATGCTCGGGTTCATCGCCCTCGTGGCGGTGGAATGGAAGCTGGGCCACGGCATCCTGATCTGGCCTTGAGCGTCCCCCTGCTGGGGCTGGGGCGGCCTGCCCTCGAGGACTGGGCCGAGGCCCAGGGGCAGTCGGCCTTCCGGGGCCGTCAGCTGCACGACTGGCTCTATGCCAAGGGGGCCCGCAGCCTCGATCAGGTCACGGTGCTGCCCAAGGCCTGGCGCCAGCAGCTGCAGGCCGTGCCGCCAGCCGGAGCCAACGACTGGATCGGCCGCTCAAGGGAGGTGCAGCGCAGCGTGGCCCGCGATGGCACCACCAAGCTGCTGCTGGCCACCCACGACGGCCACACGATCGAAACGGTGGGCATCCCGGCGGAGGGCCGCCTCACGGTTTGCGTCAGCAGCCAGGTGGGCTGTCCGATGGCCTGCCGCTTCTGCGCCACCGGCAAGGGCGGCCTGCAGCGCTCCCTCGCTGTGCACGAGATCGTGGATCAGGTGCTGAGCGTGCGCGAGGTGATGGATCAGCGCCCCAGTCATGTGGTGTTCATGGGCATGGGGGAGCCGCTCCTGAACAGCGAGGCGGTGCTGGCGGCGATCGACTGCCTCTGCACCGACCTGGGCATGGCCCAGCGCCAGATCACCGTGAGCACCGTGGGGGTGCCCAAGACCCTGCCGACTCTGGCGGAGCGCTCCCTGGAGCGGCTGGGGCGAGCTCAGTACACCCTGGCGGTGAGCCTGCATGCCCCCGACCAGCGCCTGCGCGAGGAGCTGATCCCCACCTCCCATGCCTATCCGATCGAGGCCCTGCTCGACGACTGCCGCCACTACGTGGCGATCACCGGCCGGCGGGTGAGCTTCGAATACATCCTGCTGGGCGGTCTCAATGACCAGCCCCGTCACGCCGAGGCCCTGGCCCGGCTGATCCGCGGCTTCCAGAGCCACGTGAATCTCATCCCCTACAACCCGATCGTGGAGGAAGACTTCCAGCGCCCCACCCCCGCAGCGGTGGAGGCCTTCCGCCGCGCCCTGCAGGAGCGCCATGTGGCCGTGAGCGTGCGCGCCAGCCGCGGGCTGGATGCCGATGCGGCCTGCGGCCAGCTGCGCCGCCGCCACCTGGAGCAGATGCCCGCCTCCCCGAGCCATGGCTGAGCGCGTTGCCCGTGGCGCCAGGGTGCGTCCCCGGCCCCCGTTCCTGCGGGCCCTCGGCCGGCGCGAGCCCCCCGCCGAGGTGCGCGTGGACGGGCAGCCCTACAGCCTGGAGCGGGTGTTCAAGCACGACTCCTGGGCGGCCACCGCCCTCTACCGGCCCCAGCTCCCGGGCCTGCCGCTGGTGGTGTGCAAGTTCAACCGCCAGGCACCGGTGGGGCCGCTGCCCCTCGCCTGGCTGGGCCCGCGGCTGGCGCGGCGGGAAGGGCGCTTCCTGGAGGGCCTGGCCGCCAGCGGCCGGGTGCCCCGGGCCTACCGGCAGATCGGCGATCCCCAGGGCCGACTGTTGCGCTATGCCGTGGGCCACGACTTCGTGGAGGGGGAGCCCCTCTCGCGCCACAGCAGCCTCAACGACGCCTTCTTCCCGGCTCTCGAGCAGCTCCTGGCCCATATGCATGGCGCCGGTCTGGCCTACGTGGACCTGCACAAGATGGAGAACGTGCTGGTGGGCGCCGACGCTCTCCCCTGGCTGATCGACTTCCAGGTGTCGTTCGCCCTGCCGGCGCGCCAGCCCTGGCGAGCCCTGGCTCAGCCGGTGTTTTCTCTGCTGCGCAGCGGTGACACCTACCACCTGATGAAGCACTGGATCCGCCTGCGGCCCGAGCAGTGCGGCCTGGGGCCTGAGGATCTCGATCGCTTCCGCCCCCGCTGGATCCGCTGGCATCGACGCATCGGTGTTCCCCTCCGCCGTCTGCGCCGCCAGCTGCTGGTGTGGCTCGGGGTGCGCGACCGCAGCGGCCATGCCCACAGCGAGCATTTCGCCGAGGAGGCTCTGCGGGATCGGGGAGGGTGAACCAGGCACCAGCGAGACAACCACTCTTAAGGTCGCTGCACCCAGGTCATGCGGCATCCTGCAACAGCCCTGAGGTCAGATGATTGGTCGGAAGGGCAAGAGGCAGGCTTCGCCTCGTTTCCTCTGAACTTTCATCAGGAGCTGGTTGATTGGGCCTTTCAAGCGAGGTCGCATGACGGGCGAGGACAGCAGCGGTTTTGTTGAGGAGCTGCTGTCCTCACCTATTTGCGATGCAGGAAGAGCTATGCGCTGGCGGTCTGGAGACATTTGCGTCGTCGCAACACCAGCAACGTTCAGGCCTAGTTGGATGCTCAAGTGGCTAATTCTGAACACTGAGAAACTCGTTTTATCAGCCCTGGGGGATCTGCAGCACAGTGGTTGTCGCGACTTTCTGCTTGGGCGTTGCAATTTGCTTCGGATCGAACTCAAAGCCCATGGCCGACTCTGCGCTCATAATCTTTTGGGATTCAGCATGGTCGAGATTGAGCCCTTGATAATGCCTCGAAGTAGCGCGAGCCCGTTTCTGTGCTGTTGTAGTATTTCATCGAGCATGACTGGTGTCCTTCGGCTTGCTTGGTAGATGATATTGCGGCGTCTTTAAGGAGCTCGATGGCTTGGCTTAGGCCTGGCTCCCCCCAGCTATGGCTGGTTGCTGCCGGGTACGCTCCACCCGCTATTTTTCGAGGCTTGCATCTGACCATCCTGAAGAATGAATGACTAAAAAAATCAGTATTCCCGCCAAAATCACTTGCTATTACATCGAGTCCCAGAATCCGGGCTTCGGCGATTACCCGGCCAAAGCCCTCGCTTCTGTGCAAGGAGAGGAATATGTCGCAGGCCGCAACCAACTCGAAAACCTCGGCTCGTTCAATGCAATCTTCGATAACCCTGATTCGTTGATCAAGTCTGGTTGCGGCCTGTAGTGCGTTCCATTCCGCACTTTCTGCCGGCGGTTTAAGTGCCTTGATGACGAGTTGCACTGCCTCCTGGCTTGAGTGGGGGAACGCTCGCTCGAATGCCTCGATTGCCCCCCAGGGATTTTTGCGTGCCAATGACGATTTCACGTCAGACATGAACAGCACCAGCGTGGCGTGTGAATCGAGATTCCAGCGCGCACGGGTCTTCTGGCGTTGTTCTGGCGTTCGGTATTGCTCGGGGTGATCGATGTGAACGGCCATCGGCATGACCTGCAGCGGCCTGTGTTGCGGATCGCTGAAGGGTTCCAGGGCCTTGGCTGTGAAGGTGCTGGATGGCCAGAAGGCATCGGCCAGGGGGATCATGCATTCCCAGGCCTTTGGCCAGGTCTGGGTTTCCCAGGGCCAGGCCACGATCGTGGTGCGTCCGCGTTGCTGGGCCAGGCCCTCCCGGGCGATCCAGGCGCCATGGCTGGGTGCGGCCATGCACACCAGATTGAAGCGGTAGGGCCCGGTTGCGCCGCTTTCCAGTACATGACTCTCCAGGGAGCGGTCGCTCGTCGCAGCGCCATTGCCGGCGGGGACGTGGATCACGCAGAACGGAATGCCTGCGCTCTCCATGGCCAGCGCCGCCATGCGCACGTCTTCGCCGATGCCGAACACCTCATAGGCATGGCCGATGAGGTTCACGCCGAAGGGGCGATCATCGGGCGCCACCCCGTCATCCTCGACCATGGGTTCAGCTTCGATGCATCCCTCTGCGTCAATGCAGATGTGGGGCATCGCCTCACCCGCCTTGGCAAGCCACCACTCCCGATACAGCTTTCGCTGCTCGTTGAGGGGGAAGGCTTCCTGAAGTTCCGGCTGGTGCAGCCAGTGCAGCACCGCGATCAGGGGCAGCCCCTCAACAGGGTGGTTCAGCAGCCTGATCAGATCCGGATCCTGGCGCAGCAGCCGGTAGAGGCTCCACCATTCCGCGCTGATCAGGCGCTCGGCCAGTCGCCTCGGCCCCCACAGGGCCTTGGCATCGAGCGTGTGCAGTTCGGGATACAGCAGGTTGCGCAGGAGCTCAACGCACCAGAGCTTCAGCAGGCCGCCCTGGCAGAGGGCCTGATCCACCCGCTCCTGCCATGGCCGTCGTGCCGCATCCAGTCCCCAGATCTGCTGCAAAAGGCGCCAGGCGTGACCGCCAAGCAGCGGCCGAACCTCCTCCAGCATCCTCTCCAGGGTCGCGAGCCCCGTGCTGTCCTCGTCGATGCAGGCTTCCCCCTGGGCCAGGGCCAGGGCATAGCGCTGCATCGGCATCAGTGGTGCTTCCCCCCACTGGCGTTGCAGCTCCTGCGTCCACTCCAGCGTTCGAGCCCGGCAGCGCCCCGCTTGCTGCCAGTCGCTGTCGCGGTGGGTGCTCACCCAGGGTTCCTCCACCGTGATCCAGCGCTGCCGCTGTTCCTCCAGGGCTTGCAGCACCCAGGCTTCCCGGTAAGCCCAGGACAGGTCTTCGCGCAGGGGGGGCAGCCTCAGCTCCAGAGACCGCTTCCAGCTCAGTGCTCCGGGGCAATAGAGGTCGGCGTCCACCACCCGCTTTGGGGGAAGCCCGAGGTCGGCCACGCCATGGCGGTGCCTCGGCCGGCCCCGTTGATCGAGATGGTCGCCATCTGCCGCAATCACCAGAGCCTGCGGATGCCGGCGCACCACGGCGGACCATCCCTCCAGGGCACTGGCCTCCAGGCGATCGCCAGCTTCCAGCCACCAGATCCAGCAGCCCCGCGCCGCGCGGGAGGCTGCATTGAGGGCAGCAGCCTCTCCTGCTGCTGTGCCCTGCCAACAGCGCACCTGAGGGCTCCTGCTCAGGGCGAGGGTGAGCTCCGTCGTGCCGGCATCGCTAAGATGCAGAAGCATCAGCTGCACCTCCAGATCCCATCCCAGGCCGGCAGAGGCTTCCTCAATGCTGGCGATGGTGTCTGCCAGCCCCCGGCGTCTGCGAGGCAGATCACTTGCAGCGTCAGCAGCAGCGAGGCGCTCGGTTGGCGCTGGTCAGCAGCTCTGTTCATCCGGACCGTCCGTCTGCGAGCAGGCGCGTGATGATCGCGAAGCAGCGTTGCAGGAGCTCGCCAGCCGTTCGCTGACCCATCTCCACGTGCTGGAGCTGCTCCTCCAGCCGAGCCTGCTCTGCCGCAATCCGCCCGCGTTCTTCCCGCAGGTCAGCCCAGCGAGCCCGCTCCGCCTGTTGCGTGCACTTGCTCAGCTGCTGCTGCAGGTCGTTCCAGGCCAGAACCAATGCAGCTCCGTCACCCACCTCCAGTCGCCTGGCGTAGTCGATGCCACCGTCTTGCCCCGCGAGGCGTTCCAGCTGTTCGTAGCTGGTGCCGAGATCCGGGGCACAGCGCAGGATCGCCCCGGTGACGGCCGCCTGCAGCGGGGCAGGCGGAGCGAGCGCGTCGCTGCAGGGCAGGGGTTCACCCGGCACCCACTGGGCCAGCTCCTGCGGATCGCACTGCAGCAGGCGCTCGCCGTGGATGGCGAGCAGGCCCTCATCCCGGGCCGCCTCCAGGGTGAGGGTGGCACTGCGTTCGATGGCCTCCAGGGGCAGTCGCGCCTCCTGCAGCAGCTGGTGGGGCGCCAGATAGAGCAGCACCACACCCGGTTCACGCTGGTGTCAGTTCACCCGGAAGGCGCCGCATCGCTCCAGGTGCTCCAGCAACGGTGGCGGCAGGGGTTGCGCCGTGGTCCAGCGAAACATGGTGCAGCGTCGCTGCCTCACCCTAAGAGTTTGCGGAAAAACCGCCTGAGAACGCACGTTTCTCCCTCCTGAGAGCTGATCGTGCTCCCTGCGGGCTGGTTGTCAGCGATTCAGCGGTT
>VGPU01000081.1 GCA_016882525.1 Cyanobacteria bacterium M_surface_10_m2_119 | reverse complement strand
CTCTGGTCGGTGATCGGCGCCATCTTCGGTGGCATACGCGTCACCGAGCAGGAGGAGATCGAGGGTCTCGACATCGGCGAGCACGGCATGGAGGCCTATCCCGACTTCGCCGCCTCGGCCAAGTGAGCGGGGTGCTGCTCGGGGGGAGCTGAGCGTCCCCCTATCCCTGCAGACCTGACTCCGGTCCATGCGATTGCCAGCCCGCAGCACGCTGCGGGCTTTTTTGCTGCCTGCTCTCCGCCTCCAGCCTGCTCACACCAGCCTCGATCCGCGGGCCTGCAGGCGCTGCTGGGGATCGGACACCGCGGCGATGCTGCGGATCAGCCATCGTCCCGCGGTGGTGACCCGGATGTGGCCGTGTTCATGGCCCAGGCGCTGCAGTTCCACCAGGCCATCGGTGGCCAGGGCCTGCAGGTCGGCCCACTCCCGGGCGAACCGGCCCAGATGGAGCTCCACCTGGAACTGGCACATCACCTGCTGAATCAGCTGGCGGCGCTCCAGCACCTCCGGATCGCGCACCACCAGGCCCCGTTCCACCGGCAGACGCCCCGCTTCGACCGCCTCCCGCCAGGCGCGCAGGTCGCGCTGGTTCTGGGCGAAGAGATGGGGAAACTGGCTGATCGCCGTAGGGCCGATGCCCAGCAGATCCAACTCACCGCCGGTGGTGTAGTCCTGGAAGTTGCGGTGCAGCCGGCCTTCGCGGGCCGCCACCGCCAGCCCGTCGCTGGCCAGGGCGTAGTGGTCCATGCCGATGGCCGCGTAGCCCTGGGCCGTGAGCTGCTGGTTGGCGGTCTCCAACATGCGAATCCGCTCCTGCTGGCTCGGCAGATCGGCGGCGGCGATCTTGCGCTGCAACGGCAGCTGTTCGGGCAGGTAGGCGAAGGAGAACAGGGAGATGCGGTCGGGCCGGAGCTCCCCCACCAGCTCCAAGGTGGCGTTGAAGCGCTCCGGGGTCTGCAGGGGCAGGCCGCAGATCAGGTCCACATTCACGCTGTCGAAGGCGGCCTCCCGCAGCCAGTCCATGGCGTGGCGCAGTTGCTGGGCCGGCACCACCCGGTTCACCGCCCGCTGCACCTCGGGGTTGGCATCCTGGATGCCGAAGCTGATGCGGTTGAAGCCCAGCTGGCGCAGTTCCAGGGCCTGGTCGCGGCTGAGGCCTTCGGGGTTCACTTCGATCGAAGCCTCCAGGTTGGGTGCCAGGTCGAAGTGCCGGGCGATCAGCTCCCACAGCTGGCGAATCTCCGCGCGGTTGAGGTAGTTGGGGGTGCCGCCGCCCCAGTGCAGCTGGGCCAGGCGCCGCCGCGCCGGCAGGGCGGCGCCCACCAGCTCCAGTTCCCGGGCCAGGGTGGCGAGATAGGGCGCCACCACCTTGGAGCCCAGCTGGGTGGTGACCCGGTTGCAGCCGCAATACCAGCAGGCATGGCGGCAGAAGGGCACGTGCACGTAGAGGGACAGGGGGGCGTCGCTGGGTTGCTGCAGTTGCACGCGCAGCTGCTCCTCCCCCACTGCATCGGTGAAGGCGGCGGCGGTGGGGTAGCTGGTGTAACGGGGCACGGGCTGGTCGTACTTGAGCAGCAGGGCGTGGGGGCTGAGGCCGGTGGTGGTCATCGGTGGCCGGTGGGGGGAGCGGAACGACGGCAGGGGGTGGCGGGTGGCCGGGCTGACGTGGTGGCGGTGCCTCAGCGCAGGGGGGGCAGCTCGGCCAGCAGACGCTGGGTGGCGTGGAAGGCGCTCTCCGCCTCCGCCAGCAGCTCCTCTTCCTGCTGCGCGCTGAGCTGCAGCTGCTCAAAACCGTCGTGCAGGCCCTGTTTGAGGGCGGCGGTGGGACGGTCGAACACCCAGAAGCTGAGGTTGGGCAGGCCCGCGGCCGCCAGGATCAGGCGCGCCTGTTCTCCCAGTTGCTGGCCGCCGGAGAGGTCGCCGCCGTAGCGCACGTACAC
The DNA here is from genome assembly GCA_016882525.1 of Cyanobacteria bacterium M_surface_10_m2_119. Classification (GTDB taxonomy): domain Bacteria; phylum Cyanobacteriota; class Cyanobacteriia; order PCC-6307; family Cyanobiaceae; genus NIES-981. The sequence continues at coordinate 4,679 of VGPU01000081.1, read as the reverse complement.
GTGGGCCATCAGCCGATGGGGCGCCTCGCGGGCCAGGGTGCGCAGCTGGGCCAGCCAGGCCTCAGCCGCCGGTGAAGGCGGTGTGGATGGCAGGCCAGCGAGGGTCGCCAGGTCGTGGGCCAGGGCGGTGCTGCGGGCCAGATCAGCCCAGGGAATGGCGCCGCTGCCGAGGGCGCGGGCGGCGGCCGGGGCCTGCTGCTCGAGCAGGGCGTAGGCGGGGGCCAGGCCCGCATCAGGGCTGCCAGCTGCAGGGGTGTGGCCTGGCCGGCCAGCAGCGCTTTGGAGAACCCCATGCCCTCGGCCTGGTGGTGGGCCTTGCCGATGCGGGCGTGCAGCTTGCGCAACCGGGGGCCGAATCCCTGGCGCTGGTGGGCATCGCTGCTGCTGGCGTGGTCTGAGATGGAGGCGGGAGGTGTGAGGGTCATGGCAAACCAGACATTCGACATTGCCTGAAAACGGTATAACGCTACCGTGTATATGCAGTAACTGGCCGGCGAATTTGTCGCATCTCTGTCATGTCCCAGGCCGGGAGCTCTGAGCTGCATGGGTTGCTGGCGCCGGCCGGCCAGTTGCGGGAGTTGATCGTCGAGCGCCGTGATCGCCGCGCAGGACCCGCGCCCCCCTGGCCACGGCCTGAATCCCCAGTCGGCCGCCTGTCAGGCCAGGGCCCGGGCGGCCAGCCGGTTCCCCAGTCGGCGGGCCGCCCCGGCCTCGAAGCCGATGGCCTCGAGCGACTCCTGGAACAGCACCGTGAATTCGGCCACCAGTTCCGCGGGGTCAATGCCGAGGGTGGTGAGGTCGTCGCCCAGTTCCGCCAGCATCCCCAGGGCCACGGGCACGGCCCGCCGGGCGCAGGCCTCCACCTGGTGGGCTACCGCCGCGAAGCGGGGCCGCAGCCACTGCTCGCCGTAGTTGAGGTGCTCCCGTTCATCGGTCATCACGGCGGCGGTGATCGGCGCGGCGTAGGGGTCGGCCACGGGCAGATAGAGGCGGTAGGCCGCCACCGCGAAGCACTCGATGATCAGGCACTGGATCACCAGGCAGCTCACCAGATCGCCCTGGGCCTCGGCCCTCTGGAACTGTTGATGCAGCGGCGCCAGCAGCCGGTGGGCCAGGGCTGCGTCGGCCTTCACGCCCAGGTTGCGGCCGCAGCCCACGAAGTCGCGGGCATGGCGGGCCTCCATGGCGCCGAGGCGCAGCAGCTCCTCGCGGTCGTGGGGCAGCAGCTTCGCCAGGCGGCGGAAGTGGCGGTCGGCCAGGCCTTCACCCACCACCACCATGCCGTTGATGCGGCTGTAGGCCTGGCGGTAGGTGGGGCTGTCGTAGGCCAGCGGCGAGGGCCGGGGGGCAGCGGTGGCGCTCATGCCAGCACCCCCTGCGCCCCAGCCTGGGTGGCGCGCATTGGCTGGCTGAACTGGCGCACCAGCAGGCCAGCGAAGCGCAGTTTCAGGCCCAGCTTCTGCAGGCCGTCGGCCTGCTTCATCTGCCGGAAGGTGTCCACGATCCGATCGCGCAGGCCGAGGTAGTTGCTGCGCTCGAGATCGAACACCCAGGGGAAGGCGCGGGCGGCAGTGCGGTTGGTCTGGCGCATCACCTCGGCGTCGAACAGGGCTGGATCCATGCCGAGGATCCGGTAGAAGTTGCCGCGCTCACACACCGTGAGGCTGTGGGTGAGAAACACGCTCCAGAGGAAGAAGCGGCTCAGCAGCTTGCCGCGCATGCCACGCCTGAGCTGGGGCCAGCAGCGGATCAGCATGTTGAAGATGTCGCCATGGCGGTTCTCGTCCTGGCACCAGGGCTCGAAGAAGTCGAACAGCGGCGCGAAGCTGTTGCCAGGGTTGGCCTTGAGGTGGCGGTCGATCAGGATGTAGCGCCAGTAGCCGATCTTCTCGGAGAGATACACCGAATAGAGCACCCAGCTCAGGGGGAACCAGGTGATCGGCCGCTTGGTGCTGAGGGTGGGCAGGTCGATCGTGATGCCCTCGGCCACCAGGGCGCGGTTGAGGAAGCCGGCGTGGCGGGCCTCATCGCGGGCCATCAGCTGGAACAGCTCGCCCAGCTCAGGCCGGCTCGCCTGCTTGAGCCGCTGCGACAGCTCCTTGAACAGCAGGAATCCGGAGAATTCCGACACGCACGAGCGCACCAGGTAGCTCTCGTAGGCCTCCTTCTCTTCCAGGCTGAGGTGGCCCAGGCGCTCAAGCGGGGCCCTGCGATCGAAGTGGTCGCGGTTGTAGTCGGCCTGCATCTCGCCGAGCATCGCCTCGAAGGCCGGGCGCTGCTCGGCGAGGGAGGTGCGGGCGGCCTTCTCGATTTCGGTGGTGTAGAAGCGCGGCGTGAGCAGGTCTTCGCGCAGGTGGGGGCGGCGGGGGTGGCGGTCATGGCGGGGTGGTGGCAGAGGGATGGGAGAGGGGGCAGGTCTCAGCCCATGGCAGTGGCCTGGGCAGCGCTGCGCTCGCGGGCCAGGGCGTAGGCCATGGCATCGGGGCCGCGGCGGTGGGCGGCGAACCAGCCCTGCAGGTCCTGCAGCCAGGCCAGCCGGGCCCGGCGGCTGCCGCTGCCGCGGCAGAACTGGGCCAGGGCCGCCCGCGCAGCCTCCTGGTGGCCGCCGCGGTGGCCGGGACAGAGGGCGCCGGCAGCCTCCAGCCAACGCTCCTCCAGGCGCAGGTGCAGGCGCAGATCCCAGAGCAGCCGGCGGCAGGCCCGTTGCTCGGCCTGGTCGGTCGGCGCCAGGATTTCGGCCGCCAGGGGCTGGCGGTGCTGCTCGATCAGGCAGCTAAGCAGGGTCTCCAGGCGATCGTGCTGGCGCTCCAGCAAGACCTCCCGTTGTTCCCACGCACGCGGCCAGCGCCGCCGTTGCGCCTGATCCGGCAGGGCAGCCGTTGCGGCTGCAGGTGGGCTGATGACCATGGGCGCGACGCACGCAAACGCAGCCACAGAAGCATAACGTCATCGTGATGCAACGACTCTCTGTATCTCTGATGGCCCGTGCTTGTGTTATCGGCTAAGTCTGACTCCCTGTTACGCTTGAGGCGTGCTCGCCGTCCCCCGCTAAGTCCCCTCCCGGGCCCCTGCCCCTCCTCGCCCCCTGCCCCTCCTTGTCCATGGAAGCTCTCGCCGAATATTTCAAGGTCTTTTCCGAGCCCAACCGGCTGGCGGTGCTTGATGCCCTGCGCCAGGGCCCCCTCAACGTCACCGCCGTGGTGGAGCGCACCGGTCTGAGCCAGGCCCTTGTCTCGAAGCACCTCAAGCTCCTCACCATCGCCGGCGTGGTGAAGCGGCGGCCGGAGGGCAGCCTGGTCTTTTACGACGTGATCGACCGCAGCGTGTTCAAGCTGATGGCCCAGGCGGAAAAGCAGCTGCTCGCCTCCCGCCGCCAGCAGCTCGATGCCCTGGCCGCGATTCTGTAGGGCCCCCCGTGCCCAACCGCATCGCCCGCCTCCCCTGACTCCAGGCCCCTGCCGTGATGCCTAGTCCCACGCCCACCACCCTGGAGGCCCTGCGGGCTGCCCTGGCCGCGGGGGAGCGCAGCTTTCCGGGATTGAAACTCGCCGATCTCGACGGGGTCGACCTCGATCTCTCCACCTGTGTGCTCGAGGGAGGGTGCTTCAAGGAGGCCCGCTTCGGTCGTGCCAGCCTGCGCGCTGCCCAGGTGCGGGGGTGTTGCTTTCAGCAGGCCCTGCTCTGGGGCGCGGACCTCTCCGACCTGGGGGCGCAGGCCTCCCAGTGGCATGAGGCCGATCTCTCCGGCTCGCGCCTGCAGCAGGCCGACTTCAGTGAGGCCCTGATGCACCGCTGCTGTCTCCGGGGCGTGGTGGCCGCCGGCAGTCGCTGGCGCAATGCCCGGCTGGTGGAGGCCGATTTCCGCTCCGGACTCGATCAGCTCACCGACCTGGGTGGGACTGATTTCCAGGGAGCTGATCTCAGCTTTGCCCTGATGCAGCAGGTGCAGTTGCGGGGCAGTGATCTCCGCCGTGCCTGCCTCTATGGGGCCAATCTCAGCGGAGCTGATCTGCAGCAGGCCGACCTGCGGGGCTGCGATCTGCGCGATACCCAGCTCACGGGAGCCGCACTGCAGGGCGCTCGGCTGGAGGGAGCCCTGCTTCCTCACCGTTCTTGCTGACAGCAGCGGCCTGGGCCATCACCAGATGCCCTTTGCCCCCCTGCTTGGCGGCATACATGGCCTGATCCGCCCGCCTCAGCAGGGAGGCGATCGGTTCGTCCAGGTCGTTGACGTTCAGGGCGAGGCCGATGCTGGCTCCGATGCGAATGGTGAGTGCATCAAAAGTGAACGGTGCCTGCAGAGCGCTCCCGATCCGGGTCGCGAGCTGCCTGCTGATCTCCGGATCGGCGCAGTCGCGGAACACGGCGATCAGCTCATCGCCGCCGATCCGTCCCAGCAGGTCGCCTTCACGCAGCACACCCCGCAGGCGTCGGCTCACGGCCATCAGCACCTGATCGCCGATGGCGTGGCCATAGGTGTCGTTCACCGGCTTGAAGTCGTCCAGGTCGATCATGCAGATGGCCAGGGGCGCGCGCCGGCTGCCCTGGGGCTGGCTGAGAAGCCTCTCCAGCTCCCGCTCGATTCCCCGTCGGTTCCACACGCCGGTGAGGGGATCACTAAGGGCCTTGTGTTCGAGGTCGGCATTTTCCTGCAGCAGCAGCTGTTCCCGCTGGCGGAG
>VGPU01000080.1 GCA_016882525.1 Cyanobacteria bacterium M_surface_10_m2_119 | reverse complement strand
TAGAGGGGTGTCTCGGCGGCGGGCAGGTCGCTCATGCCGGCTGTGGATCGGCTGCAGACCTGCAGCTTCTCAGGTGGCGGGCCACCAGCTGGGCCAGGTCACCAGATCAGCGCCCCGGGCCAGGGCGAGCCCCACCCCCAGTACCAGGCTGAAGAGCACCGCCAGCCCCAGCAGCAGCAGGGCCAGCCACTCCCCACCGGAGAGGGCACGGCGCACGGATGTGGGCTGCGACGGCACCGGATTGACGGTCACCGGGGGCCGGCTGGCGGCCCGAGCCGCCGCCGCCAGGCTGGCCAGGCGCAGTTCGGCGTCGTAGCGGCGGCGGGCATCGGGATCGCTGAGCACGGCATAGGCCTGCTGCAGCTGCTGAAAGGCCTGCTCCGCCTCCGGCTGCGGCAGGGCGGTGGTATCGGGATGGAAGCGCTTGCTCAGGCTGCGAAAGGCCTGGCGCAGGTCCTGGGGCGACGCGCTCGGCGGCAGTTCCAGCAACTCGTAATAGCTGGCCAACGGCAGGGGGGCCGGTGTGATGGATCCTAGGGAGCATCACCCACCAGCCCGCCGGATGGTTTCCACCCCCGCCAGCGACGGCCCACAGGCCCTGTGGCAGCAGCTGGGATGGCACCCCTCCCCCGAGCAGCAGGCCCAGTTCGAGGCCCTGCAGGAGCAGCTGCGCAGCTGGAACAGCCGCCTCAACCTCACCCGCCTCGTGGAGGGTGACGACTACTGGATCGCCCAGGTGTTCGACAGCCTCTGGCCGCTGCTGCCCCTGCTGCAGGGCGAACGGGCCGAGGCGCCGCTGGACCTGATCGACGTGGGCACCGGGGGCGGCTTCCCCGGGCTGGCGGCCGCCATCGCCCTGCCCGGCGCCCGCCTCACCCTCGTGGATTCGGTGGGGCGCAAGGTGGAGGCGGTGCGGGCGATGGCGACCGCCCTGGGCCTGGCGGAGCGGGTGCAGGTGCGCTGCGAGCGCGTTGAGCGCAGCGGCCAGAGCGCCCAGTGCCGCGGCCGCTACGACTGGGCCCTGGCCCGGGCCGTGGCCAGCGCGCCGGTGGTGGCGGAATACCTGGTGCCCCTGCTGGCCCCGGGCGGCCGCGCCCTGCTCTACCGCGGCCAGTGGAGCCCCGACGACCAGGCTGCCCTCGAGAAGGCCCTGGAGCCCCTGAAGGCGACGCTGGAAAGCTGCCGGCGGCTGGAGCTGCCCGCCGGCCGCGGCATCCGCCACGCCCTGGTGCTCGCCGCCACCGGCCCCTGCCCGCGCACCTATCCCCGCGCCGTCGGCATCCCGGCCAAGCAGCCCCTGGGCTGAGCACCGAGCTCAGGCACTGCTCAGGCGCTGCACGGCCCTGCCCCCCAGCCGGGCCTTGAGCTGGCGCAGGATCGGTGGAATCCGCTCCGCCCAGGGACTGCTGTCCAGCACCGCCCGCAGCTGGGCCTCGCTCACCGCCGCCGCCGGGTCGTCGGCCTCGAAGACATCGGCGTTGGCACCGGGGAACCAGTGGCCGCCGTTGCCCAGCAACCCGTAGCGGGCCCTGGCAAAGCTCTCCAGATCCCAGGCTTCCAGCAGGTTGTGCAGCCAGAGCAGCACCGGCAGGTTGATCTGGCCAGGGGTGTCCTGCCAGGCGGGCAGGCCCTGGCTCCAACTCGAGAGCCAGGGCTCCCCCAGGGCCTGGAGGCGGGCGGCCTCCAGCTGCTCCAGGAGCGGCGGCAGCAGCGCCGGCGCCTGATCCAGCAGCGCCACCGCCTCCACGTGCAGGGCCAGATCCTCCGGTCGGGCCGCCCCCAGGCTGAGGGTGTGCACCGCTGGAGACCCAGCGCAGGTGGCGTTGAGGCAGAAGAGATCGTTGAACACGATCGGATGCAGCGGCGCGCAGAGCGCGCGCAGGCGCTGGGAGGGGGTGTGCAGGTGGCCGCCCTTGTCGGTGGGGCTGATCACGAACACGCCCATGTCATGGGCATGGGCCAGCTCGATCGCCGCCCAGGTGTCCTGGCGGATGAAATACCAGTGCAGGTTCACGTAGTCGAAGGCATCGCTGGCGATGGCCTGGCTGATCAGGGGCAGGGGCGCATGGGTGGAGAAGCCGATGGAGCCGATCCGCCCCTCGGCCTGCCAGCGCCGGGCCACCGCCAGACAGCCGCCGGGCTGAAGGGTGTGCTCCAGGTGCTCGGGCAGGTTGATGCCGTGGATCGCCAGCAGGTCCACCCGGTCCACCGCCAGCCGCTCGAAGCTGGTGGCCAGCTCGGCCTCAAAGGCCTCGGCATCGGCCTGGGGCGGCACCTTGGTCTGCAGGATGCGCTCCGGGTCCGGCACCTCCTGCAGCAGCCAGCCCAGCTGGCGCTCGCTGGTGCCGTAGTGGCGCGCCGTCTCGATGTGGTGCAGCCCGGCGGCCACCGCCGCCGCCAGGGTGGCGCGCAGGTTGGACTGGCTTTCGGCGGTGATCTGCTCGACAGGCAGGTCGCTCCAGCTCTGCTGGAAGCGCATGCCCCCCAGCGACAGCACCGGCATCGCCAGCTCGGTGCGCCCGAAGCGCCGGGTGGGGATCGCCATCAGGACGCCGCGCCGTGGGGGTCGCGGCGCGGGAGGGTGCGCTTCAGGCGGGCGGGACTGGGCAGTCCCAGGGGGTGGATGTCCTGCTGGGCCAGCTGTTCGGCCAGGGCCGGCAGCTGCTCGTACTCCACCCAATGGATGCAGTCCACCGGGCAGGTGTCGATCGCCTCCTGGATCCGATCGGTGCTGTCGCCGTCCTGGCGGATGGCCCGGGACCGCCCCCACTCCTGCTCCACCACGAAGGTGTTGCCGGCCACGTGGGCGCAGTAGCGGCAGCCGATGCACACCGCCTCGTCCACCCACACCGCCTTCTGGCGCAGGGTGCCCCCCAACAGGGGCTCCAGGCCCGTGGCCAGGTCGCCGTCCGGAACTGTCGCCGCAAAGGCGATTGCCGGGTCCACGCCCCCCCGAGCGCTGACGGGATCCGCGGCCCCGGAGGCGGCGTTGGCATCAGCAGGCGGCGACGCAGCCGTCATCGCCGGCCGGCCTCAGGCCCAGCGGGTGACGACCAGCTCGATCGAACCATCGAGAGCCTGGGTCTGCTCGGAGACCTGGAACCCCTCCTCGGCGGTCGCGGCCAGGATGCTGCGCAGGGCATAGCGCTGGTTCAGCTGGGCCAGGAAGCGCTCCACCGGCACGGGCTGCTTCCAGAGCTCCAGATCGGTGACCAGCTCGTAGCAGCCGGTGTCGGCATTGAGGCGAAAGCCGATATCGGCGCCGTTCGCCTGGTCGATGGCCAGATCCGCCTGCTGGGTCTGGCCGCGGTAACCGCGCACGCTCAGGGCACCCTCGCGGGGGGCATGGCCGAGATCGCCGAGGGCCGCCAGCAGGGCCTCGCGATCCCGCAGCTCGGTCTTGACGGTGCTGAAGTGCGACATGGCGGGGAATCTGGAGCGACGGCGAGAGGTGGTGGATCAGGGGGAACGATCAGGCCGGATCGATCGACTGGGCAGCCTGCTGGGGCTGGGTCGCCGACGCGGTCTGGGCCTGGAAGGCCTCAGCGGTGGGCCGGCGCTGCTGCACGACACCGAGGCGCGCTTCGATGCGCTCGGTGAGCTGCTCACAGGCCATGCCCTGCACGCCCTCCACCTGCTCTTCCACGCGGCCATCGGGCCGGATGCGGAAGCGGATGGTGTGCTGTGCCATCCCGGGCCTGAAAGGAATGGGCGGATGCTAACCGGGTTCGCCGATGGCTGGGCTGCTCACAGCAGCAGGCCCTCATCCACCAGGGTTTGCAGGCGATCGAGCACCTCCGGCTGCTCGAGCTGCTCGAGGGCCAGCCGGGCCTCATCCCGCACCCCCGACTCGGCGTCGTGGAGCATCGTCTGCACCAGCGACTCCACCACCTCCTGCTGGCGGGGTTCCACCAGGTCGGGGTAGAGCCGGCCCAGGCCCCAGGCACTGTTGCTGCGCACCGCCGGCTCGCTGTCGATCCGCAGGCTGAGCAGCAGCTGGGCCGCCGCCGGATCGGCCTTGGCCGGGCCCGTGCCACCGGCATCGGCCAGCGAGCTGGCGGCCCACAGGCGCACCGCGGCGATGTCCACCTGCAGGGAGCGGATCAGGGGATTGAGGATCGGCGCGTCGGGATAGTTCCCCAGGCTCCAGGCCACCGCCTTGCGCACGTAGCCGTTGTCGTCGGCCGCCAGCAGGCTGAGCAGGGGCTCCACCGCCTGGGGGCTTGGATTGCGCCCGAGGGCATACACCGCGCTCATCCGGAGGATCGGACAGCTGCACTGCAGCAGGGGCAGCAGCAGGGGCACGGCCCGGGGGTCGCGGTGTTCACAGAAAATGCGCAGGGCCTGCATGCGGGCCTCATGGCTGGCCTGGCGCAGCAGCTCCAGCCCGTGGTCGCATTCGGCTGCCACCGCCGCCGGAGCCGGATCGGTGCTCTCCAGTTCGTCGAGGGGATCCCCCAGCAACTCCTCGGCCAGCTCCTGGGCGAGCACATCCGGATCCAAGTAGAGCTCCTGGGGGCTCTCGCTGTAGGGGCCGGTGGGAGCCGGACCGGGATCGTTGTGGTCGGGGAAGCCGCTCACCGCTTGCGCTCGTTCTCCAGCTGGCTCAGCCGATGGGGGCCGGAGCCGCCATGTCGCCGGGCAGCCAGATGCGGGCGCTCACCGCCACCAGGGCGAGGGCGAAGAGCAGCACGATGGCCGCCGGCAGCAGGGTGGAGCGGAAAAATTGCACGAACGGATCGGGCCTCGGGCCGCGCCCATCATCACCCCTGCGGTGCCTGGGCCAGGAGGCGCCGCAGGCCTCCCTGCAGGGCTGCCCGCTGGCGAAGACCCCACACCCCCAGCACCGCCACCAGCAGGCCGCCCCAGCCCCACAGGGGCAGCTTGAGCAGGAAGCCACCGATGCCCAGCAGGGCGCCGAAGAGCACGGCGCAGCTGAACAGCAGCTGGCTGAGCAGGTCGAGCAGGGTCTCCTCCGGCTCCACGCCGGTGCGGCGGCGCCAGCCGGCCCACCCCGGACCGGCCGGCTTCACCTGGCGCACGAAGTGCTCCAGCACCGCCGCACTCTCCGGCGGGGTGGCCAGCATCACCAGGATCCAGAGCACGGCGGTGATCGCCGTGGTCACCAGCAGGCGCACGCCGTAGTCGTCGATGCGCAGCAGCGGCACCACCGAGGTGGAGAAGCCCACCAGGAAGCCGCCCAGCATCGCCGCCAGCTCGGCGGCGGCGTTGATCCGCCACCAGAACCAGCGCAGCACCAGCACCACCCCCGGTCCGGTGCCGATGGCGATCACCAGGCGGAAGACGGTGCCGATGTTGTTGCTGAGCAGGGCAGTGAGCACCCCCAGGGCCACCAGGAGCACGGAGGCCAGCTGGCCCACCAGCAGCAGTTCCCGCTCGCCGGCGGCCGGCCGCATGAAGCGCTGGTAGAGGTCGTGGGTGAGGTAGCTCGCCCCCCAGTTCACCGCCGTGCTCACGGTGCTCATGAAGGCTGCCACCAGCGACACCACCACGAGCCCCAGGGCCACCGGCGGCAGCAGCTTCACGGCCAGCAGCGGGTAGCTCTGCTCCCAGTCGGCGGTGTCGGGCAGCAGCACCACCGCCGCCAGGGCCACCAGGATCCAGGGCCAGCTGCGCAGCAGGTAGTTCACCGCCAGAAACACCCAGCTGGCGATCCGGGCCTGGCGCTCGTCGCGGGTGGCCAGCAGCCGCTGGATGAATTCGCCGCCACCGTCGCTGCGGCGGAAACTCCACCACTGCAAGGCGATGTAGGCGCTGAAGGTGGCCACAGAGATACCCGCACTGTCGAGCCAGCGCAGCTGGCCCCCCTCCACCTGCCAGGGCACCAGCGCGAGCAGCTCAGGCCGGTTCAGCTCGCGCACGCTCGCCAGCATGGCGTCCATGCCACCGGCGGCCTGCACCGCAAACACCGACACGGCCACCGCACCGGCCAGGGCGAGCACCAGCTGCAGCATGTCGGTGACCACCACGGCCCAGAGGCCGCCGGCGGCGGTGTAGATCAGCACCAGCACCCCCACGATCGCCAGCAGGGTGAGGCGGGCCTGGGGTGTGGGCGCCAGCCCCAGGGCCTCACTCACCTTGGCCATGGCCAGGAAGGCGTAGCCGATGCCGATGCAGTTGATCGGCAAGGCGAACAGAAAAGCCTTGATGCCCCGCAGCCAGGCGGCGGGTGCCCCGCCATAGCGCAACTCGGTGAAGGCGGCGTCGGTGAGCACGCCGCTGCGCCGCCAGAGGGGGGCGAACACCACGGCCATGGCCACGTGGGCCACGCCGAAGCTCCACCACTCCCAGTTGCCGGCCAGGCCCCGCACCCCCACCAGCCCCGCCACATACAACGGCGTGTCCACCGAGAAGGTGGTGGCGGCCATCGAGGCACCTGCCAGCCAGCCCTTGAGCTGGCGGCCGGCCACGAAATAGTCGGCCTGATCGCTGTTGCGCCGGGCCAGCCAGAGGCCGAGCAACAGGCTGGCCACCAGGTAGCCGATCAGGATCAGCCAGTCGATCAGGGCCATGGGGCGGGCTTCGGGGGCATGCCGGCGGACCGGGGTGTCGGCCGCAGTATGGGAGGGGGGATCCGTTCCGGCCTAGCCCCCTCCGTGCACCCGGTGCCAAGGTCTGATGGCCCTTAGGAGTTTGCTGAAAAACCCGGCCTACTCTGCGAAAATGGGCTAACTGCCCAGCCCAGATGCGAGGCCACCGGGAGCCCAGCGGCTCCCTGTTCTCCTACGTGTCGATTGAGGAG
>VGPU01000079.1 GCA_016882525.1 Cyanobacteria bacterium M_surface_10_m2_119 | reverse complement strand
GCGGATTCAGCTGTTCAAGAACCTGGCGATCATCGGCGGCCTGCTGCTGGTGGCCGATCAGGACAGCGGGGACTGAGACGAGGGATTTCCCAGAACCTGAAAAATTTCCGAGGCACCCTGCGCCGCTCCCGGAAACAGGGGGAATACCCCCCGAGTTTGCATTCTTCTACGGGGATCTGCGGGGATCTACACGGAGTTGCAGGGGGTTTGAAAAGGTGATTTTGAGATACTAATTATGAGAATCATTCGCGAGTTTCTTGCATCGGTTCTATATATATGAAGAGCTTGTCGCTTGGCTGACTATGTTTCCCGGTTCCGGGGAGTAACAGATTGGGGTGGTTGCGTGTGCGATTGGTTTCAGAGCTCTACTCACCCTTCTAACGCCACGCTAAGCCGACCGCTTCCGCTACGCTCCAGCGGTCGGCTTAGCGCAATGTTAGGCATTTTTTTGAAAATCAATCGAGTCTGACCCCATTGATTTGCATTCCTTGTCCCTTGATTCACACTTTACTCACGTTTAATTATGAGGGCCATTCGAATTCCTTCTGTATTTTTTGTCGTTTAAGCGAGCGCGCAAAATGTGAAAAATCGCCGGAATGCTACCTGGATCCACAATCGCAGGAATCCAGAACCATATCCATGTTCCCTCGATTGGACAAGCTATTACGGCAGCAGCCCCAAAAAAGCCACCTAAAAACAGGGTGAGCGAGGTTCCGCCGCCGTACCTAAGTGAATTGATCAGATGGAATATGTTATTGCCAGCAATCAAAAGCCACATGAAGCTAAACAAAGCAAACCAAATCTAATGTGTCAAAAGTGCCATCGATATGCTCCGCTGTCTTCTTGTTGGCCTAACTCTTTATTGGCAGGTTCCGAGAACCACGGCCCAAGCCCCGTTGGCGTCCGAGAACCACTTCGGGGAGTGTGAGGCGACTCGGCTGAACTCATCACCAGCATTGGGCGGGTGAAACGGTGCCTCAATGGTAGGGGGGGTTCTCGGACCCGAGAACCAACTGTGCAATCCGCTACACAAGGTCCGCGGGGCTGCGTACCCCTAGTGGGCCGCGGTTCAGCACATGCGTATAGATCATGGTGGTGCTCACATCCTTATGGCCCAGTAGCTCCTGAATGGTGCGGATGTCCTGGCCCCGCTCCAGCAGGTGGGTGGCAAAGGAGTGCCTGAAGGTGTGGCAGCTGGCCTGCTTGGTCACACCAGCCTCAGTCACGGCTCGCTTCACGGCCTTCTGAATCAAGCTCGGATCCAGATGGTGACGGCCCTGCGCACCAGATTCTTTGTCGCGCCAGCGGTTCTGCTGGGGAAAGACCCACTGGCAGGCCCACTCGCGGTTGGCATTCGGGTATTTCCGGACCAGGGCATAGGGCATCAGTACCTGGCCCCAGCCAGCAGCCAGGTCGCTCTGATGCAGGCTGCGCACCCTCAGCAGATGCCCCTGTAACGGCAGCACCAGACTTTGGGGCAGCACGGTCAGTCTGTCCTTCCCCCCTTTGCCATCCCGCACGGTGATTTCCATCCGCTGGAGATCAAGATCCTTGACCCTCAGGCGCAGCGCCTCCATCAGCCTCAGGCCACTGCCATAGAGGAGCCCCACGACCAGAGCCGCTTCCCCATCCAGCCGCTCCCGCACCGCACGCACCTCTGCTTCGCTGAGCACCACCGGAACCCGTTGACGAGTCCGAGCCCGTACAACCCCCTCGATCTCCAGCTCTTGTTCGAGCAGATCCCCGTACAGGAACAGCAGCGCCGCCAATGCCTGATTCTGGGTGGAGGCGCTCACCTGCTCCTGCACCGCCAGATGGGTGAGGTAGGCATTGACCTCGGCACTGCCCATGTCCCGCGGGTGCCGCATCCGATGAAATCGCAGAAAACGCCGCAGCCACTGCTCGTAGGTCTTCACCGTGCGGCGGGCGTAGTGGCGCGTCTGCAGCAGGTCGCGACAGCGCTGGATCAGACCGGGGGGTTGGGCTATTGGTGGCATGGCTGGTTGCAGGATGCTCCTTGGCAGAGTTCCCGGCTTCGCCCACTGCGCGGCGAGGAGGTGTTTGCCCACCGCAGCCGCCACCGCACGCCGATCAGCGGCTCGATCAAATATCGCGTGCGCGCGCGCGAAAGGGCGCCGCGAGTGCTGTGGCGCTCATGAGCACCAGAGGGCCCTAGAGGTAGACCACATCGTGCCCAGGAACCACGGCGGCACAGGCGACCTCAGCAACCTGCAGGCCCTCTGCTTCCGCTGCAATGCCGGCAAGCGCCGCCTCGCGCGCGGACGGCTGTGTGTTCTGCGCTTTGGAGGGCAGCGGCCGTGTGCTGCTTACGTTCCATGTGGCCGACGGGCTGGCGCTGCACCAGCCGGAGTGGAATGCCGCGGTGGAGCTGCTGAAGCAGCGGCGGGAGCAGCTCAGTGCCAAAGACGCCTCGATCAGCGGCTGGCCTGGTTTGCTCAACGCAAGAGGGGCGGTGATCACGGATGCACGCTCAGGGTCGATCAAGAAGCCTGCCGCTCACGTACTTGTGAAGGACACTGCTGATCAGGGTCTGGTAGGGAATGCCCTCCTGCAGGGCACGGGCACGCAAGGCGCCTAGATCCTCACTGGTGAGGCGAATGTTGATGCGCTGATCCTTGCTGGCCGTTGACCTTGCGGAGGCTGCCAGGCGGGAGCGCTCGGCAGCCGTAGCCACTGAACGGAGAGTGCCCGCTTCAAAGGCTTCGAGGATCTCCTGCTCTTCGTGATCAAAGGGGTTCATGGTCGTTCACCTGGGCGGTAGGCCGTGGTGGCTATGCGGCTGGGAATGATGGTTTTGAGAAGGTGTTCGTCGGCCTCGACATAAGGCACCAGATGGACATAACCGGAGATCAGAACGACCAGGATGCGCTGGCCTGGGTATCGGGCCTGGTTCGGGTGCTCAACGATGTCGAGCAGATCACCGGATTCGATGGCAACCACCACGGACTCGAAGGAAACGCCTCGTTGAAGCTGAAGGACCTCGTTCTTACCTGCGCTCCAGCGAAAGGGCTTCATAGCAGCACTTTAAGGCCCTGTGTGCCTTTTGTCATCAGTCTTGGGGCTGGGGGCTGGGGCGGCACAGCCACGCCCGCAGCCGGGTTGGCTGCAGCCGCCGCGCGTCCACGCCAGAAGGATTCCCAGCAGGGGCGATGGCCTGTCGGGCCGCCCAACACCAAACCTGGCCTAGTCGCCCGGGAGTCGCCAGCATCCCCCCATGCCCCCGCCCCCCCGCCACCTACGAGCGCCCGCGGCACTACATCGCCGAACGCATGCGCATGAGCCACATCTACCAGCCGCTGATGCTCCTGGAGCTGCTCGGCCACGGATTTGCCAGGCAACAGCCAGCCCGGCCCCGGCGCAGGACGTGGCCAGGCGGATCCTGGGGGAGGACGTGACCCAGATCGCTTACACCACCGAACGCGTCGAGCGCATGGTGAGCAAGGTTCACCTTCAACGGCATCACCCGCTGCGAGAAGGGCACCTACGCCCTGGTGGGAGCTGAGGAGCTGAGCAACAACGAGCGCGACGACCTGCTGCAGCTGTGCCGCCTCCGACTGGATGGCTTCCGCGCCCAGCGGGGTGAGGAGGTGTTCGCCCACAGGAGTTGCACCCGCACGCCGATCAGTGGCTCGGTGAAATACCGGGTGCTCACCCGCGCCCGAGGCCGCTGCGGCAGCCGGGGGCGGGGGTAGACCTGCCCGGCAGGCCGGCTCAGGCCGCCTGCAGCCCATCCGCCGCCAGCTGCCGCAGCGCCATCCGGTCGGTTTTGCCCACGGGGGTGAGGGGCAGCTCGGGAAGCACACGGATCTCCTCCGGCGCCTTGTAGCCCACCCGTTCCCGTGCAAAGGCGATCAGTTCGGTTTCGCTGGGGGCGGGATGATCCGGGCGGAGGGTGATGTAGGCCCGCACGTTTTCGCCGTGCACCGGGTCGTGGATGCCGATCACCCCCACCAGATCCACGGCCGGATGCTCCGCCAGCGCCTCCTCCACCTCCTGGGGGCAGATGTTTGAGCTGTCGTGCACGATGATCTGCTTGCGGCGGCCGCAGAACCAGAGGTAGCCGTCGGCGTCGATGCGCATGTCGTCGCCGGTGTCGAGCCAGCCGTGCACGATGGTTTCGGCGGTGGCCTCGGGGTTCTCCCAGTAGCCCACCATCACCGAAGGCGCCTGGATCCAGAGGCGACCCTCCTCGCCTGTGTCCACTTCGGAGCCGTCTTCGCGGCGCAGGCTGGCGCTGAAACCCGGGCAGAGCTGGCCCACCGATCCGATCCGGTTCAGACCCGAGGGCGGCGCCAGGGTGGCGTAGCCGATTTCGGTCATGCCGAAGCATTCGTCGATCCCGAAGCCGGATGCCTGGCGAAACTCCACCTGCAGCTGATGGGGCACCTTGTCGCCGCCGCTGATGCACAGCCGCACCGACGCCAGATCCGCAGCTCCCAGGCCCTGATCCCGCAGCAGGGCGAAGAGGGCGGCGGGCAGCATCAGCAGCACCGCCGGCCGGTGGCGGCGCAGCAGGGTTTCCACCGCGGAGGCGTCGTGGCGGCTGGCGATCGCGGCGGAGGCACCGGTGGCCAGGGCCGCAAGCACCAGGCCGCAGGAGGCGATGTGGGCGAGGGAGCTGCCGGCCAGCACCTCCTCGCCGGCCTGCAGCTCGGTGGCCTGGATCACGGAGGCGAGCATGGCGCCGAAACTGGCGCGGCTGTGGGTCACGCCCTTCGGCCGGCCGGTGCTGCCGGAGGTGAAGTAGATGAAGCAGGGATCGTCTGCGGCCAGATCCGGCCAGGGCGTTGGCGCATCACCGGCCGGGGCTGCGGCCAGCAGGGGCTCGAAGCCGCTGGGATCGTCGATCCGATGGCAGCCCAGGGGCAGCTGGGCGGCCACGGCGCTGGCCTGCACATCGGCCAGCCGTTCGCCGTGAAACACCAGCGCCGCAGCGCCGCTCACCGTGAGCGCATGGTCGATTTCACGGGGTACGTAGCGGTAGTTGAGCGGGGTGAGCACAAGGCCGCTGCGCAGCCCCGCCAGGTAGTGCACCACCAGATCCACCCGGTTCGGGATCAGGGAGGCCAGCCGCTGCCCCCGCTGCAGGCCCAGCCGCTGGTAGGCCCTGGCCAGCTGCTCAGCCCGGCGGTTGAGCTCCGCCCAGCTGATGGTGTGGGTGAGATCCTGCAGCGCCGCTGCCGCCGGATCGCGCCCCAGGCCAACCTCCAGGAGGCGGTTCAGGTCGAGCGGTGCAGCCAGGGGCGGGCCGTGGTGGGGCATGGACTGACGCAAGCCCGCCCACCCTGGCATGGTTTGCCCTCCACATCAGGCCAAGACCCCTCGATGGAGGATCGCCATCGCCGATCTGCAAACGGCGGAGGCCTCCAGCGATCCGGTTGTGTTCCGTTCCCAGCTTCCGAAGAATGTCCGCCACCTCAGAAGACTTGAGGACGGGCGTTGAGCCCACGTTCAGGCCGGCACCACGATCTGCTGCAGGCCCACGAAGTCGCTCTCCAGGACCGGTTCGCCGTCCTCCAGGAGCATGGCGATCACCTCCCGGAGGTTGGCCAGCAGCTCATCGAGGGTCTCCCCCTGGCTGTGGGCGCCGGGGAAGCCAGGGACGTAGCCCACAAGCAGTGTCCGCGCAGCGCTCGATGAGAGCGGAGAAGCTACGCACAGCCTCTGCTGCCTTCAGGTGATTCATCGTAGGCAACCCGCCAGGTCTGTCCGAGGGGGTGACGGAGGGCATGGCATCGCCGCAGGGTTTCTCCCTCACCAGTGCCACCCCCGTCTCACCCCGCACCAGCCCTGCCCTGCCAGCGCCAGGATGCCCCCATGCCCTCCAGCCCATCCGCCACCGTCCAGCGCCTGCGGCAGACCATCGCCGAACGCATGCGCATGAGCCATATCTACCAACCGCTGATGCTGTAGCCGCAGGCTTCCGCGGAGCGGTTGGAGCTGCAGGGCCACAGATTTACCAGGCAACAGCCAGCCCAGCCCCGGCGCAGAACGTGGCCCGGCGGATCCTGGGGGAAGACGTGACCCAGATCGAGGTCTACACGGAACGCGTGAAACGCATGGTGGGCAAGGTTCACCTTCAACGGCATCACCCACTGCGAGAAGGGCAGCTATGCCCTGGTGGGCGGGAAGGAGCTGAGCTACAGCGAGCGCGACGAGCTGCTGACGCTCTACCGCCAGCGCCTCGATGTAGGGGAGGCGTTCAGCGGGAGCTGAGGAATTCATCCACAGACATGCCGATGTCCTTGGCGATCAGACGGAGTAGTGGAGGCGCGATATCGCGGCCTCGATGGGCCGGAACGGTGGTGCAGCGACCACGTGCATCTCGGAACTGCAGGTGCGATCCGCGTTGACGGACAAGCTCAAAACCCAGTAGAGCCCACGTTCAGGCAGGCAGCACGATCTGCTGCAGGCCCACAAAATCACTCTCCAGCGCAGGCTCACCGTCTTCCAGCAGCATGGCGATGACCTCCTGGAGGTTGGTCTGCAGCTCATCGAGGGTCTCGCCCTGGCTGTGAGCGCCTGGGAACCCCGGAACGTGACCAACGAGCAGCCCGGTCTCCGTACAGCGCGCGATCAGGGCAGGGAAGGAACGCACAGCCCGTTCTGGTTTGTGTGCTCTCATCGTAGGTATTCCGTCTGGACTGGTTGATGGGGTGGGGAAGGGCATGGAGACACTTTCTACAAGCCCCCCACTCACAGCTCCTGGCTGTCGATGAGTGCTTCGATCGAGCAGCCCAGCTGGCAGGCCACGTCCTTGAGGATCTGCCGCATGTGACTACCTGTTTGACGGGTCAGCACGTAGCCATGGTGCCGCAGGCGCTCGGCCAGGAGCTGGCCGTTGACGTCCCGCGGAATCCTCACAGGGCCAGCAATTCCTGCCTCACGTGATGGAGGCGGATCAGGGGCGGCGCCTCGCCGGGATCGAAATGGCAGAC
>VGPU01000078.1 GCA_016882525.1 Cyanobacteria bacterium M_surface_10_m2_119 | reverse complement strand
ATCGCTGAAGGAGCGGGTGCTCGACATCCCGCCGCAGCAATGCATCACCCGCGACAACGTGGCGATCGAGGTGGATGCCGTTGTGTATTGGCAGCTGCTGGAGCACTCCCGCGCCTATTACGCCGTCGACAACCTGCAGGCGGCGATGGTCAACCTGGTGCTCACCCAGATCCGCGCCGAGATGGGCAAGCTCGACCTCGACCAGACCTTCACCACCCGCAATGAGGTGAATGAGGTGCTGCTGAAGGAGCTCGACCAGGCCACCGATCCCTGGGGGGTGAAGGTGACCCGGGTGGAGCTGCGCGACATCCATCCCTCCCCTGGCGTGCAGCAGGCGATGGAGCAGCAGATGACCGCTGAGCGGGAGAAGCGGGCGGCGATCCTGCGCTCCGAGGGGGAAAAGGAATCCCAGCTCAATGCCGCCCGCGGCCGGGCCGAGGCCCTGGTGCTCGATGCCAGGGCCAAGCAGGAGGCACTGGTGCTGGAGGCCCAGGCCCAGGCCCAGCAGCAGGCTCTGCTCGCCCAGGCCCGGGCTGATGCGGCCCTGCGGCTTGCGGAGGCCATGCAATCGCAGCCCCAGGCCGCCGAGGCGATCCGGCTGCTCCTGGCCGGCGACTGGATGGCGATGGGGGAGGCCATGGCCCAGGCCCCCGCCGGCAGCGTGCTGATGGTGGATCCCCAGAGCCCGGCGGCCCTGCTCACGGCGCTCAAGGGCCTGCAGAAGCCCCAGGGCTGAGGGGCGGTCACCGTCACTGCTGCCCCTGCTGCTCCTGCCAGCGCGCATAGAGATCTGGGCGGCGCTCACGGGTGCGCTGCTGCTGTTGCTCGAAGCGCCAACGGGCGATGGCGCCGTGGTCGCCGCTGCGCAGCACGGCGGGCACCTCCATGCCCCGGAACGCGGCGGGCCGGGTGTAGTGCGGGTGCTCGAGCAGGAGGGCAGTGTGGCTCTCCTCCTCCAGGCAGGCCTCGGTGCCGACGGTGCCGGGCAGCAGCCGCACCACGCCGTTGATGATCACCGCCGCCGGCAGTTCGCCGCCGGTGAGCACGAAATCGCCGATCGACACCTCCTCGTCGGCCAGGGAGCGGATGCGCTCGTCGAAGCCCTCGTAGTGCCCGCAGATCAGCACCAGCTGGTCGTGATCCGCGGCCCAGCGGCGCAGATCGGCCTGCTGCAGGGGCTGGCCCTGGGGACTCATCAGCAGCACGCGCCGACTCGCCAGCGCCGGGATCGCCTCCACCGCGGCAAACACCGGCTCCGGTTTCAGCACCATGCCGGCGCCGCCCCCGTAGGGATCGTCGTCGACCTTGCGGTACTTGTCGGTGGCGAAGTCGCGCGGGTTGTGGGTGTGGAGTGTGGCGATGCCGGCGGCGAAGGCCCGGCCGATCACCCCCAGATCGAGCAGGGGGGCAAAGGCCTCCGGCGCCAGGCTGACAACGTCAAGCCTCATGGCGCATCAGCCGCTCGGCCGGCTCACCCGGCGGATCTCGGAGCTGAAGCTGGCGCGGCCCGGGGTGCCATCGGCCCTGCTCTCCACGGTGGAGCGCAGGCGCAGGTTGGGCTTGGTGAACCAGATGCGCTCCCGCACCGTGGTGGCATCGCCGCTGAGGGTGAGTTCCAGGCTGCCGTCGGGCCAGAGCGTCCAGCTGCCCTCCTGCTCGCCGGCTGCGCCGCCCACCGTGAAGTGGCCATCGCCGGAGAACAGCAGCTGGCGAGGTGCCTCCCCCTTGGGACCCAGCTTCAGGCCCCCAGGGGAATCGCCGCTGCTGGGCTCCAGGAAGGTCACCACCAGCTCGCCGCGCTCGCTGTGGTGCCAGCTGTCTGCTTCGTCCGCCTCCCCAGGGGCCTCCCCCAGGGCAAAGCGGCTGCGCAGGGCCATCCACTCACCGGCGCAGAAACGCAGAAAGGCACCGATCTCCACAGGAGGAAAGTCGGTGGGCTGGGGGGCGGACTCAGGGCCCTCCCCCCGTCCTTGGGAAGGCTGGCTCATTGGCGCGGTGCTGGCAGGGGGCTCTGTCATCGGGGGATTCTCTCAGCCCCCTGGTGCGGCGTTCCGGGTCGTCAATCCCCCCGATAGCCCAGCTCCGCCAGGCGGGCGGCGCTGCGCCGCCAGCCGGGCACCACCTTCACGAACAGCTCCAGATACACCGCCCCGCTGAACACCTTCTCCATCTGCAGCCGGGCTCCCTGGCCGATGGTCTTGAGCATGCGCCCCCCTTTGCCGATCAGGATGCCCTTCTGGCTGGCCCGCTCCACCAGCACCGTGGCCAGCACGGCGGTGCGCGGCCCGTCGTCGACCACCCGGTCGATGCTCACCGCCACCGAGTGGGGCACCTCCTCGCGGGTGTGGCTGAGCACCTGTTCCCGGATCAGCTCGGCCATCAGCAGTTGTTCCGGCTGGTCACTCACCGCATCCGGCGGGTAGAGGTGGGGCCCTTCGGGCAGCTCGGCCGCCAGGGCCGCCACCAGGGCCTCGGTGCCAGCGCCGGTGAGTGCGCTCACCGGATGCAGGGGCCAGTCCAGCGGCGCTGGGCTGGGCTGGACGGCAGACCGGGGCTCGGCCGCCTCTCCCAGACCCGCCAGCAGCTCGCGGTAGCTGGACGCCAGCGCCTCGGCTTCCGCCGGTGCCACCAGGTCGTGTTTGTTGAGGGCCACGTGCACCGGCACCCGGCAGTGGCGCAGCATCTCCACGATGAAGCCATCACCGCGGCCCGCGGGCTGGCTGCCGTCCACCAACAGCAGCACCACATCGACGTCACCGATGGCCCCCTTGGCCGTCTTCACCAGCCGCTCCCCCAGCAGGTGGTGCGGCTTGTGGATGCCCGGGGTGTCGAGCAGCACCAGCTGGGCTGCCGGGGTGGTGAGGATCGCCCGCAGGCGGTTGCGGGTGGTCTGGGCAACCGGTGAGGTGATGGCCACCTTCTGGCCCACCAGCTGGTTGAGCAGGGTGCTTTTGCCCACGTTGGGGCGGCCGATCAGGGCGACGAAACCTGAACGGAAGGGGGCCCCACCGGCCGGGGCCGTGCCCGCCAGCAGCTGGGCCGATTCAGCGGGATCGGGGATCGGCAGCAGCATCCCTTCCTCTCTTGCTTCCGGCGGGCCAGGGATGGGTGCGTTCGTGCTGGCGGGGAGGTCGTTCATCTCCCTCACACTGGCAGCCCGTGGGGCCACTGTTGCCGCAGCCATTCCATAACCTGCAGGCAGGTGTTGTGTGGATCCGATGGATGCTGTGGCTCAGCCCACCTTCCAGCAGGCGATGGAGATCACGGCCCAGTGGCTGGCTCTCTGGGAGAACGGCGAACTCAGTGACGAGGTGCTGGCCGATCGGGTGGCCGAGCTGGTGGCCAGCCGCGATGGTGGCCGTGGTTTCTTTGTGGTGAGCCTGGCGGGCGACTGCCCGTTGATGGACCGGTTGCCTGAGCCCTTGGCGATGCAGCTGCGGGCCGCCGGCGCCGGCGTGGTGGACCTCACCGCTCGCAACCTGGCGATGAGCACGGCGATGGCCCTGCATCACCAGCGCCAGGCCGACCCGGGCCAGCAGGCCGGCTCCGAGCGGGTGCAGGCCCGCTGCACGGAGCTGCTGCGACTGCTGGAACCCGATGCGGTGAAACAGCGACTGGAAAACCTGCTGGCTGCCGCCAGCCAGGGCGAGGGGGATGACGTGGCCTTCCTCGATCGCTGGGGCTATGACGCCGAGCAGCGCCAGGCGATCGCCGCGGCGATTGAGGCGGTGGCGGAGGGTTGAGGGGGCTGCAGCGCCGTGGAGGGGCTGCAGTGCCAACAAGCCAACAAAAAGCCCCCGGTTTCCCGGGGGCCAAGCAGCGCTGTGGCGAAGCTCAGTCGCGGCGGCCACCGCCCTGCAGGGCGATGATCAGGCGCAGGATGAAGATGAAAAGGTTGATGTAGGTGAGATACATCCCCAGGGCCCCGGCCAGGTATTGGTCGTCGCTGTAGGTGCGGGGCATCGTGTAGAAGTCGACGAATGCGGCTCCCACAAACAGCACGGTGCCGAAGCCGGCGATCATCAGCTCAAAGCCGCCGCCGCCGAACACCCCAGGCGCGAAGAAGCTGCCCACGATCTGCACCACCATGGCGATGAGCAGGCCCAGGATGCCCAGGCCGACCACGCCGCTCAGGGCCTGGCCGACGTTGTCGCTCATGCGCCGGCCCATCACTGATGCGGCCACAAACGTGATGCCCGTCGCCAGGGTGGCGGTGCCGATGGCGCCGACGCCGGCGACGCTCAGGGCGTAGGAGACGATGCCGCTCAGGGTGAAGCCGGTGATCAGGCTGTAGGCCGCCAGCAGGGGAAGGGCCGTGCTGTTGTTGGCCTTCATGGCCACGTTCTGGGCCACGAAGAAGAGGATGAAGTTGCCGATCAGGGCCACCCAGAACAGGGGCATGAAGGCGGCTGGATTACTGGCAAGCATGGCCAGACCACCCATCACCCCTGCGGCCGTGAGCACCATGCCGCCCCCCACGAAGGGCAGGGCCTTGTTGACCACATTGGGCCCCACGAGGGCGCTGGATTGCGCTTCGCGGATGGCTTCCTGGAAATTGCTGCTGGCCGGCATGGCGCACCAGAACTGCGAACTGGATCCATCCTGCCAGCGCTTTTCCGGGAGCGGGAGGTTCAGTTCCGCTCCTGTGGTGCGGATCTCCCCCTGCCCTGGTCCGGCCAGAGCCACACGCCAGCCACGGCAACGGCGGTGCCGATGCAGGACTCCGCGAAACGCAGCAGGGCGTTCAGCCCTGGACTCAGCTTCGGATCCAGGCTGCTCGTGACCATCACCACGATCACGGTGATCGCCGCCAGCCGTCCATGGCTGGGCACCTTTGCCGCCGCGCAGAGCACCACCGTGGCGAAGATGGCGAGAGCCATACCTGCGGGGTGAAACGGCAGCAGGGTGAGATAAACAGCGCTCGTGGCGGCCCCGATGGCCGATCCGAGAATGCGCAGTGAGGCCGAGGAGGTGGTCTCCCGGCGGGAGGCCTGGGTCACGACGATGGCGGAGATCGCGGACCAGAGACCACCGATCTTCGGCAGATACCCGGGAAAGAGACTGGTGAACCAATAGCCCGCCAGGTAGGCCACAAGAGAGGCCAGCGCGATTTCGGCGGGGATGCGCAGTCGTTCAGCGCTGGGCATGGGATGGTGAGGACTCAGGTTGAATCCAATCAGCCTTTGGTCTGCTTGGCCAGGGAGCGCTTGTCGCGCTCGGCGTAGGCCGTGACCAGCCTCTGCACCAGCGGGTGGCGCACCACGTCGGCGGCGCTGAGGTGGCAGATCGCCACCCCCTCCACCCCCTCGAGCACCTGGGCCGCTTCCGTGAGACCGCTGGTCACCCCGGGGGGGAGGTCCACCTGGGTTGGATCTCCGGTGACGACCATGCGGGAGTTCTCGCCGAGGCGGGTGAGCACCATGCGCATCTGGGCGGTGGTGGTGTTCTGGGCTTCGTCGAGGATCACGAAGGCTTCGGCCAGGGTGCGGCCGCGCATGTAGGCCAGGGGAGCCACCTCGATCACTCCCTTTTCCAGCAGGGCGCCCGTGCGCTCGGGTCCGAGAAGGGTGTGGAGGGCGTCGTAGAGGGGACGCAGGTAGGGATCCACCTTCTGCTGCAGATCGCCGGGCAGAAAGCCCAGCCGCTCGCCCGCCTCCACGGCCGGGCGGGTGAGGATCAGCCGCTCCACCTTGCGCTCCTGGAGCATGCGCACGGCCAGCACCGTGGCCAGGAACGTCTTGCCGGTGCCGGCCGGCCCCAGGGCCAGGGTGAGGTCGTGGCGCTCCATCGCCTGCACGTAGGCCTTCTGGCGCAGGGTGCGGGGACGCAGCAGTTTGCCGTTCTGGCTGCGGGCCAGCACCTGGTCGGCCAGGGCGCGGTGGTCGTCGCCCCGGCCGCTGTCGAGGGCCTGCAGGGCGGTGTTCAGATCGACCTGGCTGAGCTGCTGGCCTTCCTGCCAAAGGGGACGCAGCAGCTCGATCAGGGCCGTGGCGCGCTCCAGCTGGCTGGGCCGGGCCCGCAGGGAGAGATCAAGACCCCGCAACACGATGGAGGAGCCGGTGAGGGACTCCAGGCGTCGCAGGGTTGCCTCGGCTTCACCCGCCAGGGCGAGGGCCGCGGCGGGATTTGGCAGGGTGAGGGTGGCGGTGGCAAGTCCGGTGGACCCTGGGCCTGCGCCGGTGTTCAAGCCTCGGCGCTCTCGGCTGCGGGCTCAGCCGCAGCAGCGGCTTCGGTGGCGGCGGCTGCCTCGGCAGCTTTCGCCTCAGCGGCTTCCTTGGCAACCTGCTTGGCTGCGGCCTCACGGGCGGCAGCCTGCTTCTTCTGGCCGATCACCACCGAGGGGCGCACGGTCTTCTCCACCAGGCCGCCGCGCTCGAGCAGGGTGAGCACGGTGTCGGTGGGCTGGGCACCCTGGGCCAGGCGGGCGCGGATCGCCTCGGTGTCGAGGCGGGTCTCCTTGGTGCGGGGGTTGTAGAAGCCCAGCTCTTCGAGCGGACGACCGTCGCGGCGGGAGGTGCTGTTGACGGCCACGAGGCGGAAACTCGCTTCCCGCTTCTTGCCAAACCGCTTCAGGCGGAGCTTGATCATCGTGGCCTAGCCGCTAAGTGTCCAAACAACCAGTGTAGCTCTTGGGGTGCAGGCCCCTCTCAGAGTTCGCCAAAGCCCTTGCGTTTCTTGGCGGGTTTGGGGGCCTTGGGCATGCCGCCACCGCGGCCGCCACGGCCACCGGGCATGCCGCCACCCAGTCCACCCATGCCGGGCATCCCGCCGCCCATGCCCCCCATCCCGGGGAACCCTCCCATGCCAGGGAAGCCACCGCCCATGCCAGGCATGCCGGGCATGCCGCCGCCACGGGTCATCTGCTGCATGAAGCCGCGCATCTGCTGGAAGTTCTGCAGCACCTTGTCCACATCCGCCGAGGTGTGACCGCTGCCGCTGGCGATGCGGCGCCGGCGGGAGGG
>VGPU01000077.1 GCA_016882525.1 Cyanobacteria bacterium M_surface_10_m2_119 | reverse complement strand
GGGGCCGATGCAGAAGTCGGTGTTGCCGCCAGCTGCAGGGTTTTGGCTATCCCCCAGGCGAAGTCTTCGGGGAGGTACAGGGAGATCTCCTCTCGTGACCCCAAGGATTTGGCGCCTGCCGAGGTGGCCTGAGCCGCTGCTGCCAGCAACACCCGAGATCACCAGACCCCTCACGGCATGCAGCCCTGAGAGACGCTGGGCTCAGCCGGTGTGGTCAGCGAGCCAGGCGGCCAGGTCGTCAGGGCCGCTGAAATCGAGCAGCGCATCGGCTAAAGCCTCGAGCTGCGGCAGTGGCAGGGCCTGGATGCGGGCGGTTGCCGCCTCGCCCAAGGGGCCGCAGCGGCGGTTGAGCAGGCGGATGGCCATGACAGCGGCCTCTGCGACGCGACCGCGGGCTTCACCACGGGCTTCACCCTCCAGGCGGCCCTCCAGCCGGCCCTCTGCCAACAACTCCTGGCCAAAGCGGGTGTCGCGCAGATGGTCGGTGGGCAGGTTGATCAAGGCCATGATTCCCTCGCGAGTGAGATGGGGAAACCGCTGTCCCAGAATAGAGAGAACGGTGTCGAGCAGATCGGGCCGGGGCCGCAGGATCTGCCCTGTGGCGCCTGGGATGTCGGGCTTGGGCAAGACCGGCAGCGTCAGCAGGCCGACCAGAGGATCGAGGCCAGGCTCTTGGCCCAGCTCTTCCAGGCTCAGCCAGATCACGCCATCGAGAAAGGACTGCAGCTGTTGCGGCAGCAGGGCTGGGCCGAGGTTGAGACGCCGGTGCGGCATCACCACAACCACGGCCAGATGCTGCACCTGGGGGTGAAGCTGCACGAAGCGCGCTGTCTGCGCCCACAGGCGGTGCTTGAACCCAGGCTTGGCGTGCATCTGCACCTCGAGCAGCACCACGGGCTGATCCGGCGTGCCGGCCTCGCC
Source organism: Cyanobacteria bacterium M_surface_10_m2_119 (assembly GCA_016882525.1). Classification (GTDB taxonomy): domain Bacteria; phylum Cyanobacteriota; class Cyanobacteriia; order PCC-6307; family Cyanobiaceae; genus NIES-981. The sequence goes on along the minus strand of VGPU01000077.1, from coordinate 6,074 downwards.
GCTTCTGGGTCAGAACACGCCATCAAGGCGATGGCTCACCGCTTTCAGCTCCGGGGCGTCAAACCGATAGAGCACATCCCCAGGGGAATCGGGCCCCAGCGAGGGCACTGCAGAGGCGCCTGCAGCACCCGCCGCCGGCAACAGCAGCGCGATCAGATCCGGCGCGCTTTGGAACAAGCCATAGAACCAGTGATCCGTTTTCAAGGCCCGCCTCCCGACAACGCTCTCCCAACAGCCAGCCCGCCAAGGAAATAGTACGCCAGTATCAGTGGGTAGGCGTCCGTGTTTCCACTCGCCACCCCCTCAAATCGGCGTGTCCGCCCTCCGCTTCAACCGCTCCCCCAGCTCCTGCCGCTGGCCCCACAGCTCCTCCAGCCGCGCCCGATACCGCGCCCCCGCAGCCGCCAACGCCAACCGCTCCCGATAGACAGCCAGAACCTCTGAATCGCGACTGGGATCGACAGCCGCCACCTCAGGATCCGCAGCCATCGCCAGCCGCCGCGCCGCCACCTGCTGCATCAGCTCAGCCGCGTGCTCCAGGCTCGGTTCGCCCTCACACGCCATCCTCACGAACTACAGCCCCAGCGGTGCTCTCGGGCCTCAGCCCTTGTGCTGTCCCAGTCAAGCTGTCAGATAGCGGCCAGAACACGCTGTCGAGGCGATGGTTGGCGGTAGCGTGACTACAACGATTCATGAGGGCGCATGCCCACCTCGGTCCGTCTCGATCCAGCTGTAGAAGCCCGGCTGGAGCAGCTCGCTCAGGTCACAGGCCGCAGCAAGGCCTACTACCTGCGGGAGCTGATTGAAGGCGGCATCGACGATCTGGAGGACGCCTACCTAGGCGCTGCGGTGCTGGAGCGGATCCGCTCGGGCAAGGAACAGATCCACACCATGGACGACGTGGTGACAGAGCTTGGCCTGGACCCTTCGGATCTCTGATACGGCGAAGCGGCAGCTCAAGAAGCTGGACCGCTCCACAGCCCAGACCCTGCTTCGCTATATGCATCGGCTGCTGCTGGAGGCAGAAAACCCCAGGCAGCGCGGTAAGGCTCTGACCGCCAACCTCGCCGGTCTGTGGCGCTATCGGGTAGGCGACTACCGGCTGATCTGCGATCTTCAGGACGGTGAGCTGGTGGTGCTGGTGCTCCAGATCGCCCACCGCAGCGAGGCTTACCGCTGAGCCGTTCCGCGTCGGAACACTCCAGGTTGTCGGAACATTCCGATACCCCACGACAAAGACGATGACCGCCTTCAAGAGACCAGTGCCGAGCATGTGTGCGATTCGGCTCGGCTTCCACGCCATTGGGATTGGGCCGTTGTCACCACGGGCTTTCTGCGCTGATCAGGGCCTCACGAACTACAGCCCCAGCGGTGCTCTCGGGCCTCAGGCCTTGTGCTGGTCCAGCCAGGCTGCAAGATCTGCCGGGCCGGCGAAATCGAGGAGCGCTTCCGCTAAGGCCTCGAGCTGATCGAGCGGCATGGCCTGGATGCGGGCGCAGGTCTTTGGCGGGCATGGTTGCGATGCATCGCCAGTCCGGCACGCTCGCACCTGATGATGACTACCCCCTCCCCTGAAGGTCCCAGATAACCCTGAACCCCCTGCCATGATGCGGTGATTCAGGGGGCAAGGTGCGTGATGCCGAGCTGAGGCGGACCCTCTCTGACGCCAATCCGTGGTGGGCCGCAGCAGCCGCAGGACGGGATCCCACGGCCTGGCAGGGGGCGAATCGGACCCTGCGCGACCGGCGCCAATTTGATCTGGGCTACCGCAGCAGGATCCTGGACGACATCGCCACAAGTCCGCCGGACGGATCGCTGGTGATCCTCACCGGCCCGAGACGTGCGGGCAAAACGGTGGCCCGGCTCGATGCGGCCCTGAGCCTGTGTGGCAGCCGCGCTGTGGATCCTCGCCAGGTGATCCACGTGCCCTGTGATGGCATGGCATGGCGGCACGGGATCTGCGCCGCGTTTCGATGAGGTGTCGGGCATCAGCGGCTGGACCAGCGTGTTCAAAGCCGCCCGCGACAACACACTTTTTGGTGACGACACCGTCGTTGCCACCGGCAGTCGCTGGGTGAGCCAAGACGACATCCAGGCCAATCTGCTGGCGGGCCGAGCCGGCAGGAGTGAGCGCCGGCGGCTCAGGCAACTCCTACCGATGGGGTTCCGCGATTTTTTGGCAGCCACCCGCCCTGAGCTGGCTTTGCCGCAACGCTGTCATCCTGCGCGACTGATGGATTCCTCGGTGGCAGGAGATCTGCAGGCTCTGGCTTATGGGGTGGACGACTATGACCTCGCTTGGCAGGACTACCTGGGCTGCGGGGGGGTTCCGCGAGCGGTGGCTGAGTACCAACGCACGGGCGCCGTCGGGCGGCCCTATCAACGTGACCTGCTGGCCTGGCTGCGGGCGGATGTTGATCCCGATGCCCCGCTGGAATCGGTGCCCCAACTGCTAGCCGCCTTGATGGAGCGGATGACCAGCCCGCTGGATCAGCAGAAAACGGCTGCTGTGGCTGGCTATGGCAGCCGTGAGGCCTTTGGATTACGGCTACAACGCTTGGTGAATTCCCATGCCCTCGTGCGCTGCCGACACCGGCTCGACGATGGTCGAGCTGTTGCAAGAGCCCAAGCGAAGGCTTATCTCACCGATCCATTGCTCGCCTGGCTGCCCAGTGCCCTGAGCCCTGGCTTGAGTAAAATGGCGCTGGGCGTGTGTCTGGCGCGGGCCATTGATGGGCTGGAGGAAGGCCGCTGGGTCACCGACGACACGATCGGCTAGAGCCGCACCAGCTCGGGGAATGAAATTGACTTCAGCCCCGTGCGGGTGCCCACCGAAGAGGGATCTGGCCTGACCATCCCGATCGAATCGAAGTGGGTGGATGACGGCTGGAGACGGGACGCACTGGTGCTGGAGGGGCGCTACGGCCGTGGGGTGATGGCCACCAAATCGATCCTCGATCTGGAGCATCCAAGCTGGGCGATTCCTGCACCTCTGGTGGCCTGTTTGCTGGGCTAACCATGAGTGGTCGGTCTGCAACCGTGGTAATTCTTGGCGATCAGCCAGCGTGCGCAGCGAGCCAGGAGACCAGATCGGTCGGACCGCTGAAATCCAGCAGCGCGTCGGCAAGGGCTTCCAGCTGCTGCAGCGGCAGAGCCTGGATGCGGGCGGATGTGGGCTCGCTCAAGGGACCGCAGCGGCGACTGAGCTGGCGGATGGCCATAGCGGCGGCCTCTGCTGCGCGTCCGCGGGCTTCGCCCTCCAGGCGGCCCTCCGCCAACAACTCCTGGCCGAAGCGGGTGTCGCGCAGATGGTCGGTGGGGAGATTGATCAAGGCCATGATTTCCTCGCGGGTGAGGTGGGAAACCGCTCACCAAGGAAAGAGAGAACTGCTTCGATCCAAAATCTCCGGTTTGGACAACACCGACAGCGTCAGCAGACTGACCAGCTCAGGCCTGCGGGTTGGGTGGCCGGAGTTCTTCCAACAACACCGCCAGGGCTTCACTCAGTTGGAGCCGGTTGCGGGCGGTGTCTGCGAGGAGGAATCGGCATTGCGCAACAAGGCATCCATTCTGGATTCGAGCGCGGCGAGCCGTTCGTTCTCTCTCCTCAGCTGCTTCAAGCGCTTGTCCCGTTCGAGCTCTCTCTGCTCGAACTCGCTCTCGAGCTGCTGCGTTCGCTTCTCGCTCTCGCGTCCACGCCTCTCGATGTCGTAAACGGGTCGCCAGTTGAACATCGCCAACAAGCGCCGCCAGGGCGGCAAGGTGGAGACCCACTCCGAACGCGACAGCGGCCGGGGGTCTGCCGAACTGGGAGGGGTTGTCATCGCCGTAGTTGGTGGTGAACGAAATCAGCAGGAGCAGGGCTCCAGCGGCGAGGGTTGACCATCCCTGACGATCCAGCAGCCGAGGGGGCGGCAATGAATCGGGTTGCCCCGGAAGGGTTTCAACATCTGACATCACCGTAGCGAGCCCGCACCAGCGCTGATCACATCACAGTACAGCTGTACTGCCTGGCGGGTCGTCCCTGTTTTCGCGGGCTTTCCAGGCAGGCGCCTGCGGCGGGCATCAGCTTCCCGGATCAAGCCCCTTCCCGGCGGGCACCACCACGGCATCCGCTCCACAGGCAGCCACCTGCCGGGCGGAGGAGCGGGCCTTGGTGGGGGTGTTCACAGAGAGGAACACCATGTCGGCGGCGGCAGCGAACCACCACAGCATCGAGGCCGGGTTCGACGACGAGCAGACGGGAGAGATCGGGAATTGGGTGGGACTCTGCTCGCTGGCGCCAGGTGATGAAGCCTGCCGAGTGGGCCGGGGCCAGCGATGCCAGGGCCTCTCAAGGCCGGCAAGCACCTCACGGCCTACAGCCCAGCTCAGGCCTGCGTGTTCGGCGGCCGGAGCTCTTCCAGCATCACCGACAGGGCTTCACTCAGTTGGAGCCGGTTGCGGGAGGTGTCTGCGAGGTGGAATCGGCACTGAGCAGCAAGGCATCCATTCTGGATTCGAGCTCGGCGAGCCGCCTGTTCTCGATCTCGAGCTGCTTCAAGCGCTTGTCCCGTTCGAGCTCTCTCTGCTCGAACTCGCTCTCGAGCTGCTTCGTCCGCTTCTCGCTTTCGAGCGATTCGATCCTTAATCTCTCGGTTTCTTGCTCGATGTCGTAGACGGGACGCCAATTGAGCGTCGCTAGCAAGCGCCGCCAGGGCGGCAAAGTGGAGACATATTCCGACCTGGTCATGGGCCGGGAGCCTGCGGAAGCGGGAGAGGTTGTCGTTGCCATAGTTCGTGGTGAACGAAATCAGCAGGAGCAGGGCACCAGCGGCGAGGGTTGACCATCCCTGACGATCCAGCAGCCGAGGGGGCGGCACTGAATCGGGTTGCCCCGGAAGGCTTTCAACACCTGACATCACCGTAGCGAGCCCGCACCAGCGCCGATCCTTGGATAGTACGTCCGTATTGCCATGCAGGGCTTCCGTGGTTTCACGGGTCCCTCGCCCTGGACACCGCCGAGCATCAGGGGCTGCCGAGCGGGCGCTCGATTCGGATCGTGACGCCACCGGTATTCCTGGCCACAAAGCTGGAGGAATGCAGGCTCAGCCCGCCTGAGTTGCGGAATGATCTGGCGGCACAATTCCACGAGCTGTTGAACGCCTCTGCGTTCCTGGAGGCCTTGCCTGCGTTTCTGCCGCCGGATCAGGCCAGCCAACAGCGACTGCCTGATCTGAGCTCGGGGTACCCGATGGCCTGGATTCAAGCGCAGCTCGATGTCGTAGACGAGAGGCTTCCCTGCCTGCCCGACACATCTCAGTCGTGAGATTCATGTGACAGCCAGCAGCGGCGTGTACTCGGGGAGCTGCAATCGATCCGAATGGATCACGGGGATGGCTCCATAGCCCAGGGCTTCCCAGAGGCGGATGGAATTGGGCCCGGAGCCCGAGGGGCAGAGAGCGAAACAGCTGCGCTGCAAGGTGGTGGCATAGGCGCCTGCTTCTGCGCTGAGCTGGGCGTGACGCGCTGCATCGGCCGGCTGCCCCTGCACCTGCTCGCGGTAGACGGCCTGCTCGTAATGCCATTCCTGCCGGCGCTCCAGCTGAGCATCAGGGCGGCTGGCAACTCTAACAGCCACTGGCGTACTGGGGTGAGGTAAAGCCCGGGGGCATAGGCCCCCTGAAAGATGTACAGTAGGGGCCGGTCTGTGGGTGGCAGGAGAGGTGCTCTGGGCGGGTGCGTCGCGCAGCGTAGAGGGGAAAGGGATGAAGGCGAATGCCACTGATCTGCGTTACGCCCTGAACGGCATGGCTCTATAACAGGTCTGTGATGCCAGCGTGGTGGAAGAGCTCCAGATGCTCCAAGGCCCAGATGTGCTGGCACACGGTGACGCAAATGCCGCTGGCTGCAGGCCTTGCTGGTGGCGGCAATTCAGGTTGGCCGCCATGGCGAGCGCGATCGATCCAGGTGGCCCAGGGAAAAGGCAGATAGCCGGATGCACCCTCCAGCTGCTCGGCCGCGTAAGCCTCCGTGGCATTGGGTTGCTGCCAAGGAAGAGGCACGAACGCAAGATTAAGGGCACCTCGAAAAAT
>VGPU01000076.1 GCA_016882525.1 Cyanobacteria bacterium M_surface_10_m2_119 | reverse complement strand
CCTCGGTGAAGGAAACGTTGGTGTTTCCGTCGATGGTGATGTGGTTGTCGTCGTAGAGGGCGATCAGCTTGCCCAGGCCCAGGTGGCCGGCCAGGGAGGCGGCCTCACCGCTCACCCCTTCCTGGTGGCAGCCGTCGCCCATGATCACGTAGGTGGTGTGATCCACCACCGTGCAGTCGGGCTTGTTGAACTTGGCCGCCAGGTGCGCTTCGGCCATGGCCAGACCCACGGCATTAGCGATGCCCTGCCCCAGGGGGCCGGTGGTCACCTCTACGCCTGCGGTCTCGAAGGTCTCGGGGTGACCGGGGGTCTTGGAGCCCCACTGGCGGAACTGCTTGATGTCCTCAATGGTCACCGAGTCGTAGCCGGTGAGGTGCAGCAGCGCGTACAGCAGCATGCAGCCGTGGCCGGCCGACAGCACGAAGCGATCCCGGTTGAACCACTTGGGGTTCTTGGGGTTGTGCTTGAGGAACTTGTCCCACAACGTGTAGGCCATGGGTGCACAACCCATGGGCAGGCCCGGGTGACCCGAGTTCGACTTGTTGATCGCGTCGACAGCCAGGAAGCGGATGCTGTTGACGCACAGCGAATCCAGCTGGCTGGTGGCGTTGGTGGTGGCGGAGGAGGGGGCGGCGACCATCGGAGACGGGCGAAGGGTTAAGGGGTCACAGGGAGGGCCGGATCAGCCGGGAGGCATCAGGGCATGCGGCGGAAGGCCAGACACACGTTGTGGCCACCAAATCCGAAGGAGTTGGAGAGCACCACATCGAGTTTCTGGTCCCGGGCCTGGTTGGGCACGACATCCAGATCACAGGCGGGATCCGGATTGGTGTAGTTGATCGTAGGGGGGACGACTCCATGCTCCATCGCCAGCACGGCGGCGACGGCCTCGATGCCACCACTGCCACCCAGGAGGTGGCCGGTCATCGACTTGGTGGAGCTCACGGGGATGCGGAAGGCGTGGTCCCCGAGAGCACTCTTGATGGCTGAGCTCTCGTTGCTGTCATTGGCCTGGGTGCTGGTGCCGTGGGCGTTCACATAGCTCACGGCTTCGGGTTCCAGCCGCGCGTCCCGGAGGGCCAGCCGCATGGCCTCGGCGCCGCCGACACCCCCGGGCGAGGGCGAGGTGATGTGGTGGGCATCGCAGGTCATGCCGTAGCCCACGACCTCGGCCAGGATCCGGGCGCCGCGGGCCTGGGCATGGTCCAGGCTTTCCAGCACCAGCACACCCGCGCCCTCGCCGATCACGAAGCCGTTGCGCTCGGCGTCGAAGGGACGGCTGGCGGTGGCGGGATCGTCGTTGCGGAAGGAGAGGGCCTTGGCGCTGGCGAAGCCGGCCACCCCCAGGGGAGTGATCGCCGATTCCGCCCCACCACAGACCATCGCGTCCGCAAGCCCCATCTGGATCAGGCGGAAGGCGTCGCCGATCGCATTGGAGCCGGCTGCACAGGCCGTGGCCACGGCACTGCTCGGTCCCTTGGCACCCAGGGCGATCGCCGCCAGGCCCGTGGCCATGTTGGGGATCATCATCGGCACGCAGAACGGGCTCACCCGGTCCGGACCACGCTCGTGCAGCACCTGGGCCTGGGTCTCCATCATCAGCAGGCCGCCCACGCCGGAGCCGATGGCGGTGCCAATCCGGTGCTGGCTGGCTTCGTCGATCGTGAGCCCGGCGTCGGCCACGGCCTGCTTGGCCGCCACCACCCCGAACTGGCAGAAGCGATCCCAGCGCTTCGCCTCCTTCGGCTCCAGCCAGCCTCGGGGGTCGAAACCCTTCACCTCAGCCGCGAAGCGGCATGCATGACGTGAGGCGTCGAACAGGGTGATCCCCGCGACGCCGTTGCGACCGGTGGTCAGACCTTCCCAGTAGCTGGGAACGTCATTGCCGATCGGTGTGACCGCCCCGAGGCCGGTGACGACGACGCGGTGGAGACCCTCAACCATGGAGCGGCTCAGGCCTGCTTCTCTTGGATGTACTTGACGGCGTCACCCACGGTGGTGATGCCCTCGGCGGCCTCGTCGGGAATTTCGATGTCGAACGCCTCTTCCAGCGCCATCACGAGCTCAACGGTGTCGAGGGAGTCGGCGCCCAGGTCGTTCTGGAAGTTGGATTCGGGCTTCACCTCGCCAGCGTCAACGCTGAGCTGTTCGGCAACGATCGAGCGCACTTTCTCAAAGATCGCTTCCTGGGACATGGCCGCTGTGAGAGTCGAGGCACTCTACGGGTCGCCCTGGCCAGGACCCTCTCCTCGGGCTGGCGTATGAACAAGGGTGAAGGCCTGCAGGGGGTGTCAGGGTCGACCCGAACGCGTTGGGTACCGTTGGCAGCACGCCGAGTCTCAGCACCTCCGGAGTTCAGATGTCCCACGCCGTCAAGATCTACGACACCTGCATCGGCTGCACCCAGTGCGTGCGGGCCTGCCCCCTCGACGTGCTGGAGATGGTGCCCTGGGACGGCTGCAAGGCCGGCCAGATAGCCAGCTCCCCCCGCACGGAAGACTGCGTGGGCTGCAAGCGCTGCGAGACCGCCTGCCCCACCGACTTCCTCAGCATCCGCGTGTATCTCGGCGACGAGACCACCCGCTCGATGGGTCTGGCCTACTGAGGTTCAGCGACGGCCAACTCCCATAAGCTCAGGCCCGGCTCTGTCCGGGCCTTTTTCATGTCTGACTTCCCTGGCTGAGGCCTATGTGCGGGATCGTTGCCCTGATCGGATCGCGGGAGGCGGCTCCCCAGCTGCTGGAGGGGCTGCGCCAGCTGGAGTACCGCGGCTACGACTCGGCCGGCATCGCCACGGTGGATGGGGCGGGGATGCACTGCCTGCGGGCCGAGGGGAAGCTGGTGAACCTCACCCAGCGGTTTGAGGCCCAGGGGGCTCCTGGCCAGTGCGGTATCGGCCACACCCGCTGGGCCACCCACGGCAAACCGGAGGAGCGCAACGCCCACCCCCACCTCGATGGCAGCGGCACGGTGGCGGTGGTGCAGAACGGGATCATCGAGAACCACCGGCTCCTGCGCGAGGAGCTGCAGGCCAGTGGCGTGGTGTTCCGCAGCGACACCGACACGGAGGTGATTCCCCATCTGCTGGGGCGGGAACTGGAGCGGTTGCAGGCCGGCGTCCTGAGCCCGGACGGCCGGCGGCCCGGTGGTGCTCTGCTGCTGCGGGCGGTGCAGGCGGTGCTGCCGCGGCTGCAGGGGGCCTATGCCCTGGCGGTGGTGTGGGCGGAGGCTCCGGGCGCCCTGGTGGTGGCCCGCAAGGCGGCACCGCTGCTGATCGGCCTGGGGGAGGGGGAATTTCTCTGTGCCAGCGACACGCCGGCCCTGGCGGGCTTCACGCGCACGATCCTGCCGATGGAGGACGGCGAGGTGGCGCTGCTCACCCCCCTGGGGATCGAGCTCTACGACCAGGGCGGCGAGCGGGTGGAGCGCAGCCCCAGCCTGCTCAGCGGCACCGAGCACGTGGCCGACAAGCGCAGCTTCCGCCACTTCATGCTCAAGGAGATCCACGAGCAGCCGGAGACGGCGGCGCTGTGGGTGGCGCGCCATCTGCCGGATGCGCCTGCCGGCACGGCGGCCGGGCCTCTGGTGGCACTGCCCCTGGATGGCGCGGTGCTGGAGGGGGTGGAGCGCATCGATGTGCTGGCCTGCGGCACCAGCCGGCACGCCGCCCAGGTGGGGGCCTATCTGCTCGAGCAGTTGGCGGGGCTGCCCACCCGGGTCTTCTACGCCAGTGAATTCCGCTACAGCCCCCCGCCCCTGGGTCCCCACACGCTCACGATCGGCGTCACCCAGTCGGGGGAGACGGCCGACACCCTGGCGGCCCTGGCGATGGAGCAGGAGCGGCGCCAGCTGGTGGCCGACCCGGCCTACGCGCCGCGGTTGCTGGGGATCACCAACCGCCCGGAGAGTTCCCTGGGGCGGATGGTGGATCAGGTGCTGGACATCGGCGCCGGCATTGAAGTGGGGGTGGCCGCCACCAAGACCTTCCTCGGCCAGCTGCTGGCCTTCTACGGCCTGGCCCTGGCGCTGGCGGAGCGGCGGCTGGGCCTGCAGGCCGGCGGCGGCACGATCACCCGGGAGCGGCTGCTGGCGCTCACGGCGGGATTGCGGGCGGTGCCGCAGCAGCTGCGGGAGCTGATCGCCGAGCACGACCGCCAGGCCGAGGCTCTGGCCCACCGCTTTGAGAGCACCCAGGACGTGATCTTCCTGGGGCGGGGGATCAACTTCCCGATTGCCCTGGAGGGGGCGCTCAAGCTCAAGGAGATCAGCTACATCCACGCCGAGGGCTACCCGGCCGGTGAGATGAAGCACGGCCCGATCGCCCTGCTGGATGCCAAGGTGCCGGTGGTATCGATCGCGGTGCCGGGGGCCGTGTTCGACAAGGTGCTCAGCAATGCCCAGGAGGCGAAGGCCCGCGATGCCCAGCTGATCGGCGTGGCGCCGGCCTGCGGGGACACCGAGCTGTTCGATGTGCTGTTGGCGGTGCCGGAGGTGGACGAGCTGCTCAGCCCGCTGCTGACGGTGATTCCGATGCAGCTGCTGAGTTATCACATCGCCGCCCACCGGGGGCTGGATGTGGATCAGCCCCGCAACCTCGCCAAGAGCGTCACGGTGGAGTGAGCTGCGCGGACTGAGCAGCCAGGTGTGAGCAGTGACCCCGCCGGGGGCCGGGATCAGCTCGCCAAGGCCTGCGCCTGGGGTTGGTCGCTGCGGCCGTAGCGGTCTTCAAAGCGCACGATGTCGTCCTCGCCCAGGTACGGACCGCTCTGCACCTCGATCATCTCCACCGGAATCCGGCCCGGATTGGTGAGCCGGTGCCGCGATCCCAGCGGGATGTAGGTGCTCTGGTTCTCGCCCACCAGCTCCTGCTGGCCGTCCTTCTCCACCAGCGCCGTGCCCTGCACCACCACCCAGTGCTCCGCCCGGTGGTGGTGCATCTGCAGCGACAGGCTGGCCCCGGGGTTCACCACGATCTTCTTCACCTGCCAGCGATCCCCCTCGGTGATGCCGTCGTAGCTGCCCCAGGGGCGGTAGATCTTGCGGTGGGCCTTGCTCTCCCGCGCCCCCTGGCGCTCCAGCAGCCCCACCACCTCCTTCACCTCCTGGGCCCGGTCGCGGTGGGCCACCAGCACCACGTCGTCGGTCTCCACCACCACCAGATCCTCGACCCCCAGGCCCACCACCAGGCGGTGCTCGCTGCGCAGGTAGCAGTTGCGGGCCCCCTGGCTGATCACCCGGCCCCGCAGCACGTTGCCGGCGTCATCCTGATCGGCGGTCTCCCACAGGGCACTCCAGCTGCCCACATCGCTCCAGCCCGCCTCCAGCGGCAGCACCGCGCCGCGATCGGTCTTCTCCATCACCGCCACGTCGATCGCCACGTTCGGGCAGCCGGCGAAGGCCTCCCGCTCCAGCCGCAGGAAATCCAGATCGGCACTGTCGTGCTCCAGCGCCGCCCGGCAGGCACTCACCACCTCCGGCGTCAGCCGCTCCAGTTCCGCCAGGATTGCGCTCGCCTTGAACAGGAACATGCCGCTGTTCCAGGTGAAGCGGCCGGTGGCCAGAAACTGCTCAGCCGTGCTGCGATCCGGTTTCTCCACGAAGCGGGCGATCGGCACCGGCGCCTCGGCTCCGGCCAGCGCCTGGGCTGCCTCGATGTAGCCGTAGCCCGTTTCCGGCGCGGTGGGAACGATCCCGAAGGTCACCAGTTGACCCGCCTCAGCCGCCGCCAGGCCCGCCGCCACCGCCTGGCGGAAGCGGTCGCCATCGCGGATCACATGGTCGGCCGCCAGCACCAGCAGCAGGGGGTCCTCCCCCTGGGCCGTGGCCTTCAGGGCCGCCACCGCCACCGCCGGCGCCGTGTTGCGGCCGATCGGCTCCAGCAGGATCGCCGCCGGCTCCACGCCGATCTGGCGCATCTGCTCGGCCACGATGAAGCGGTGGTCTTCGTTGCAGATCAGCAGCGGCGCCGCCAGGCCCGGCAGCCCCACCAGCCGCTGCTGCGTCTGCTGCAGCAGCGTCTCCTGCCCTTCCCCCGCCAGCGCCCAGTACTGCTTGGGATAGGTGGCCCGCGACAGCGGCCACAGCCGGGTGCCCGTGCCCCCGCACAGAATCACCGGCACCAGGGCACTGCCGGAGGTGCTGGGGCTGGTGTGGGCCATGGTTGCGATGCCGCACTGCCCCCATAATCGCGCACCCCGCCTCGCCAGGGCCAGGGCCAGGGGCCTGGGCTCGCCGGACGGCCGTCTCCTGGTGGGTGTCTCAGAGCTCGAGCAGCCCGGGCGGCGGGGTCAGCCCCACCCAGCCTTCCGCCAGCTCCACCCGGGGCACGATCGCCGTCACGAAGGGCACCAGCAGGCGCCGACCACCCCGCTCCGCTGTCAGTTCCACCTCCAGCAGGTCGTTGCCGGCGTGCAGCAGATCGGTGACCTGGCCAATCCGCTCGCCGTTCTCGAGGAGGCGCACCTCCAGTCCCACCAGGTCCATCAGGTGAAACTCGCCCTTGGCCAGGCGGGGGCGGTCGCTGGCCAGCACCAGCAGTTCTTCCCCCACCGCGGCTTCGGCGGCCTCGCGGCTGTCGATGCCCTCCAGCCGCACCACGAACAGATCCTTGCCGGGCAGTACCCGACCCCCGCGCAACTCCACCTCCCGGGCCTGGCCGCCCGGTCGCCGCAGCCAGCGGCGACCAGCCCGGGTGAAACGTTCGGGGAAATCGCTGAGGGGCAGCACCCGCACTTCACCCCGCAGGCCCTGGGGAGCGACAAGCCGTCCCACCACCAGCAACTCCGCCTCCAGCAACGTCTCTTCGCGCTTCTCCGCCATGCCGGCCCCGGCGTCTGCCCCCGATAATGACGCCACGCCCGCTCTGCGCCTGCCCGTTCCATGGCCGATCTGCCGATCCTTCCCGGCTCCACCGTGGTGGTGTGCGACGTGCGCTCGATCTACAACGGCTACCGAGGCTTCGTGCAGCGGATCAGCGGTGACCGGGCGGCGGTGCTGTTCGAGGGCGGCAACTGGGACAAGCTGGTGAACATGCCCCTCAAGCTCCTGCAGCAGGTCTGAGCGCTGCCAGCAGCTGGCGGGCGGCGTCCTGTTCGGCGGCCCGTCGCGAGGCTCCCCAGCCCTGACGACTCTCGGCGGCGGCCGGCGGCCTCTCCACCTGCAGCCTCACTGTGCAGCGGAAGCGCCGCGGGTCCCCGTGGCTGCTGCTCACTTCCTCCGTGCCGTAGTCCGGCAGCCCCAGCCCCCGGCCCTGGCTCCACTCCTGGAGGGCCGATTTCCAGTTGTGGCGATCCGGGTCGTTGAGCAGCTCCCGGCTGGCCTGCTGCCAGTGGGGTGTGAGCCACTGCATCACCGCCAGCAGGCCTCCCCTGGCGCCCCCCCAGGCCTGGTAGATGGCGCCGATCAGGGCCTCGCTGAGCTCAGCCCGCACGGTGGCGCGACCGGCCTTGTCACCGGCGGCCATCGCGCCGATCCGCCATACCTCCTCCAGGCCACAGCGCTCCCCCAGGTCGGCCAGCCAGCGGTCACTCACCAGCTGGGCCCGGAGGGCGGAGCGCTGCCCCACCGTGAGCCGGCCGTGCTTCTGCTCCAGAAACTCGGCGGCCGCCAGGCGCAGCACCGCATCGCCCAGAAACTCGAGGCGCTCGTGGTTCTCCGGCTCCCGTGCCGAGGTGTGGGTGAGGGCCTCGTCGATCGGGGCCAGGTCGATCCCGGCCAGGTCGCTGGCCGGGCCGTCGAGCCCCAGGCCGGCCAGGAAGGCAAGCAACTGCAGGCGGCGCTCCGGAGTCACGGCGGGGGCTGGTGGGAAGAGGGTGAAAGCAGGACGTAAGCCGGGTTCTGTTCTCCTCATCGCCAGCCGAGGCCGGGGAGAGGGGGTGATCATCTGTCTGGGACCGCCGTTACCGGCGGCCTCGAGCGGCGCACTTGTGGCGGGACGGGTGTCATGGCCAACCGTTGTCCCTGGGCCTTGCTCCCAGCCGGGGTTTACCGAGCCAGCACCTCTCGATGCTGCTGGTGCGCTCTTACCGCACCTTTGCACCCTTACCTGATCGGGGGCGAACCCCCGCCATCGGCGGTGTGTTTCTGTGGCACTCTCCTCACGGTCACCCGCACTGGGCGTTACCCAGCAAGCCTGGCCATTGGGGAGCCCGGACTTTCCTCAACCGGACACTGCTGCCACCCCGAAGGGGCGGCGGCAGGCCGATCGCGATCACCTCGCCTGCTTTCAGCGCCCATCATCGCTGTCGCCGGGCGCCCGGCCCTAGACGGGAAGGCTGTGGCGATAATGGCCCCGTTGCGCGCGTTGCCCGTGCACTGGGGCTGTAGCTCAGCCGGATAGAGCGACGGTTTCCTAAACCGTAGGTCGTGGGTTCGAGTCCCGCCAGCCCCGTAGTTCGCGCGTCACCTGGGCTCAGGGTAGCCACCACTACAGGTAGTGCCCTTC
>VGPU01000075.1 GCA_016882525.1 Cyanobacteria bacterium M_surface_10_m2_119 | reverse complement strand
TCGGGGGGCCTCCGTCACCTATGTGGGCCATCCCCTGCTGGACACCGTCGGTTGTCCTCCCGACCGGGAACAGGCGCGGCGAGAGCTTGGTCTCCAGCCCGATGCCCCTGTGCTGTTGCTCATGCCCGCGTCCCGGCGGCAGGAATTGCGTTACATGCTTCCGCACATCGTGGCGGCCGCTGCGGAGCTGCAGCGCCGCGATCCTGACCTGCAGATCGTGGTGCCGGCAGGCCTGGCTGGCTTCGAGGGCCGGCTCGCCCAGCAGTTGCAGGATGCCGGGCTTCGGGCACGGGTGATTCCGGCTGCCGATGCCGATCGGCTGAAGCCAGCGCTGTGTGCCGCCGCTGATCTGGCCCTGGCCAAGTCCGGCACTGTGAACCTGGAGCTGGCCCTGCGGGGCGTCCCCCAGGTGGTGGTCTATCGGGTGAGCTGGCTCACCGCCTTTGTGGCCCGCCATCTGCTGCGCTTCAGCGTCCCCCACATCTCGCCGGTGAATCTCGTGCTCGGGGAGCGTCTCGTTCCCGAGCTTCTCCAGGAGGACCTCCACGCCGAGGCGATTGTGCGTTGTGCCCTCCCTCTGCTCGATGGCCGCAGTGCGGAGCGGGCCGCCATGCTCGAGGGCTATGGCCGGCTCAGCCGGGAGCTGGGTGAGCCCGGAGTGACCGATCGGGCCGCTGCGGCGATCCTGGATCAGGTGCAGGGCGTGGCGACCGCGACGGCGGGGGCAGGCGCATGATCGGGAGCTCCCCGCAGGAGGAGACCCGGCGGAGACGGGCGCCGTGGATCCCTCGGCTGCAGGCTGCCCTGCTGGCACTGGTGCTGCTGGTCTCGGCGGTGGCGTTCGCTCCCGCGCGAGCCCAGGCCGCAGAGCCCCGGCAGGCCGTGCTGGCCGGTGGCTGCTTCTGGTGTCTCGAGCACGACCTGGAGGCCGTGCCTGGCGTGCTGGAGGTGGAGAGCGGTTACAGCGGCGGCCGTCTTGCCAATCCCACCTACCGCCAGGTGTCCGCCGGAGGCACCGGTCACCAGGAGAGTGTGCGGGTGCGTTTTGACCCCGATCGGGTGAGCTATCCCACGTTGCTGCGGGCTTACTGGCGCAACATCGATCCTCTCGATGGTGCCGGTCAGTTCTGCGACCGTGGATCGTCCTACGCCCCGGTGATCTTCGTGGCGGATTCCACCCAGCGGAGTCAGGCGGAGGAGAGCGTGCTGGCCGCCGCTCGGGAGCTGGGGCGTTCTCCGTCAGCCCTGCGCGTGCAGATCCGTCCCCTGAATGCCTTCTGGCCTGCTGAGGACTACCACCAGGGCTACGCCCGCCGCAATGCGGTCAAATATGGCTACTACCGCTGGGCCTGCGGCCGCGACCGTCGCCTCGATGCCGTCTGGGGCCAGGCCCTCGCCCGCACCACCAGCCCCTGGAAAAACCGCAAGTCATGACAGGGGGCACGCCGGTCACGCCTGTCTGCAGCTCGGGCAATCCGATGAAAATGTGAAGTCGGCCTGATTGCCTTTCCTCCAGATGCTCTGCTCCATCTGGGTTCTGCCCCTGGTGCGGTCCGTGCGGAGTGACTAGGTTGTTACGTGTACCGCGATGCGATGGAGATGTATCTGCTGACCATCCGCGAGGGATTGCACACCCGCCACATCGGTCCCTACGTCACCCCCAAGCAGGCGGCTGATGATCTTGATCGTCTGCTGGCCGAGTGTGGTGACCGTGCCCGATGGCAGATCCACGCCCTGGAGGAGCCCAAGCTGGGGCGCAGCGGCCGCGAGGTCACCTCGGGCGGCATTGAGTTCAGCAGCGCGGCCTGACCGCGTCGCAATCACCTCCAGGCCGGGACCTCAGTTCTGGCGCGGATACCCGCGCAGCAGGCCGCTCTCGATCATCAGCCCCACGCCGGCATTGATCAGGATCAGGCCAAAGGTGCCGTACCAGAACCAGGGGCCGGGAGCCTCCAGAAACTTCACTGGCAGGGCCGCTCCGGCTGCAGCGGTGAGCTCTGCCCGCTTCCCCAGCTCCTCGAGCCCCTTGCGGATCACCGCTTCGCCGAACAGGCAGAGGCCGACTGGCAGCAGAAGCACCCCCAGTTGGGCCTTCACATACCAGCGGATCTTCTTTACGGCCATGGCAGCGACAGCGGCAGCAAGATCAGAGTCAACCTAGTGGCTCCGGCAATCGGCACCACCTCAGCTGGCCGGTCCCAGCGGTGCCCCCGCCAACACCCAGTTCACCAGGGTGCGCACGCCGAAGCCGGTGGCTCCCGCAGGGTCCTGGCCGCGGCCTTTGTCACTCCAGACGGTTCCGGCGATGTCCAGGTGCGCCCAGGGCAGGCCCTTGGTGACGAAGTCCTGGAGGAAGAGGGCGGCGGTGATCGAGCCGCCCGGCCGGGGGCCGGTGTTCTTCAGATCCGCCACCGGACTCTTCAATCCCGCCTTGTAGGAGCTGCGCAGGGGCATGATCCAGAGGTCCTCGCCGCCCGCGCTGCCGGCCGCGCGCAGGGCTCCCGCGAGCCCATCGTTGTTGGACCAGAGGCCGGCCATCTCCTCGCCGAGGGCGATCACACAGGCTCCCGTGAGGGTGGCAAGATCGATCACCGCGTCCGGTTCCAGGCCGCAGGCGTAGTGGAGGGCATCCGCCAGGGTGAGCCGTCCTTCGGCGTCCGTGTTGTTCACCTCGATCGTCTTGCCATTGGCGGCCGTGAGGATGTCGCCGGGATGGATCGCCCCCCCGCTGATCATGTTTTCGCAGGCGGCAACGATCACGTGCATCTCCACCCCGGAGGGCTTCAGTTCGGCGATGCTGCGCGCGGCGCCAAGAACGGCTGCGCTTCCTCCCATGTCGTACTTCATCATTTCGATCTGGGATCCGGCCGTCTTGAGGTTGTATCCCCCGGAATCGAAGGTGACCCCCTTGCCCACCAGGGCCACTCTGCGCTGCACGGCCCCGGCGGGCCGGTAGGTGAGGTGGATGAATTTCGGTGGCAGGTCGGAGCCCTGGGCGACCCCCAGGTAAGCCCCCATGCCCAGGGCTTCACAGTCGGAGCGCTCCAGCACCTTCAGTTCCAGACCAAAGGTGCTGGCGATGCCGGCGGCGGTCTCGGCCAGGTGCTCGGGGGTGGCGATGTTGGGGGGGGCCGCCACCAGCTGGCGCGCCAGTTCCACTCCGGCGCAGCGGGCCCCCAGGCCCTCCAGCCCAGCGTCCGCCCCGGCCGGCAGTCCCAGCAGGGCGATGGTCCGGGGGGGCGTCAGGGGCTCGGCTTCGCTGCGGAAGCGCTGGTCCTGGTAGAGGCTGAGTCGCACGGCTTCCGCCAGGGCGCCAGCCGCCGCAGCGCCGTTGAGATTGGCGGTGGGCAGGGCCAGGGCCAAGTGCTCGGCTCGAGCCGCGGCGGCGGCGCTGGCGGCGGCGGCGCTGGCCGAGCGCAGGGCGCCCAGATCGAGGTTCTCAGGCTCCCCCAGGCCCACCGCCACCAGGGTGCGGGGCTGCTGCCCCAGGCGCTCCAGGCTGCGGCACTCCCCAGCCTTGCCCTTGAAGCCCCGATCCCCCAGGGCCTGCAGCAGATCCGTGCCCAGCCAGGTGTCCAGGTCCTCCTGCCAGGGGGTGCTGAGGGTGCCGTCCGTGCCGCCGAACACACCGATGGCCAGGGTGTCGCCGCTCCAGTCATGCAGGGCCTCACCGAGGGCTTGAGGAATGCAGCGAAACTCCATGGGCCCAGCGGGTTGGGGTTGCGATGGTAGCCAGCGCTCCTGGAGCGTTCAGTCCGTTCCGGCGGTGAAGGGTGTGGCCCAGCGCTGGCGGGTCTCCTTGTTGAACGGGGGCAGCCAGCGTTGGATCAACGCCTGCTCCAGGGAACGCCGGGCCCGCAGGTTGGAGGGGGCGTCAAGCCAGAACCGGATGCTCAGCCGGCACTCCAGCCCAGCCCTGGCGAGGGCCTCGCTGTAGGACGCCAGATAGTGCTTGCAGTCGTGCTCCCCTTTCCAGCGTTGGTCGGCCCGTCCGGTCTCCCCCACATACAGCAGGAGCGGCCCCGCTTCGCTGGCGCCGGTGTCGAGTACGAAATAAAGGGCCGCTCCATGCTGGGGTGGGCTGGGCCAGCGCCAGAACGTGAGCGGCTGGGCGCGCAGAGCCAGGGGATTGAGCTGCTCGGCCGGGTTGCGCACGGCTGAGCTGAACAGGTCCCCCTGCAGGGGGGCTTCGGCGGCGCCGCCGAACAGGGGCGCTTGAAACGCCCCCAGCTGGGCCTGCCACTGCGTCAGCTGCTGGGTCTCCAGCGGCAGGACCAGGGGCTGGAGCGCCACCGCGGCCGGTCCCTGATCCGCGGGGAAGAGCTGACCCTGGCGGCCGCTGTCCGGCTGTTGTTGCCGGCCATCCCGGTCGCCGGTCACGCCGGACGCTGCCGGGGCGGCAGCACAGGGCCGATGGGACCGTTTCCGAAACGCACCTTGCCGATCCAGCCCTCCACCAGGGCCGCCGGGAGTTGGAGCCGGTCCTGCAGGTCCGCCAGGTCCCGGAAGGGCCGGCGCGCCCGTTCCCGCAGCAGCCGGGCGCTGCGCTCCGGGGAGAGGCCCAGGCTCTCGAGCTCTTCGCGGCCTGCCCGGTTGAGATCGAGGGGCGCTGCCTGGCTCGCGGAGGGTGGGGGAGTGCCGTACCAGCGGAACGCGAGCACCGGCAGCCAGCACTGCAGCTGGTCCGGGCCCAGGTCGAGGAGCTGGGCCAGGTCGTCGGGGCCGCTCAACTGCACGCCCCCTGCCTGCAGTCGCAGCAGCAGATCGAGCTGGACCGGCTCCAGGCCAGGGAGGCGGCGCCAGTCGGCGGCGCTCGCCCGATTCACATCGAGGCGCCAGCCCAGCTCGGCGGCCAGGCGCACCTCGGCTGCATCGGCCAGCGGCCGCTGGGGATCCTGGCGCAGTTTCAGCGCCACCAGCTCCCGTTCCACCACGGCGTCGGCATCGTCTCCCCGCTGCTCGCCTGGCCCCCGCGCCACCGGTGCACTCCTGGGGGGCCGCAAGGGCGCCAGCTGGCCGCTGGCCACCAGCAGCTGCCGGGCAATCGGATCGAGCCAGTGACGCCTGGCCATGCTGGAGGGCTGGGGCGTGACTGCCGGCTGAAACTAGCGGGACCGTGCGGTGTGGGGCTAGTCGATCAGGCCCCAGCGCAGACCCAGCACGGCGGCGTGGGTTCGGTTTCGGGCCGGCATCTTGCGCAGGATGCTCGCGAGGTGCGTCTTCACGGTGTCGGCGGCCAGATACAGCTGCTCCCCCACCTCCTGGTTGCTGGCCCCTGCGGCCAGGGCCTGGAGCACCTCCCGCTCCCGTTCCGTGAGGGGCTGGAGAGGCCCTGACCGTCCCGGCAGGTTCCGCACGGTGGGATGCAGAGCCCGATCCACATAGATGCCCCCCTGGCTGATGGCTTGCAGCGCCGTGAGCAGGGCACCACTGCCGAACCGGGTTTGCAGCACCAGGCCATCGCAGCCGTTGCGGATCGCCCGATGAATTGCCTGCCGGCGGTGGATCTGGCTGATCAACAACAGCACCTGAACGGACTTCGGGCACCCCAGCACCCAATCCAGCAGGGCATAGGCGTCCCCTTCCGCCAGCTGGTCGGAGAGCACCACCAGCGAGGGAGCCTCCTGTTCCGTGAGGGTCCTGGCTTCTCCCGCGGTCGTGACTGCCCCCACCAGCTGACACCACTGCCGGCTTCGGGCGGCCATCAGCGTGAGCACTGCGGGATCCCCCATGCACAGCAACAGCCGCCGCCGGTGCAGCAGGGCCTGGATCTGGCTTTCGTAGCTGGCGATCTGATCCAGCAGGGGGGCGTAGTTCACGGGCCGATGTTCCCAGGCCGTCCGCAGCGGCCGCGCAACCCTTCATCCTGGGTTCTGCAGTCCGGCATGTCAGTGCCCTGGCGGCGTGAGGGGGCAGCTCTCAACAGGTCGTTACGTCTATCCGCACTCGCCGGCTCCCCCTCCGCTGATCAGAATCAAAGGCGCTCCTGGCCCCCAAGCCGCATGGCGTTCTTCGACTCCGAGATCGTTCAGGATGAAGCCAAGCGCCTGTTCGGTGACTACCAGCAGCTGATGCAGCTGGGCAGCGAGTACGGCAAGTTCGATCGCGAGGGCAAGAAGCTCTACATCGAGCGCATGGAAGACGTCATGGAGCGCTATCGGGTGTTCATGAAGCGCTTTGAGCTCTCTGAGGATTTCCAGGCCAAGCTCACGGTGGAGCAGTTGCGCACCCAGCTCGGCCAGTTCGGCCTCACCCCCGATGCCATGTTTGCCCAGATGCACCAGACCCTGGAGCGCATGAAGAGCCAGCTTGAGCAGGAGGCCTGATCCCGGCTGCCTACGATCCGGCCGTCCTGCCAGATCCCACCGGGGCCCATGACCTCAGGCACCAGTGCAGCCCGTGATCCCCGGTTCGCCTCTCTTCCTTCCTGGCTGCAGCGCGGCGTGGCTGATCTCTTTCCCGCGGCTGGGGGAGAGGCCGCCACGGAGCCCGATCAAGCGCTCGCAGCCCGCCTCCGGGAGGCCGAGCGGGCAGGCCGATCCCTGCGCATCAAGCTCGGCATCGACCCCACCGGCTCCGACATTCACCTGGGGCACTCGATTCTGTTCCGCAAGCTGCGGGCCTTTCAGGACGCTGGTCACACCGCCGTGCTGATCATCGGCGACTTCACCGCCCGCATCGGCGATCCCACCGGCAAGAGCGCCACCCGGGTTCAGCTCACGGCGGCCGAGGTGGAGGCCAATGCCGAGACCTATCTGGTGCAGCTGGGGCTGGGCCAGGACCCCGCCCATGCCCTGCTGGATTTCGACACCCCGGGTCGGCTGGAGGTGCGCCGCAACAGCGAGTGGCTGGCGGGGTTGGATCTGCCCGACGTGATCGACCTGCTGGGTACAGCCACCGTGGGCCAGATGCTGGCGAAGGAGGACTTCGCCAACCGCTACGGCTCCGGGACGCCGATCTCCCTGCACGAGTTCCTCTATCCACTCCTGCAGGGCTACGACTCGGTGCAGGTGCAGGCCGACCTCGAGCTGGGCGGCACCGACCAGAAGTTCAACGTGGCCATGGGGCGGGATCTGCAGCGCTACTTCGGCCAGCGCCCCCAGTTCGGGATGCTGCTGCCGATCCTGCCGGGCCTGGACGGGGTGCAGAAGATGAGCAAGAGCCTGGGCAACACGGTGGGGCTGCAGGACGACCCGCTCTCCATGTATTCCAAGCTGGAGAAGGTGCCCGATGCGGTGGTCGACGACTACCTCACCCTGCTCACCGACCTGGACCTGGAGGCCCTGCCCTCCAACCCGCGGGAGCGTCAGAAGGCGATGGCCCTGGAGGTGACCCGTCAACGCCAGGGAGACGCGGCGGCCCAACAGGCCCAGGCCGACGCCGGTCGGCTGGTGGCTGGCGCCAGTGGCAGCGGCGCCGCCGCCGCGGAGGTGCCGGAGGTCTCCCTGGTCTCCGTCAACTTTCCGGCCAAGGCCTTCTATCTGCTCAGTGCCGTGGGCCTCTGCGCCAGCAGCAGCGAAGCGCGTCGCCAGATCCAGGGTGGCGGCGTCAAGCTCGATGGGGAGAAGCTGGTCGACCCCAACCAGGAGTTCCCGGCCGCTGCTGAGCTGGAGGGAAAGGTGCTGCAGCTGGGCAAAAAGACCTTCCGTCGTCTCAGGGTCTGAACTGAGGCCGTTGAGGTGTTATGGTTTTGGACTGCGCGGGAAACCGAGCACGAGCCGAGGGAGCCGAGAGGCGCCTTGGGGAGTGTTTGCGAGTGGCCTGCGCGGCTTATGACGGAAGGAGGCGCGAGCCACCGGTGTTGTAAGTTTTCTGGGTCGCTGAGAGGCGACGAGCTGCTTAGAGCCCTGGGCCGAGAGGTGAGGGGTGGAGGCAGCTGAACCTGGACAACCCAAGAAGTTTAGGAACTGACGCTTTCACTGCGTCATGGCCGAGGGCACAGCGCGAGCTGGTCTGAGGGTGTGACAGAAGCAGCAGTGAAGGTGTGAGGTCCCGTCAAAGCAATTGAAGCAGAGGCAAGCACAGGGATGTGTTGCCGATGCGACCGGATCTGAGATCTGGGAAAGTCAAGCGTGAGGAGTGGAGACGGCAACCCTGAGAGGGGTAGCAGTTGAGGCTCTGAGTGTTTGCACTCTTAGGAACCCTTCTGTCAGAGGAAGGATGCTCCAACTGTTCTGTCTGCGCCAGTGGACGGGGACGGGTGATGAGCAAGTCAAATTGAGGGTTGCTGCTGACTGGAGTTAAGTGTGCTGGATTAGAGCAAGCAATTGCTTGAGTTTAGTAGTCTTAATGAAAGCTGATGTGATTCAAGAGGATTTGATCTACAACGGAGAGTTTGATCCTGGCTCAGGATGAACGCTGGCGGCGTGCTTAACACATGCAAGTCGAACGAACCTTCGGGTTAGTGGCGGACGGGTGAGTAACGCGTGAGAATCTGCCCTCAGGAGGG
>VGPU01000074.1 GCA_016882525.1 Cyanobacteria bacterium M_surface_10_m2_119 | reverse complement strand
CCAGTAGAAGGTGAGCCAGCCCACGGTGTTCAGGGCCCAGAAGACCGCCAGGTAGAAGGCGTCCCAGGCACTGATGTCGCAGGTGCCGCCACGGCCGGGGCCGTCGCAGGGGAAGGAGTAGCCGAAATCCTTCTTGTCAGGCATCAGCTTGGAACCGCGGGCATCAAGGGCGCCCTTCACCAGGATCAGGGTGGTGGTGTGGAGACCCAGCGCGATGGCGTGGTGCACCAGGAAGTCACCAGGACCGATCTGGAGGAAGAGGCTGTTGTTGCCCGAGTTCAGACCCTCAAGCCAGCCGGGGAGCCAGACGGCGCCGGGGCCAGGGGCATTGCTCACGAGGCTGTCGGGGTTGGACAGCAGCACGTTCATGCCGTACACAGCCTTACCAGAGGCTGCCTGCACGAACTGGGCGAACACCGGCTCCACCAGGATCTGCTTCTCGGGGGTGCCGAAGGCCACCACGACGTCGTTGTGGACGTAGAGGCCCAGGGTGTGGAAACCGAGGAACAGGGACACCCAGCTCAGGTGGCTGATGATCGCTTCCTTGTGCTCAAGCATCCGAGCAAGAACGTTGTTCTTGTTGGCCTCGGGGTCGTAGTCACGGATGAAGAAGATCGCACCGTGGGCGAAGGCTCCGCACATCAGGAAGATGGCGATGTACTGGTGGTGGGTGTAGAGGGCAGCCTGCGTCGTGTAGTCCCGTGCGATGAACGCATAGGACGGCATCGAATACATGTGCTGCGCCACCAGGCTCGTCACCACGCCGAGGCTGGCCAGGGCAAGACCCAGCTGGAAGTGGAGCGAGTTGTTGATGGTGTCGTAGAGACCCTTGTGGCCAGCGCCGAGGTCACCAGGGGTGCCCTTGGGGGGGTTGTGAGCCTCGAGGATCTCGCGGATCGAGTGACCGATGCCGAAATTGGTCCGGTACATGTGGCCGGCGATCACGAACAGAACGCCGATCGCCAGGTGGTGATGGGCGATGTCCGTGAGCCAGAGAGCCTCGGTCTGGGGGTGGAAGCCACCCAGGAAGGTGAGGATCGCGGTGCCCGAGCCTTCAGCGGTGCCGAACACCTGGTAAGCGGTGTCGGGGTTCTGGGCATAGACGCCCCAGTTGCCGGTGAAGAAGGGAGCCAGACCGGCTGGATGCGGGAGCACGGAGAGGAAGTTGTCCCAACCCACGTGCTGACCGCGGGCCTCGGGAATGGCCACGTGGACCAGGTGACCGGTCCAGGCGATGGAGCTGAAGCCGAACAGCACCGCAAGGTGGTGGTTCAGACGGGATTCAGCGTTCTTGAACCAGGCCAGGGAAGGCCGGAACTTGGGCTGGAGGTGGAGCCAGCCGGCGAACAGGGCCCAGGCCGACAGGATCATCATGAAGATGGAACCCTGATAGAGCTCGGCGTTGGTGCGCATGCCGATCGTGTACCACCAGTGGTACAGACCGGAATAGGCGATGTTCACCGGGGAGGAGGCGCCCGCCTGGGTGAAGGCGGTGATAGCGCCCTGGCCAAAGTGGGGATCCCAGATCGCGTGAGCGATGGGACGCACGTGCAGGGGATCGGCGACCCACTGCTCAAAGTTGCCCTGCCAGGCGATATGGAACAGGTTGCCCGAAACCCAGAGGCCAATGATGGCCAGGTGTCCGAAGTGGGTGGAGAACAGCTTCTGGTAAAGCCGCTCCTCGGTCATGCCGTCGTGGCTCTCGAAGTCGTGAGCCGTGGCGATGCCGTACCAGATCCGGCGGGTTGTCGGGTCCTGTGCCAGACCCTGGCTGAACGAAGGAAATTTCGTTGCCATTGGGAAAGGTCAGGAAAGGTCAGCCGACCGCAATGATGCGGGCCAGGAAGAACGACCAGGTGGTCGCGATGCCGCCCAGCAGATAGTGGGCGACGCCCACGGCACGGCCCTGGGTGATGGACAGTGCGCGCGGCTGGATGGCCGGGGCCACCTTCAGCTTGTTGTGAGCCCAGACGATGGACTCAATCAGCTCCTGCCAGTAGCCGCGGCCGCTGAACAGGAACATCAGGCTGAAGGCCCAGATGAAGTGGGCACCCAGGAACATCAGGCCGTAGGCGCTGCTGCTGGAGCCATAGCTGTTGATCACCTGAGCGGCCTGGGCCCACAGGAAGTCACGCAGCCAACCATTGATGGTGATGGCGCTCTGGGCGAAGTTGCCGTTGGTGATGTGCGAAACGCTGCCATCGGCATTGACGGTTCCCCACACATCGCTCTGCATCTTCCAGGAGAAGTGGAAGATCACGATCGAGAGGGAGTTGTACATCCAGAACAGGCCCAGGAACACGTGGTCCCAAGCGGAAACCTGGCAGGTGCCGCCACGGCCGGGGCCGTCGCAGGGGAAGCGGAACCCGAGATTCGCCTTATCGGGAATCAGGCGGGAGCTGCGGCTGTACAGCACGCCCTTCAGCAGGATCAGCACGGTGACGTGGATCGTGAAGGCGTGGATGTGGTGCACCATGAAGTCAGCGGTGCCCAGCGGGATCGGCGCCGCGGCCACCTTGCCGCCCACGGCCACCACGGCGCCGTTGAACACCTCACTCACGCCCGCCAGGGCGTTGGGGGCGGTGTTGCCGGCGGCAGCGGCGTGCAGACCCTGGATCCACTGCGCGAAGACGGGCTTCAGGGCGATGGCGGAGTCGCTGAACATGTCCTGGGGACGGCCCAGGGCACGCATGGTGTCGTTGTGGATGTAGAGGCCGAAGCTGTGGAAGCCGAGCCAGATGCACACCCAGTTGAGGTGGCTGATCAGGGCATCACGAGCCTTGAGCACCCGGTCCAGCACGTTGTCGATGTGCTTGGCGGGGTCGTAATCACGCACCATCGCGATGGCGGCGTGCGCACCGGCACCCACGATCAGGAAACCACCGATCCAGGTGTGATGGGTGAAGATCGACAGCTGGGTGGGGTAATCAATCCCGATGTAGGGATAGGGGGGCATCGCATACATGTGATGCGCCACGATGATGCTCAGGGAGCCGAGCAGGGCCAGGTTCACGGCCAGTTGGGCATGCCAGCTGGTGGTCATGAACTCGAACAGGCCATCGTGACCCTTCGGAGCGGGGAAGAGCAGGGGATCGCCCTTCTGGCCTTCCAGGATCTCCTTGATGCTGTGACCGATGCCCCAGTTGGTGCGGTACATGTGGCCAGCCACGATGAACAGCACCGCAATCGCCAGGTGGTGATGGGCGATGTCGGTCATCCAGAGACTGCCGGTCACAGGATTCAGACCACCTTTAAAGGTGAGGAAATCGCTGTAGGCGGCCCAGTTACCGGAGAAGAAGGCGGAGATGCCTGCACCGAAACCAGGGAACAGCTGCGAAAGCAGATCCTGGTTGAGGAACTCATGGGGCAGGGGGATATCGCCGTAGGTGGCGATGGTCTTGCCGTTGAGCACCAGCGGCTTGCCGGCGTCGATGGCATCCATCAGGGCGGTGGTGGGCAGGGACACATGCAGGAGGTGTCCGGTCCACGACAGCGATCCCAGACCCAGCAGACCTGCCAGGTGGTGGTTGAGCATCGACTCAACGTTCTGGAACCACTCCAGCTTTGGAGCTGCCTTGTGGTAGTGGAAGACGCCGGCGTTGAGCATCAGGCCGGCCATCACCAGGGCGCCGATGGCGGTGGCGAGGAGCTGGGTCTCACTGGTGAAACCCCAGGCCCGCCACACGTGGAAGAGGCCGGAGGTGATCTGAATGCCGTGGAAGCCGGCACCCACATCGCCATTGAGAATTTCCTGACCAAAGACGGGCCAGACCACCTGGGCTGAAGGCTTGACGTGAAGGGGGTCAGCCAGCCAGCCGGTGTAGTTGGAGAAGCGGGCGCCATGGAAGAAGGCACCGCTCAACCAGATGAAGATGACGGCCAGATGGCCGAAGTGAGCCGAAAAGATCTTGCGAGAAACCTCTTCGAGGTCGCTCGTGTGGCTGTCGAAGTCGTGAGCGTTGGCGTGGAGGTTCCAAATCCAGGTGGTGGTTTTGGGACCCTTGGCCAGGCTGCGATCGAAGTGTCCGGGCTTTTCAAAGAGCTCGAACGTGGCCGGAACGGGGTTCCGGTCGACCATGGCCTTGGCCTTTTCCCCACGCTCTGGTGGGCTGATGGTCATCGAGACGTTCCTCGAGGGACGGGGTCGAGGTGGTGGTCCACCCCTGTCGACTCCGGCATGGCCGCTGCAAGCAGGACCAGGGCAGAGCCAGTGGGCCCCATGCCCTGGCAAGGCCGAAGCCCGCGCGGGACATGGGCGCCAGCCGGGAGTGGTCGCACGAAAAATCGCGTAACCGCTTGCCACGACTGGGGCTTGGGGCCCCAGATAGGGGACCGCTCGCGGAAGTATAGGGGCCGCATTCAAGTGATTTCCGGGCTCAGTTACAAAGGTTCAATCCGCCCGATTCCCAGGCCAGCACTGGGGTCTGAAGGAGAGTTATTAACAACAGAGAGCGCTCATAAACGCGGCAGTTCGTGTAACTGTGGTCACCATTTAATTGGCCATTCGGCATCCAGCCTGAATCACCCCGAGCGAGCAGAATGTCTCCAACGCATCAGGGCAGGACGGGGTGACGCAGGCGCGACAACGGGAAGGGCGAAGGCCGGCGTTCTGGACGGCAGCGCTCTCCGCGCTGGTGCTCCCGGTGCTGGTGCTGGCACTCCTGATGCCACTCGGGGGCTGTTCCCGCCTCGCCGGGGCGCGCAGTCGGGCGCCGGAGCGGGCCCCGGCGCTTCCCGCCACGGCACCGACCGGCCGACTGCAGGAGGTGGCGCCACCGGCCGGCGTGCGCCAGCTGAGCACAGCCCTGGCCGTCCACCGCCCCCGCCTGCGCATCACCGCACCGGATCCGGGACGGCTTCTGGGATCAGGCCCCTGGCGACTGGTGCTGCAGGTGGACGACTGGCCCCTGGTGAACGCCGGGACCCTCGGTCTCGGCCCCCATCTGGTGGTGCAGGTGGACCGCCGGCCGCCCCTGCGGATCAGCGACTGGAGCTCGGGAGATCCCGCCACGGGCAGGCTGGAGGTGGAGCTGCCCGAACTGGATCCCGGCAGCCACCAGATCAGCGTCTATGCGGCACGCCCGTGGGGCGAGGCGGTGAAAGGGCCAGGGGCTTCGGCCCAGCTGCTGGTGCATCGGCTCAGTGCCGATCCCCTGAGCCTGCCAGCCCCGGACAGCCCCCGACTCCTGCCGGTGAGTCCAGCCGCTCTGGCGGCGGCCGAACCGGTGCTGATCGACTGGCTGCTGGACAACGCGCCCCTGCAGGGGTTGCGTGAAGGGGATGGCCAGTGGCGCCTGCGCATCACCATCAACGGTGACAGTTTTCTGGTGGACCAGAACACGCCCCTGTGGCTGAAGGGCTTCCGCAATGGCAGCAATGCGGTGCTGCTGGAGCTGTTGGATGGCCTGGGAGAACCCTTGAATCCCCCCTTTAACAGCGCCGTGCGCGAGGTGGTGATCGACCCAACGGCACGGCGTCCCGCCTGGCTTCAGGCCCGCCTCAGCGACACCGAGCTGGCCCAACTGCTGGGCCAGCTCCCCCTGGAGCCCGCGACCAGCAAGGCCGAGGACGAGGAACCGGCTGCCAGCACCCCGGCCCGCGAACGGGCAGCCAGCCAACCGGCGGCCACTGGGGGTGAGGCAACCAGGCCAGCTGACGTCGAGCCGGCGGAAACCGAAGAGGCCACCCCCACGACCGCCGAGCCGATCACCCCCCAGCCCGCCGCCAGTGGGCCAGCCCAACCGCCAGCTGCGGACCGGGCCGCGATGGCTCTGCCCGCTGCACCAACACCTGTGCCAACACCTGCGCCAACGGCGGAACAGGCCTCCGGGGTTGCCCCCCCTGCGACGCTCGCGGGGGAACAGCCCCCAGCGGAGACTCCTGCCCCAGCAGATGTACCGGCCTCGGCTGTGCAAGCACCGGCTGTTCAAACACCGGCGACCACGCCAGCGCCGGCGACCGGCAAGCCCGCGGGCGGCGTTGCCCCGGCTACGGGCGCGGCGATGGGTGCCGCCCCACCCGAGCGCATCACGGCAGGCAGCAGCCTCCAAGGATCAGCCCGCGAGCAGGTCCGCGACGATGGATCGCTGATTCAGCCCCCCTCGGAAGGCCCCTTCAGCGCCCTGCGCAACCGTCTCCAAGGGCAGAGAGGTGAGGCATGAGCGGGCAGGGCGTGTGGGGGCTGGGCTTCAGCCCGGCGGCCGCGAGCGTGCTCAGCCAGTTGCATGCGGCTGGGGTGATCCAGGGGCACCTGGAGGGAAGTGCGGACCTGCGGAAGCACTGGCATCAGGCCCAGGCCTTTGTGGTGGTGGGAGCCTGCGGCCTGGTTGTGCGCCAGATCGCGCCGCTGCTCCAGGGCAAAGACCAGGACCCCGCCGTGGTGGTGGTCGACCCGCAGGGCGCCTTCGCCATTCCCCTGCTGGGGGCCCATCAGGCCGGCGGCGACAGCCTCAGCCAGCGCGTGGCCGCAGTGCTGGGGGCCCAGGTGGCGGCCACCGGCGCCTGCAGCGGCGCAGGGCGACTGGCCCTCGACAGCTTCGGGCGAGCGTGGGGATGGCGACAGAACTCCGCTGGAGACTGGAGCGGTCTGATGCAGCGGGCGGCCCGGGACGAGCAGGCCGTTCGGGTCTGTCAGGAGGCGGGCAGCCGGCACTGGCAGACGCTGCCAGCGGCCGGGGGGATCACCATCTCGCCGGCTCCAGGCCTGGGTGACCAGCAGCCACCAGGCGAGACGAAGCCGGATCTGCTCATCAGCCATCGCCAGGGGCCGGGATGCCGCTGGCACCCGCCGTCGCTCTGGCTGGGGATGGGCTGCGAACGGAACACCAGCCTGGAGTTGCTGGAGCGCCTGGTGGATGACACCCTCCGCACCCATGGCCTCGCCACCGAGGCCGTGGCCGGCATCGCCAGCATCGATCGCAAGGCGGAAGAGCCCGCCCTGCTGGACCTCGCCCACCGGCGGCAGTGGCCCGTGCGCTGGTTCAGCGCTGCCCAGCTCACCCCCGTGGCGGTGCCCAACCCCTCCGCCGCCGTGGCCGAAGAGATGGGCACCGCCAGCGTCGCCGAGGCTGCCGCCCTGCTGGGGGCCGGCCCTGGCGGCCAGCTGCTGGTGCCGAAAACCATCCTCCACCGTCAGGGGGAGGAACGGGGGGCGGCCACCTTGGCCATCAGTCTGGCCGACGAGCAGTGGGCCCCCACCAAGGGGGCGCTGCACCTGGTGGGCAGCGGTCCCGGCCGGCTCGACCTGCTGACGCCGGAGGCGCGCCGCGTGCTCGCCGAAGCCAGTGTGTGGGTGGGCTACGGCCTGTATCTGGATCTGATCGAGCCGCTGCGCCGGCCCGACCAGCTGCGCTGCGACGGCCAGCTCACCCAGGAGCGGGAGCGCTGCGCGCTCGCCCTGGCCCTGGCCAACCAGGGGCTGACCGTGGCGCTGGTCTCTTCCGGTGACAGCGGCATCTATGCCATGGCCGGCCTGGCCCTGGAGCTTTGGCTGCAGCAGCCCACCGATGCCCGCCCGCGCTTCGCCGTGCACCCGGGCATCTCCGCCCTGCAGCTGGCGGCGGCCCGGGCCGGAGCCCCCCTGATGCACGATTTCTGCACCATCAGCCTCAGCGATCGCCTCACGCCCTGGGCCGTGATTGAGCAGCGGTTGCAGGCGGCAGCCGCCGGCGATTTCGTCGTGGCGCTCTACAACCCGCGCTCGCGGGATCGCGACTGGCAACTGGGCAGAGCCCGGGAGATCCTCCTGCAGGGGCGGCCAGCCCACACGCCGGTGGTGGTGGCACGCCAGCTGGGACGATCTGAGGAGGAGGTGAGCCTCCACACCCTGGGTGAGCTGCCGCTGGAATCGGTAGACATGCTCACCCTGGTGTTGGTGGGCAACAGCACCAGTCGCTGCGACGGGGCCTGGATGGTGACCCCGAGGGGCTACCCGGGGGCTGAGTTGGCCTGATCAGCAGCCCAGTGTGATCAAGGGCTGCTCCGAAAGGAGCGAGCGAGCAGATCTACCGTGCTCAAAGAATCGGGATGACAGGATTCGAACCTGCGGCCCCTTCGTCCCGAACGAAGTGCGCTACCAAGCTGCGCTACATCCCGATGGGCTGAGCTTAGGGGATCGTCGGGAAGAGGCCGATCGATCCCAGCCCCCGGACAAGGGGTTTCTAAAGTTGGGGCCACTGCCGCCCTGCCGTTGATCGCCCCCACCAAACCGGAGTGGCTGCGCGTGAAGGCTCCGCAGCGCGAACGCATCGGCGCCGTGGCCGACCTGCTGGTCGACCTCAAGCTCAACACCGTATGTCAGGAGGCCAGCTGCCCCAACATCGGCGAGTGCTTCGCCGGCGGCACCGCCACCTTCCTGATCATGGGGCCGGGCTGCACTCGCGCCTGCCCGTACTGCGACATCGATTTCGACAAGAGTGTGCGTGCCCTCGACCCCAGCGAGCCGGAGCGGCTGGGGGAGGCGGTGAGCCGGCTGGGCCTCAGCCATGTGGTGATCACCTCGGTGAACCGCGACGACCTGAGCGATGGCGGCGCCAGTCAGTTTGTGGCCTGCATCGAGCAGGTGCGCCAGCGCTCGCCACTCACCACGATCGAGCTGCTGATCCCCGATTTCTGCGGCAACTGGGACGCCCTGGGCGCCGTGATGGAGGCCGCTCCGCACGTGCTCAACCACAACATCGAAACAGGGCCGCGGCTCTATAAAAAAGCCCGGCCCCAGGGCATCTACGAGCGCTCCCTGGAGCTGTTGCAACGGGTGCGCCAAAACTGGCCGCGCACCTACACCAAATCAGGCCTGATGGTGGGCCTGGGCGAGAGCGACGCGGAAGTGCGGGCGGTGATGGCTGATCTACGCCGCCATCAGGTCGACATCGTGACCATCGGCCAATACCTCTCCCCTGGCCCCAAGCACCTGCCGGTGGATCGCTTCGTGACGCCGGAGCAGTTCGAGGCGTTCCGGGCCTACG
>VGPU01000073.1 GCA_016882525.1 Cyanobacteria bacterium M_surface_10_m2_119 | reverse complement strand
CGGCCAGGAGGAAGAGACCTACAACATCGTGGCTGCCCACGGTTACTTCGGTCGCCTGATCTTCCAATACGCCAGCTTCAACAACAGCCGCAGCCTGCACTTCTTCCTCGGTGCCTGGCCCGTGGTGGGCATCTGGTTCACCTCCATGGGTATCAGCACCATGGCGTTCAACCTGAACGGCTTTAACTTCAACCAGTCGATCTTGGATGCCCAGGGCAAGGTGGTGAACACCTGGGCTGACGTGCTCAACCGCGCCAACCTGGGCATGGAAGTGATGCACGAGCGCAACGCCCACAACTTCCCCCTCGACCTGGCCGCTACCAGTGCCACGCCCGTGGCCCTGCAGGCCCCGGCCATCGGCTGAGTCGAAGCCCATCCCCGCAGCGGCCCCTGGGTGGTCGCGCTCCAGCACCCGCCTTCGGGCGGGTGCTTTTTGCTACGTGAGGGCCCGTCCTCCGGGCTGCCATCATCGGCGGGCGACAGGTGCAGTCACGGAGCACGTCCTTGCTGGGACTCGATTCAACGGTGGTCTTTGCCTTCCTGCTCACCCTGGGCGCCGGACTTTCCACCGGTGTGGGCAGTGCCCTGGGTCTGCTCAACCGCGGTTTCAGCCCGCGGGTGCTCACCCTGGCCCTGAGCTTTTCGGCGGGAGTGATGCTCTATGTCTCCTTTGTGGAGATCTTCCCGAAGGCCCGCGAGTCGCTCAGCGGCGCCCTGGGCTCCACCCTCGGCTACTGGGCGACGGTGCTGGCCTTCTTCGGCGGCATCGCGGCGATTGCCCTGATCGATCGCCTGCTCCCGAGGCATGAGAGCGGGCTGACGCCAGCCCTGCAGGGGCCTGCAAGGGCGAGCCGGTCCAACCCCGACCTGTTGCGCACGGGCCTGTTCTCGGCCCTGGCCATCGCCATCCACAACTTCCCCGAGGGACTGGCCACCTTCATCGGCGCCCTCTCCAGTCCTCGGCTGGGGATCGGCATCGCCATCGCCATCGCCATCCACAACATCCCCGAGGGGCTGGCGGTCTCAGCCCCGATCTACTACGCCACCGGCAGCAGGCGACAGGCCTTCTGGATCTCCCTGGCCTCCGGTCTGGCGGAGCCGGTGGGGGCAGCGGTGGGCTTCATCTTTCTGGGCACCATGCTCAATGACCTGGTGCTCGGGCTGGTGTTTGCCAGCGTGGCCGGCGTGATGATCTACATCTGTCTCGATGAGCTGCTGCCCACGGCCCAGCGCATGGGCTCGCACCATCACCTGATGATCGGCGGTGTGCTGGCCGGCATGGTGGTGATGAGCCTGAGTCTGCTGCTGCTGATCTGACGGTCGGCGCTCCCTGTGTTGTCCGCTGTGCCTCCCGCGTCTGCCCCCGTCTCCGCCGCCAGCCAGCAGCGCTGGTGGTGGTGGCCCCTGCTGCCTCTCTATCCCTACGGCCGCCGGCGCACCCTGGTGCGGGAGTTGATCCCGGGGCAGGTCTGGAGCCTGGAGCAGCTTCAGGGAGTGTTCTATGTGGCTGTTCCCATCCGCATGACAGTGGTGCGGTTGCGCTCCGGCCTGCTGCTCTACGGCCCCCTGCCGCCCACCGGGGAGGTGCTGGCAGCCCTGCGGGAGCTGGAACAGCGCTACGGCCCGGTGCGATCCATCGTGCTGCCCACCGCTTCCGGGCTGGAGCACAAGCTCCCCACGCCCGCCCTGGCCAGGGCCTTCCCTGCGGCCACGGTGTGGGTGACACCGGAGCAGTGGAGCTTTCCGGTGCGGTTGCCCTCGTCCTGGCTGGGGTTTCCCGCTGGCCGCACGCGCGTGCTCTTCGAGGATGGCTTGCCCCATGCCGATGAACTCGCCTGGCGCGGGCTCGGGCCCCTGGATCTGGGCCTGGGCACGTTCATGGAAGTGGCCTGCCTGCACCGGGCCAGTGGGGCGCTGCTGCTCACCGATGCCCTGGTGGCGATCGCGCCGGAGCCACCTCCCCTGTTCGACGCGGACCCCACCCCGCTGCTGTTCCACGCGCGCGATCGCGGCGATCAGCCCCTCAACGACACGCCGGAGCTGCGCCGCCGCGGCTGGCAGCGCCTGGTGCTCTTCGCCTCCTACCTGCAGCCGGCCCGGCTGGAGGTGCCTCCCCTCCGCGAGGTGCTGGCGCAGGCCCTGGCCCCCGGCCTGCGCCAGCCCCGCAGTTACTTCGGCCTCTACCCCTTCCGCTGGTGTCCCGACTGGGAGGAGGAGTTCCGGACGCTGGTGCCGGGTGAGGAACCCGCGCTGCAGGTAGCGCCCGTGCTGGAGCGCCTCGTCTTTCCCCGCTGCCGCGACGCCCTGATCCGCTGGATCCGCGACCTCGCCGCCTGGCCCGAGCTGCGCTGGCTGGTACCTGCCCACTACGAGGCTCCGGTGCCCTGCGACCGCGAGACCCTGGCGCAGCTCGCCACCACGCTGGAAAGCCGGCCCTGGGCCCCTGATGCCCAGAGCTGGTCGACCCTCGCCCGCATCGACGGGGCGCTGCTCCGCCTCGGCCTGGTGCCTCGGGAGCCGGTGAGCTGAGGTCTAGAGGCGCAGTGGGCCCGGGTCGGCGTCGAGATCCTCACTGCCGCCTACCGCCAGCAGGCTGGTTTCCAACTCCATCCGCTGCTCCATCTGGCGGAGGAAGTAACCGGTCATCATCGCCGAGGCCAGCAGGCCGGCGAGGCTGTCGCGGCTGGTCTGCACCTTCACCTCGAAGTGCTCGCCCGGGAGCATCCCCAGCAGGCCCTGCACGTTGTGGCGAATGATGTCCTGAATTTCGTTGCTGGCGGAACGGGCGACCCGTTGGAGCACATCCGGGGACTGTTCCTGGAGGTACTGAATCAAGGCATTGCCGTTGATTGCCTCGTTGTCGCTCGTCAGGAACTCCGGGTTGAACATCCTCGGCGTGCGCTGCGTCACATCCGAACCTTAATCGAGCTGCTCCGGGCTCTCCAGAGCCCCACCGGTGGCGGAGAACCGAATCGCGCCCCCTGTCGCGGCGGCAGTGCCGATGGGCCCGAAGCGGGCCAGCGGCCAATAGCGCAGCACCGCGGAGCCGATGAGCTCGTCCCGTGGCAGGGTGCCCCACAGGTGGGAGTCCAGGCTGGCGTTGCGGTTGTCACCCAGCACCAGCAGTTCCCCCTCCGGCACGGTGATCTCCGGCAGGGAGTAGCCCATCGGTTCGCGGGCCCAGTCGGGATCCACCAGGGCGCCGTTGCGCCACAGGCGGCCATCGCGGACGGCGATGCGGTCGCCTGGGCGGCCGATGAGCCGTTTGATCAGGGCGGACTGGGGGTCGTAGCCGGCCGCCTGCAGGGCCGGGGGCGGGTGGAACACCACCACGCTGCCCACCGGCAGCTCCCGATCGAGCCGCACCCGCAGCTTCTCCACCAGCACCCGGTCCTGGAGCTGGAGGGTGGGGAGCATTGAGCCCGAGGGAATCCAGCGGGGCTCGATCACCGCCCAGCGCAGCAGCAGGGCCAGGCTCAGCCAGAGAAGCAGCGAGCGTCCCTGGCGCAGCAGGCCCTGCCAGGCCGTCGACCGCTCCCCGGGTGACACGGTGGCCTCGGCCTGCGAGGGGGGCTCAGAAGGGGCCGGATCCGGGTGCGCCGCCACGGGCCAGGGAGGATGGGAACCCCATCCTGCAGTGCCCCGGTTTGTCTCTGGTCGCCTCCTCCCCGGTGTCTGCAGACCTGGCGGCCCGCAATCTGCACGCCGCGCTCACCCTGTTGCAGGCCCTGGTGGCGGGGGGCGTCCGCCAGCTGGTGGTGTGTCCCGGCAGTCGCTCTGCCCCCCTGGCAGCGGCCGCCGGCCTGCTGGCCGCCCAGGGCCGCCTGGTCCTGCACACCGCCATCGACGAGCGCTCCGCCGCCTTCTTCGCCCTGGGCCTCGGGCGCGCCGCGGGCATTCCCGCCGCCGTGATCACCACCTCCGGCACGGCGGTGGCCAACCTGTTGCCGGCCGTGGTGGAGGCCGACTACGGCACCGTTCCCCTGCTGCTGCTCACCGCCGACCGGCCGGCCCACCTCAAGGGCTGCGGCGCCAATCAGACCGTGAACCAGGAGGCCTTTCTGGCCGCGAACCTGCGCTGGCAGGGCTGCTCCGATCCCGCCGGTCTTGCCGTCTGCGCCCCCTCAACCCTGCGGGAGCTGGCCGCCCAGGCCCTGGCGCACTGCTGCGGCCCGACGCTGGCGCCGGGCCCCGTGCAGCTCAACCTGCCCTTCGACGAGCCGCTCCATGCGGCGGCTGAGGCCCTGGAGGTCCAGCTGCTGGTGGCGGCGCAGGATCCGGTGCCGACGGGGGCCTCCCCTGCTGCCACGAACAGCACTGCCCCTCCCCCCGGCCTTGATTCCGCCCCGCCCCGGGCCCTCGATCCCGCCCGGCCGGGCCTCGTCGTGGCCGGGCCCTGGCGGGGGCAGCCGGCGGCCTGGCCGGGGTTTCTGGAGGCCCTGCAGCGCTGGCAGGTGCGCAGCGGCTGGCCCGTGCTGGCCGATGGTCTCAGCGGCCTGCGGGGC
The DNA here is from genome assembly GCA_016882525.1 of Cyanobacteria bacterium M_surface_10_m2_119. Classification (GTDB taxonomy): domain Bacteria; phylum Cyanobacteriota; class Cyanobacteriia; order PCC-6307; family Cyanobiaceae; genus NIES-981. The sequence continues at coordinate 4,558 of VGPU01000073.1, read as the reverse complement.
ACGCCGGGGCTGGAGGTGCTGGCGGGCTACGACCTGGTGGGTTCGCAGCTGCCGCCAGCGCTGCGCGACCAGCTGGGCAATCTGCAGGTCCTGCGCCTGGGGCCCCTGCCGGCGAGTCGCCGGCTGCAGGCCCTGCTGGAGGCCTGCGGTGGCCCCCAGGGCCTGGTGAGCGAGGGAGATCGCCGCCCCCTGGATCCCCTCGGCCGCTGCGACTGGCAGTGGTCGGACGGTCTCGGGAGCTGGGTGGACGCGGTGCTGACGGAGTCCCCGGGAGCCCGGCCGGGGGAGGCGGTTGAGGGGGAGGTGGGGGATGCCCGGGCCGCTGGTCAGGCCGGTGCCTGGCGGGCCTGGGAGACCAGGCTGCAGCACTGGCTCGACCAGCAGTTGCTGGGTTCTGCTGCCCCCTGGGGGGAACCGGCCCTCGCCCGCCACCTGGCGCGGTTGCTGCCGGCGGATCGCCCCCTGGTGCTGGCCAACAGTTCGCCCGTGCGCGACTGGGAAAGCTTCACCCCCGGGGATGGCCAGCCCCGCACGCTGCTGGGCTGCCGCGGGGCCTCCGGCATCGACGGCACCCTGTCCTTTGCCTGCGGCGTGGCCGAGGCGGCCGGTGGGGCGGTGTTGCTCAGCGGCGATCTGGCCCTGCTCCACGACAGCAACGGCTGGCTTTGGCGCCCGCAGCTGCAGGCCCCCCTGCTGGTGCTGCTGATCGACAACAGCGGTGGCGGCATCTTCGAGCAGTTGCCGATCCGGCCCGCGGCGCCGGCCCCCCTCGATTTCGAGCGGTTGTTCGCCATGCCCCAGGCCGTCGACCCCTGCGCCCTGGCGGCTGCCCATGGGGTGCCCAGCCGGCAGGTGGGCGACTGGCACCAGCTTGAGGACGCCCTGGCCTGGGGGCTCGCCGAGCCCATGGCCCTGGTTCTGGTGCGCACCGATCGCCGGGCTGATGCCCTCTGGCGACAGGAGCTGCGCAGAATGGCCTGCGCCCTGGCCGATCTGCCATGACCGCTGCCCCCCAGCCCCCTGTGCCGGTGCGTTGGCAGCCCTGCGGGTCGTATGCCGACATCCGCTTCGAGCTGAGCGAAGAGGGGATCGCCCGGATCACCATCAACCGGCCCCACAAGCGCAACGCCTTCCGGCCCCGCACCGTGCAGGAGCTCTGCGATGCCTTCAGCCGGGTGCGCGACAACCCTCGGATCGGCGTGGTGCTGTTCACCGGCGCCGGCCCGGCGGCTGATGGCGGCTGGGCCTTCTGCGCCGGTGGCGACCAGAGCGTGCGCGGAGACGGCGGCTACGTCGATGAGGACGGTCTGCCCCGGCTCAATGTGCTGGATCTGCAGCGCCTGATCCGCAGCCTGCCCAAGGTGGTGATCGCCCTGGTGGCCGGCTACGCCATCGGCGGTGGCCAGGTGCTGCACCTCCTCTGCGACCTGTCGATTGCCGCCGAGAATGCGGTGTTCGGCCAGACAGGCCCGCGGGTGGGCAGCTTCGACGGCGGCTTCGGCGCCGGCTACCTGGCCCGGGTGGTGGGCCAGCGCAAGGCCCGGGAGATCTGGTTTCTCTGCCGTCAGTACGGCGCGGAGCAGGCCTTGGACATGGGGCTGGTGAATGCGGTTGTCCCGCTGCAGGCGCTCGAGGATGAGGGGGTGCGCTGGGCGAGGGAGGTGCTGCAGCACAGCCCCACCGCCATCCGCTGTCTGAAGGCAGCCTTCAACGCCGAGACCGACGGCCTGGCCGGGATTCAGGAGCTGGCGGGCCAGGCCACCCATCTCTTCTACCGCACGGCCGAGGGTCAGGAGGGGCGGAATGCCTTTCTGGAGAAGCGTCCACCCGACTTCTCTGCCGAGCCCTGGCTACCTTGAGCAGATGGATCGGGGCTGCAGGAACGAGCGGTGCGGCAGGGCGGCAGGGGGTGCGGTGCACGGCGAGTGGGCAGCCAGGGTGAGGGGCGTATCACGCGGTCGATCACGATGAGTGCCCCATCCCGATGAGCGCAGGGGTTCCCACGGCCGCCACGGCATTCAGGCCACGGGTTGCGACCCGGGCCCTGGCCCGGATGGTCGCCCCGCTGCTGGTCGCCCCGCTGCTGGCCGCCGCTGCTGCCCCCGCTGTCCGGGGAGTGGAGGTCGTAACGGCCACACCCACCAGCACCCGTGAGTTGGTGCTCGATCGCCGGCGGCGGCAGTTGCTCGTGCTCGAGCAGGGGCAGGAGCTGCGCCGTTTTCCCGTGGCGGTGGGACGGCCAGGCTGGGAGACCCCCGAAGGTCGCTTCCGCGTGCAGGAGCTGGTGCCCGATCCCGCCTGGGAGCATCCGGTCACCGGCGAGACGGTGCCGCCTGGTCCGGCTAATCCCCTGGGCAGCCGTTGGATCGGCTTTCACCGCGACTGCCGTGGGCGGGTGGGCTTCAACGGCAGCGAGCATCTGGTGGTGCAGGGATGCGTCAGTGCCGGCTTTCATGGCACCCCCAACCGCAGCAGCGTCGGCCAGGCGGTCTCCCATGGCTGCGTGCGCCTGTTCGACGAGCACGTGAGAGAGCTCTTCGAACTGGTGCAGATCGGCACGCCCGTGACCGTGCTGCCCTGATGGTCTGGACACCGATCGCTCGCGTGAGCGCCCTTACAGTTGCGCCCACCTGATCCGGGGTCCGGATGCGCATCCTGTTCGCCGCTGCCGAGTGTGCTCCGCTGATCAAGGTGGGCGGCATGGGGGATGTGGTGGGTTCCCTGCCGCCGGCCCTGGCCCGCCTTGGCCACGACGTGCGCGTGATCCTGCCGGGCTACGGACGGCTCTGGTCACGCCTCTCGATTCCGGCTGAGCCGATCTGGCGCGGCCACACCATGGGCAACGACTTTGCGGTCTACGAGACCCGGCACCCCACGAGTGGCCTGCCGCTCTACCTGGTCGGCCACCCGGTGTTCGATTCCGAGCGCATCTACGGCGGTGACGATGAAGACTGGCGCTTCACCTTCTTTGCCAGCGCCACGGCCGAGTTCTGCTGGCACCACTGGAAGCCCCAGGTGCTCCATTGCCACGACTGGCATACGGGCATGCTGCCGGTGTGGATGCACCAGGACCCGGAGATCAGCACGGTCTTCACGATCCACAACCTCAAATACCAGGGCCCCTGGCGCTGGAAGCTGGAGCGGATGACCTGGTGTCCCTGGTACATGCAGGGCGATCACACCATGGCGTCAGCCCTGCTCTATGCCGACCGGGTGAATGCGGTCTCACCCACCTATGCCCAGGAGATCCGCACCGCTGAATACGGCGAAAAACTCGAGGGCTTGCTGAACTACATCAGCGGCAAGCTGCGCGGCATCCTCAACGGCATCGACGTCGACGACTGGAACCCCGCCAGCGATCCCAGCCTGCCGGCCCGGTTCTCCGTCGACGATCTTGCCCCCCGCGCAGCCAACAAGCGGGCGCTGCAGGAGCGTTTTGGCCTCACGGTGAATCCCCGCACCTATCTCATGGGGCTGGTGAGCCGACTGGTGGACCAGAAGGGGGTGGATCTGCTGCTGCAGGTGGCCGATCGGGTGCTCGCCTACACCGACAGCCAGATCGTGGTGCTGGGCACCGGTGATCGGAGCTACGAGAGCGGGCTCTGGCAGATGGCCGCCCGCCATCCCGGCCGCTTCGCCGTTTTCCTCACCTACGACGACGCCCTCTCGCGCCTGATCTACGGCGGCAGCGACGCCTTCCTGATGCCCAGTCGCTTTGAGCCCTGCGGCATCAGCCAGATGCTGGCCATGCGCTACGGCTCGATCCCGGTGGTGCGCCGGGTCGGCGGCCTGGTCGACACCGTGCCTCCCAACGATCCTGCCGCCGAGGAGGGCGTGGGCAGCGGCACCGGCTACGGCTTCGATCGCTATGAGCCGATCGACTTCTACACGGCGATCGTGCGTTCCTGGGAGGCCTACCGCAATCCCACGGCCTGGGCGCAGTTGCAGCGCCGGGGGATGGCCGTCGATTTCAGCTGGGCCCGCTCCGCCCTTGCCTACGACGCCATGTACCGGGAGGTGTGTGGCGTGAAGGAACCCAGCCCCGAGGCCGCCGCGGTGGAGCAGTTCTCCCAGGGCCAGGACGCCGATCCCAGCCGCCGCGGGCTGGTGGGGCTGCTCAAGCGGCGCTAGGGCGGCGGTCGTGCCGGAGCAGGAGCCCAGCCGCGACCTGCCTGCCCCCTACCGCAGTCCCTGGGGAGCGCTGCTGGAGGATCTGCGGGCCGTGCTCGCCTCGCTCCGCCTGGAGCTCTGGCAGCTCTGGCGCCGCAATCGCCAGGGACTGCTGCCCCTGCCGGCCCTCTGGCCGAAGGGGCTGGCGGCCTTGTTCTGGCCCGGGCTGCTGCTGGCCCTGGCGGCGTTGCTGATTGCCCTGCTCCTGCTGGGCCGGGCCCTGCTGCCCGAGCAGCCCACCCCCCTCCCCGCTCCCGTCGCCGTGGAGGAGATCCCCGCCAATCGGCCAGTCCAGGCCCCTCCCCCGCCACGCCAGTTCCCACCCAGCGCTCCACTCCCTGAGGCTGAACCGCCCAGCAGTCCTGCACAAGGGGCTTCCCAGCAGGAG
>VGPU01000072.1 GCA_016882525.1 Cyanobacteria bacterium M_surface_10_m2_119 | reverse complement strand
CAACGGGGCAGATCGCTCCGATGCAGGCGTTCTGAACCGCTGAATCGCTGACAACCAGCCCGCAGGGAGCACGATCAGCTCTCAGGAGGGAGAAACGTGCGTTCTCAGGCGGTTTTTCCGCAAACTCCTAGAGCGCCTTGAACTCTGCGAACACCTGGTTCTCGGAGACAAGGTCCTCGACCTGGCCATCCGCTTTGATTGTTCCAGCTACGACGCTGAGTATGTGGTGTTGGCGAAGGAGCTGAACTGCCGGCTGCTGACGTTTGACCGCAAGCTGTTGCAACTGTTTCCGGATTTGGCTCTGAAACCGGGTTCATAGGACTGGCGCCGGCAGCAGCACGATCAGGCCGATCACATCCACCGGCAGGCTGGGTTCACAGCGGAAGCGCATGCGAAGGGCTTCGCCGGAGCGCAGCGAGGCCTCGCGCACGCGGCGGTGATCGTCTTCCGCCTGCTGGGCGCGCAGCTGGGCCAGGGCGGAAAGCGCCGGCTGGAGGGAATCGAGGTCTGCCACCGCCTCCTGGAGCCACTGCTGGCGCTGCCCCGGATCGATGTTGCCGCTGGCAGGGGGTTCCAGCAGCTCCAGGGCAGCAGCACCCTCCCGTGGTTCCAGCCCATCGCCGTTCACCCGGGCGGTGAGGCACTCCTCCACCAGCAGATCGGGCAGGGCCTCGTACTGATTGGGCTGGCAGCGAGAAGGGGATGCGGTGGGTATGCGCCGGTCCGGGGGCAATTCCCTCCCCCAACTGCCGGTGCTGCAGGTTGCCCAGCCCAGGGACCGCCCAGTCGGAACCGTCAGGCCGTTGCGGTCAGCCGCCTCGCTGAGGAACCTGCGGTGTCCGCCCCCCGCTGGAGAGGGAGGTGTCCATTGCTCCGGGAAGCCCAAGCCACGGGCGATGCGGCGACAGCCGAACGCCGGAGGCGGAGGGCCTCCGGCCCCGGGGACTCAGAGCACCCGCACCTCGGCCTGGGGACCGAGCACCCGCTGCTGATTGGCAGCCAGGATCAGGGCCTGCTCGCGGGGCACGTAGTGCGGCTCGGCGGAGATGTGCCCCTGGCGCCGCCCGCCCCCCAGCGCATCCCGGGCCGGTTGCGCAGCCTGGGCCCCCTCAGCCAGCCCGACGTGCTGCTCGAACCCATGGACCCCAGCGATCTGGAGAGCTGGGAGTGCGGCCCCCTGCTACCGGAGGCTCAGCAGCCATGAGGCGTGAGGCCACCTACCTGCTCGACAGCCACGCCCTGCTGTGGTGGTGGTTCGATCCCGATCTCCTCTCCGCCGCCGTGCGCGAGCTGCTCATCGACCCAGCGACGCCCGTGCTGGTCAGTGCGGCCTCTGTGTGGGAGCTCAGCCTTAAGCATCGCCAGGGCAAGCTGCCCGAACTGAACGGCGCCATCGCCGATCTGCCGGGATTGCTGCAGGCCGATGGCTTCGAGGCGCTGCCAATCTCCCTGGCCCATGGGCTACGGGCGGGCGGTTACAGCCAGCCCCATCGCGATCCGTTTGACCGCATGCTGGCTGCCCAGGCCGAACTGGAACGTCTGGTTCTGCTCACGGCCGATCCCCAGCTCTCTGCCTTCCCCTGCCAAACCCTCTGGTGAGATCCGATGGCGCCTGAAGCACTCAGCCCTCTGGACCAGAAAAGCATCGAGCACGTCCCAGGCCTCGTGGTGAGCAAGCCCCTCAGCCACCCCGCAGAAAAACGGCAGATCGAGGGTCTCCACCGTGTCGCTCACCTGGTGGTCATGCGGATTTCGCATCGATGTGGTAAGGGTCACCATCGGCGCGTCGTAGGCCTAGTCACAGAGCGGGCTTGTTGCTGAGGCGCCCATCCGGGATGGCCCGGCCGCCGTTGGGCACCGGCACAATCAGCGGGCTAGGCCAAGAAACACCAGCAACGAGCGGTTGAGCCGCAGCTGATCGTCATCCGCCAGGCAGCCGATGCACTGGCCCAGGCGGCTCTTGGGCACGGTGGTGATCTTGTCGACCATCAGACGGCTCGTGGCTTTCAGGCCGTTCTCCGCGGTGGGGTCGACCGCGATGCGAAAGGCAGGGAGCTCTGTGGCATCGGTGGTGATCAGACAGACCACGATCGAATCGCGGGCGGTGAACGCGTCGTCCTGAACGATCACCACAGGCCTGGGCTTGCTGGCGTAACCCGGGCCTCCGGCCATGGTCCAGATCTCACCGCGCATCACGGACTGATTGCGTCATCGGGCCACGCAAACACGGAGTCGATGAAGGCCTGGGTCTCGGCTTCCTCAGGGCTGGCATTGGCCAACAGACATTGCCGCCGCGCCTCGGCAGCAAACGCGGGTGCATGCACATCCGGCACCCAGATCTGGATCGGTCGCATCCCCTGGGCCCGCAACCGCTGGCGATGCTCCCGCACCTTGCGGCGATTGGCGATGCGGCGCGCGTCCTGGGCGGCGGCTTCTGAGCGACCCACCTCCGGGGCGGCTTCAGGTCCCATCACAGCTGCCGCAAGGGTTACATGTCATCTTAGCCGGAGTCGGCGGCGTTGGCCTGGGCTCCCTGTCATCCGGCATTCATGCGGATTTCGCCTGAACGAGTTGGCCATCAGGGCGATGAAGTCGCCCCGATCACTGCCAATGCAGATCAGCCATCGCTCCTGCCCTCCTGATCGCGCACCTTCCGGCCCCGGGCGCGCATGTAGGCCTGGGTGCCCATCACCTTGCGGGCAATCGCCAGCTTCTCGCCGGAGATCAGCTCCAGCAGCTCACCGAGCAGTTGTTGTTCCTGCTGCACCTCCCCGCTGCCCTTCACCTGCTCCAGGCTGCTCAGGGCCAGCTGCACCGAGGCCGTCGTGGCCTGCACGTCGCCGCGGTCGATGCTGGCCATCGCCTGCTGGCGCTGCCGTGCCGCCTGCTGCAGCAGCACCTGGCGCCGCACCTCCTCATCCACCGGCAGTTCCGGCCAGCTGGAGTCATCCACCAGCGGCAGCCGCAGCACGGCCTCTAGGTGCTGGCGCTCCCCATCGCGATCGTGCCAGCGAGCCTCCACCCGCAGCAGATCGCTGAGCTGCACCGCGGAATCCAGGCACGGCTCCACCTGCAACCGGAGGGCCAGTGTTGGGGTTTCACCGGCCTGGAGCGTGCCCAGCCGGATCCAGCCCGCGCCGTCGGGCTCGAGCGGGTTGTGGATGCGGCGCAGGGCACTGCCTCCATCTGTGATGAAGCGCAGCTCCAGCTCCCGGCCCAGGCAGAGGTTCATGCCCTCCAGCTCAGCGGCAAACACCGCCTCCAGCTGCCCCGGGCTGGTGAGGTGCACCAGGTTGCCGTCTCCGGCCTCGGCCATGGCGGTGAGCAGGCGCTCCTCGTAGTTCTCCCCCAGGCCGATGCAGCTGGTGCTGATCGCCAGCTCGCGGGCCTGGCCCACCCAGGGGGCCACCTCTGAGCAGCGGCGTGGGCCCACATTGGCCTGGCCGTCGGTGAGCAGCAGCACCCGCTTCTGAAATCCCGCCGCCTCAGGCAGTCCCTGCAGCGCCGCCAAGCCCTCACACCACCCATCGAAGAGCGCGGTCTGGCCGCCGCTGCGGATGCGGCCGATGCGCTCGATCACCGATGCATCCGGCGTCGTGAGCGGCACCTCCGTGCGCGCGCGGTGATCGAAGCTGATCACCGCCACCCGGTCGGCCGCGGTGAGCTGGCGCACCAGCTGCTGTGCCGCCGCGCAGGCGGCTTTCAACTTGCCACCGGCCATCGATCCGGAGCGATCGATCACCAGGGCGATCGCCACCGGCCGCCGCTCCTCGGCCGTGGCCGGCAGCGGTGGGGTTTCCAGTTGCACCAGCACATCCAGCTGGCAGCCATCGCGGCTCACGGCAGCTTTCTCCGGCCGCGTTCTCAGCACGGGGGTCGTTAATCGGGTGTCCATCGCGCGGTTCATCGGGGAAGGCTCCAGTGTTCGGCGGCTGCAGCCGCAGCGGATCCCTTTTCCTGCGAAGCACGACCCCCACCCCTCTGGCCCGCGCAAACTGGGCCCAGCCGTTCGGATGCGGTGCTGCTCAATTTTTTCGACGTTGAGACCGCCACCGCGACTGCAGCGTGGAGCTCCGGGTGGGCGATCTGCCGCTGCTGGGGCTGGAGGCCGACCTGCTGGTGGTGTCTGCCTTTGAGGGGCACTACGTCCCCCTGCGCGGCACACTTCTAGGGCGACTGCATGAGGCCTACGGTCTCGACCTGTCCCGCCTGGCGATGGCGCTGGACCTGCGCGACAGCCCGCTGCGCTGCTGGGTGAGCGAGCCGCTGCAATTGCCTAGCGGCCCTCCAGAGCAAAGCCGATTCCGCCAGCTGGCCGTGATCGAAGGAGGGATGGTCGCGGAGCCCGGGGATCTCCTCCCCTGGCCGCCGTTCAACCGCCTGTTCTCGCTCCTGGCCCTGCTACCGATGCGTGGGATCACATGCGGGACCGTGGCCAGTCCGCTACTCGGCAGCGGTCAACAAGGGATTGATCCACTGGCTCACTACCCCGATCTGCTGGAGGCCTACCGCGACGCCTTCCGCCATGTACCGGAGTTGCGGCGCCTGATCCTCTTCGATCGCACCGATCAGCACCTGCGCCCCCTTGCCCAGGCGATTGATGTGAGCCTGGGGCGCAGCGCTGCTGCACCATTCCGCCTCGACCTGCAAGCAGCCCTCAGCCTCAAGGACGGGTTGGTGGGCCTGCTGCGGCGCAGGAATCGATCCGACACCCTCAGCCACGACATCAGCGAACTCAATGCCCTGCTGCGCGCTGAGCAGGTGTCGCCCGTTGCCCTGGGCATCCACGCCCGCAGGGTGGTGGAGCAGCTCGTGCTGCAGCAACTCGCCACCGAGCCGGATGTGGAGCGCCTCACCCTGGACAAGGGAATCCGGCGCCTGCGCGATCGGGGTGCGGACCGCTGGCTGATCAGCTGCCTGCACCAGGTGCGCTCCTTCGGCAACTGGATGGGACATCCACCTGGGAACGGCCAGGCGCGCGCTGTGCAGCTGCACGACGTGCTGGCGATGTTGGCGGCGCTGCAACGGGTGGTGGAGGACTACCCGTGGCTCTCACCTTGAAGCAAGGGCTGAGGTTTGCGCCCAACTGGCAGCCAACGGCCTGCCTTGATGACGGTTTGACTCACGACCCAGGAAGCGCCGGTGCCGTGCGCTCCAGCAGCAGCTCGAGCTTCTGGTCTTGACGATCGAGCGCCCTGAGGAAGCCGGCCACGGTGGCAGCCAGCACCATGAGCCACACCAGGGAGGTCCACGCCACCAGCTGCCAGGGGGCCGGCCCAGTGGATTGCTGGGCCGGAGGCCGGGGCTGGGTGGGCAGATCCAGCACCAGGCGCAGCAACGCCTCCGGCGTCACCGGCACCAGAGCGGAGCAGGCCTCGGCGTCGCCGATCTGATCGGCCAGCAGGGCCCGGCAGTGCTGCAGGCCGCCGCCAGCCCAGAACAACCCCCAGGCGCGCTTGTCGAGCTGCAACGCCACCCAGCGGTGGGGCCGGGCATCGTTGCGGATCAGCTGGGCGGCCTTCTCCAGGCTCCAGCTTCTGCCCGCCGCCACCGACGGCTGCGCCTCCAGCAGCAACCGCCCCTGCGGGTCGCGGGTGTAGCCGGTGGCCACCTGCAGGGAGAAGACATCAATAATTTGCACCGGTGCACCGGCCCTGCGCTGCCGCGGCTCCGGCGACCAGAACACCAGCGCCCCCCGCTCGCGGGCCACGCACTGCTCCACGCGGACATTGGTGGGCATGGGTGAGCGCGGCAACAACTCAGCGAGTCAAGTCTGACGGCTGCCGGCGTGCTGGAAGGGCTCGGCATGAACCTGTAGGTGCGGACGTTGGTGACGGCCTTGGCCATGCTCAGAACACCAACGAGAGGGACGCTGATGGGGTGGAGACACCCGGCCGATGCGCTGATCAACGGTGAGAGCCTGTTGCCTGGCGCCATCTCTGTGGTGCTGCTCGCCGCCGGCTTGCTGACGACAGCCGTTGGTGCCGCTCCAGCTCCCCAGCAGCGGGCGATGCCCTGCCCTCCGGCCGCGACCCAGCAGCTCGATGGCTTCTACCGCTGGGTGTTCACCACGGCCGATGTGCGGGGCAAGTTCCCCAGCCAAAAGAAGCGCTTCACCCCAGAACTGGCTCAGCAGCTGACCGCAGCCTTTGCCCTGCAACCCAGCGATGGGCGCTTTGTGGACTTCGATCCCTTCAGCAACACCCAGGTGAACAGCTACAGCCATCGGATCGCCGCCTGCTGGCAGGAACCTGGCGACCTGCTGCGCATGCGCGTGCTGGTGCTCGCTGGCCTCGGCCGCAGCCGCGCCAGCGAGCAGACCCTCGACTACCGGCTCAGCCGCGAGGGCAACAGCTGGCGCATCGCCGACATCCACTATCCCGGTGCGGTGAGCTTTTCGCTGGGGACGTTCCTGCAGCAGCTGCTCCAGCAACCCTGATCACCGGGGACGATTGCATCTGCTGCTCAGGTCGCCGTCTCAGGCCAACGCATCGCGCGAGAGCTCGCGGAAGGCGTCGTTGAGCAGCACCACCTCCTCGAACGATTGCTCCAACGCCCGGAAGCGCTGGGGGTCGAACAGCTGGTCGAGATCAAACGTGAGGATCGGCCGGATGCCATCGGGCACGCCGAGGAAATCGTGGAGCTTGCGCAGCATCTCGCCGGCGCTGTGGTGGGCCTGCTCCAGCTTGCGGCGCTCCAGTTCAAAAGCCCCCAGGGCTTGCTGCAGCTGGGGGATCGAGGGCTCGAGCAGCTCATTGCCCCGGGCCTTGGCCAGGGTGTCGATCACCGCCGCTCGCAGCCCGTTGAGTTTGCCGAGCGCGTCGCTGGTCCATGCCCGCTCCCGCAGGCACTCCATCGCAGCCCGTGTGGCCTTGGCTTCCACCGAGAGCTCCGCCAATGGCGTGATCCCGCCGCTGCGCAGCCAGGCCGCAGCCCCCTCGCCGGAGCGCAGCTGCTGGAGCCGCGCCGGTGGGCTGAGGCTGATGCGGCGTTCCTCGCCCTGCAGCTGCTGGCCGCTGCCCGTGATCAGGCGGCAGAGGATGTCGATCTGCGGCGTGGTGAGATCCCCGGCCAGGGTGATCGACTGCACCACCCCAAAACACTCACCCACCCGGCAGGGGTCGTGGCGGAAGCGGCGATCGGCGGCGCTCACCAGCGTCTGCAGCTCTCGGCGCTTCTGCTGGAGGCCGGGCACGGTGATGGCATAGAGCAGCACCGCCACCAGGGCGATCGCCAGGAACACCGGCCAGTAGGCGAGCACCATGCCCAGCAGCAGCACGGTGCCGCAGCCGATGGCGCAGCCACTGCCAGATCCGTTGGTCTGCTGGGCCATCAACTGCAAGGACATCGCTGACGATCCGCCAGCTCTCTCCAGCATCACCTGTCTGCACGGTGTCGCCAGCACACGGCCGGCTTTCATGCAGATCCTGCATGCCTCCGGGGTTGTGCTTGCGGCGTTCCCCTCCCGTGCCTTTTGCTGGACGTTGTGGCCTGGATGCCGTGGAGGAGACCGTTCCGCCTGTCGATCAAACGGCCGAGGCAACCGCCGCGTTGACCGTGACAGCGCTGCCGGAGTGCAAGGGCATCCGCTCGACCAGTGACTTCCCCCGTGATCTGAGCGGCCTCAGCCCCGAGCAGATCGCGCATCACTACAGCGCCCTGCGCAACAGCCATGCCTCCCTGGTGCGCTCGCGCGGCCAGCTGCAACGCCGCTCCAGGGAGCTGCGCGAGGCGCGCGATCGCTTCCTCGCCACGCTGCACACCTACGAGCAGCGGCTGGTGGAGATCGGCCGTGAAAAAGCAGAAGCGCTGTCGATGGCGCAGGAGCTGCACCGCGAACTCCAGCTCTTTGAAGGCAAGCAGGCGGCCCTGGATCGGCTGCTGACCGATCTGGATGAAGCCAAGGAGGAAGCGGGGTTCTGGAGCATCCTGCGCATCAGCGAACTGATCACCAAGATGCGGGCCCTGCTGCGGGGAGGCTCCTCCAGCCATGGCTGAGCTGAGTGAGCGCTTTGCCGAGTTGATGGCCCGGCTGGCCAAGAGCGATGCCGAGCTGTTCCGCACCCTCGGCGAGCAGAACGCGAGCGTGCGGCAGCTGGTCGACGACCTCACCGTGGCGGCTGCCCCCACCGCCGACGGCAGCACGGAGTCATCCCAGGCCCCTGCCCTGGCAGCTCAGACCCTGCTGCCGCCTGCCGAGTGCACCCTGGCAGCCCTGAAGACACGCTTCCGGCGGATCGCCGATGCCCAGGCCTGGGCCGAGGAGCGCCTCGGCCCGGCACCCAAGAAACCCACCTGGGCGGTGCTGGAGCACACCTTCCGCAGCGGCGCCTGGCCGGTGGCCCCCAGCAAACGCAGCGCCAGCAGCACCGGTCAGCAGGCGGCCCAGCTGGAGCAGCGCCTGCTGGAGCGGCTCGAGCAGCTGGAGCAGCGGCTGACGGCACGGTTGGACGGACTGGAGCAGCTGCTCCGCTCCCGTCTCACTGGCCCATGACCGGGCGCACTCTCTTGCTCTGAACGTTGGATCGTGGACCCCTTCTCTTCTCTGCTGATCCTTGGTGCCGTCGTTGCCTTGGCGCTGGGCATCTGGCGGATTCTGCGCAGTCGCGTCAAATGCGCGCATGCCCATTCGGAACCACGATCAGCAGGTGCACCGCCGCCAGCCTCACGCTGGACACGCGCAAGATGACGGAAGCCCGTGAGCAAGGGCTTCCAGTGGTGCTGTGCAGCGACTTCCTGCAGGCCCGCATCGGCTCCAGCGTGCGGGCCTGGCGTTACGCCACCTGAGAGCTCACTCCTCCTCTTCGGCTGCTCCCACCGGAATCAGCTTGATCTGCTTGCGCCCCAGCTTGATCTCGAATTCATCGCCGGGCTTGAGATCCAGCATGGCGGTGTAGGCCTTCCCCACCAGCAGGTTGCCGTTGCCCTGCACCGTGGCGATGTAGCTGAGTTTGCGGCCGCCCTTCCCGCGGCCCTTGCCACCTTCGCCGAGGCTGAGGCCCTTGGCCTCCAGCAGGGCCTCATAGAACGCAGTGAAGTTCAGCCGCTCAGTGCCGTCCTTCTTGCTGCTCACATAGCCGCAGCTGCGCACCAGCTCGGACTTGGAGGCATCACCAAGCTCCTTCACCTTGGCGA
>VGPU01000071.1 GCA_016882525.1 Cyanobacteria bacterium M_surface_10_m2_119 | reverse complement strand
CCCACCTCCACCTGAAATCGAACCCATGCCAGCTACTTTGACGGCAGTTGCCTGAAGGGCAGCAAGGGCGTCATCTTTCCTGGCAGTTACCGAAGCGAAGCCCCATGCGCGTAGCCCTTTTGGTATCGATTGAACTCCCTTTTCAGAGCGCGTGGCATCACTACGCGCTTTGGCTTGAAGAAGTGGGAAGCCGTGCTCGCCTTACTTTGCAGGGCTGCCAAAGTCCTAGGAACTCCCTAGGAACGCGCCAATGGATTTGGATCAACTGGCGAGGGCTCTTAACGCTTTTGCTGCAATGGATCCGATTGCCTTTCCGCTTCATCACGCGCAGCTGTTCCTCGAGGTGGCCCGCCGCGGCCACTGCACCTTCGCAGAACTTGAGGAGGCCCTGAGCCTGACCAATGGATCGGTGTCCAGGACCGTGGCGGCCCTGGGCGAAACCAACCGCCACGGCCAGCCGGGCTACCGGCTGCTGGAGACCTCCAAAGACCCCGATCAGACGCGCCGCTACCAAGTGCGCCTGTCCACCCGTGGCAAGGCCCTCCTGCGCCAGCTGCAGGGCTTCTAAGGCCATTGCCATGACCACACCAACCAACCACCACCATGTCTGGATCTGTACGTCGCGCTGCCGATGGCAGCTGGATTGCTGATGTCACCGTTGCCGGCACTCGCAAGACCGGCAAATGCAAAACCCAAAAGGAGGCCCTGGCCCGCAAGCGTGAGTTCCTCGAGCTCCTGCTGCAGCGTGAGGCGAAGCAAGTCTCCAGGTCACCGTTCACCCTCAGGGAGGCCCGTGAGCTGAGCCTGCGGGTGCGCTGGGCCGGCTTGGCCTACGAGCGCACCGCGGCCATCTACAGCCGCGAGGCTCTGGCCTATTTCGGCTCTGAGTTCCCCTGCAGCGAGCTCAACGCCACCCGCGTTGATGCTTGGCGCCAGGAGCTCACCGCCAAGGGCAACAGGCCCAGCACCGTCAACAAGAAGGTGGCCGCTATCCGGGCCATGCTCAGCGATGCCCATCTGCACGGGCACCTGGCTGAGGTGCCGCGGATGCCTCGCCAGATGCCCATGAAGAACACCAAGGACCGGGTGTTTAGCCAGGACGAGGTGGCGGCCTTCTGCCGCTACTTCCAGAACGTCGGCGAGCCCGCTGCGGCTGACCTGCTGGTGTTCATGCTCGAGACCGCCTGCCGGTGGGGCGAGGCCGAGCGCCTGCAGGGCAAGGACGTGGACCTAGGCAGGCGCAAGGTCACGTTCTGGGCCACCAAAAACGGCAAGCCCCGCTCTGTCCCGCTCACCCGCCGGGCCCTCGATGCCCTGGAGCCCCACATGCCGGCCGTTCAGACCCATCGGGTCTGGCCGTACCGCTACAACCGCTTTGAGCACCTGTTCGACCGCGCCAAGGGCTCCCTGGGGCTGGCCGAGGACCGTGCCCTGACGATCCACACCACGCGCCACACCTGCGCCAGCCGGCTGGCCAGCAAGGGCGTCCCCCTGCATCAGCTGATGGCCTTTGGCGGCTGGACCTCGCTTGCTTCGGTGCAGCGCTACTTGCATCTGCACACTGATGCCTTGGCCGCCTGCGTCAACGCGCTGGAGGACTGAGAACTGTGCTCCTTGTGTATCACTCAGCCCCTGCGGCCTGCTGCCGGGGCCCGGCAGGTGCCGATTTATGTCGAAGCAGCGTCCAAGCGGATGCGTCCACCAGAGCCGTTTCTCTGCCGATCGACTGCGGCAGTCTGCAGACCCCTGCAGACCCCCAGTTAGTTATATCAATTATATTTTTGACCCCTTTTTCAAAGCCCTTGACGAGACTTGAACTCGTGACCTCTCCCTTACCAAGGGAGTGCTCTACCGCTGAGCTACAAGGGCGTGTGGTGGATGGGCCGGGTTGGATTTGAACCAACGTAGGCAGAGCCAGCGGATTTACAGTCCGCCCCCATTAACCACTCGGGCACCGACCCGAACCACACCGCAAGAACTTACCAGTCGGCGGGACAGGTCCAAACCTGCTCCCTACGATCATGCTCAGACCTGCTGCGACATGAGCCTTGGCGGGCCCCGTGACGATGCGAATCCTGCTGCTCAACGGCCCCAACCTCAACCTGCTGGGTAGCCGCGAACCGGGGCTCTACGGCGCCCAGACCCTGGCGGCGATCGAAGCCGATCTGCAGCAGCGGGCCGCGGCTGCGGGGGTGGAGCTGGAGACGTTTCAGAGCAACCACGAGGGCGCCCTGGTGGACCGCATCCACCAGGCCCGCGGGGCCATTGACGGCATCCTGATCAACGCCGGAGCCTTGACCCACACCTCGATCGCCCTGCGCGATGCCCTGCTGGGGGTGGCGATTCCGTTTGTGGAGCTGCACCTGAGCAACGTGCACGCCCGCGAGCCCTTTCGCGCCCACTCCTATCTGGCCGACAAGGCCTTGGGGGTGATCAGCGGCTTTGGCCCCGCCAGCTATCGCCTGGCGCTCGAGGGGTTGCTGAGCCATCTCAGGCCAGCGCGATGACGTCTTCCATGGCTTCGGTTTCGCTGGTTTCAGCTGTGTCGGCCGCTTCAGTGGTTGACACAGATCTGGTTCAGCCCTCTGTGGCCCGGGTTAAGTGGCTGGCGGCGCCTACCAGCAGCGCCTGGCTTGAGGCGGCCAATGCTCGCCCGGATCTGCTGTTGATCGACCACGCCCACTGCGAGCGCAAGGCCGCCGGGGTGGCCCTGCAGCTGATGTTTCGCTACCCGGCAGAGCCTAGCCTGGGCGAAGCCCTGAGCCCCCTGGCCCGCGAAGAGCTGGAGCACTTTGAGCTGGTGCTGCAGGTGCTGGCGCGCCGCGGCCTGGCCCTGCGGCCCCTGCCCGCGCCGGCCTATGGCGCCCGCCTGAGCAAGGCGGTGCGGCGCGACGAGCCCGGCCGCATGCTCGACAGCTTTCTGGTGGCGGGCCTGATCGAAGCCCGCAGCCACGAGCGCATGGCGCTGCTGGCGGCCCATGCCGCAGATGCCGAGCTGCGGGATCTCTACGGCGAGCTGCTGGCCAGCGAGGCGCGGCACTTTGGTCTGTATTGGGTATTGGCCGAAGCGCGCTTTGGGCGCGAGGTCACGGTGGCGCGGCTGGAGCAGCTGGCGGCGGTGGAGGTGGAGGCGCTCACGGGGGCGTTAACGGGCACCGAGCAACTGCGCATGCACGCGGTGGGGGTTGAGCCGGTTCAAGCGATGGTTCAGACGCTCCCGGCGGGCTGGATCAGCTGATCCATCAGCTCATCCAGCCGCGGATAGCGTTCGGCGATGGGGTCGCCGGTGAAAGCCGCCACCCAGCCCTCGGTGTTGTTGAAGAAGCGCAGGGCGCAGAACTGGGGCTCAGGGCCCATGTCGAACCAGTGGCGGGTGCCGGCGGGCACGGCGATCCAGTCGTTCTGCTCGCAGATCAACTGCAGCACCTCATCGCCGAGGTGCAGGCAGAACAGGCCGCGGCCCTCCACAAAGAAGCGCACCTCGTCTTCGCTGTGGGTGTGCTCTGCCAGGAACTTCTGGCGCAGGGCGGCGCGATCGGGATGCTCCGGTGTCAGGCGGATCGCGTCGACCGTGGCGTAGCCGCCCCCCTGCTGCACCCGCGCGATCTCGGGCGCGTAGGCCTGCAGGATGGCCGCCTGGTCGGCATCGGCGCTGAGCTGCACGCGGGCCGGCCAGCGTTCGAAGCCGATGCTGCGGCGGGCCAGTTCGGCCTGGATCTGCGCGGCGTCACGGGTGAGCAGCTGCGGTTGGGCCTGAGCCGGCTCTGTCAGCTCAGCTGCCGCGCTGCCTTGATGCCGATGGATCGCCAGCAGGGTCATGGTGTGCGGCTGCCGTCAATCGCGGCAATCTAGGGAGACCCACCGCACTGCTCAGGCGGCGATGCCCCCGATTGATTGGCTTGCCCTGGTGCATCAGGTGTTGGTGATTCTGTCTGTCTAGCCGGCGGTGGAGCCCCTCGGCGAAAGGTTGTTGGCCCTGATGTTTGTGGTCGTGTTGACGGATCTGCTGCTGCAGTCGCTGCTGGTTCAGCGTCTGCTGGGCGCTGCCCCGGCTGGTTCTGCTCAGCCCGCCGCCGCCGCCGCCTGACGCGACGCATCCGGTGCTGCGCTGGCAAAGGGTGAGCGCGCGACCAGCGCGCTGATGCCCAGTTGCTCCCGCCACGCGGCCAGGGGCTGCTCCCAGCCCTCTTCCCAGCGCTGGGCCAGCAAGGGGCCACAGACGCGGCCCAGCTCGAGGCCGTAGGCCACCGCCTGGCCCACGTCGACCGCGCCGGCGGCTGGCCCCTCGAGGCAGCGGTGCAGCAGGTCGGCCCCCAGCAGCATGGCGCTGCCGGGCCAGCGCAGCTGCATCACGTTGACAGCGCTCATGGCCGCCTCACCGGCCGCGGTGGGCGGGCAGCCGCACACCACATGCCAGAGGTCGTGGGTGTGGCGCACCCGCTGGTGCAGCCAGGTCTCGTCGCCATCGCTGCGTCCTGCAGCACCGGATCGGGCAGCGGTTGGCCGCCGGCATCGGCGAACCAGCTGGCATGGGCGTGGCCCAGGCTCAGGGGCGGCAGCGCCAGCAGTTCGGCCTGGTTGGGCCAGCTGCCCCAGTAGCGCTGCTGGATCAGCGCTGCAATGGCCGGGTCGCGGCGCAGGGCGGCTCGAGCCGCATCGGCCACCGGCGTGGCATAGCTGCGGGTGAGCAGATCAAAGCCATGCTCCAGATCGTCGGGGTTGTCCACCAGGGCCGAGAGATCCGTGGCCAGATGCAGCAACTGGCGGCGCAACGAGGAACGCATCAGCTTCGGGGGTAGTGCAGGGTCACCGGCTCCGGGTTGTCGATGTCGTAATCGAGCAGATCAGCGGGTAGCCCCACCTGCGACTCGCGCGGGTAGACGCTGAAATCCTCGATCCGCTTGAACAGCGGCAGCAGCACCCGCGCCAGGGCGTTGGGGGCGCCATAGAAAAACGAGTGATGCCCCAGCAGGAATTCGGTGGTGCCGGCCCCCTCCGCCTCCTGCTGCCGCTGCAGGAAGGCGCGCAGCTGCTGCCGCTCCTCGGGGGACAGCTGCGGGTGGGCGACCACCGGGAAGTCGCGGCCCGCGGCCACCAGGCCGGCGCGGCGCCAGTCGAGGCTGGCCAGGGCCGTGATGAGCTCCTGGCGTTCGGGTGCGAAATCCACGCAAGTGAGTTGTTGCTCCTCGATCGCCATCACCTGCTCCACGGCGCGGCGCTGCAGCAGCTTCCATTTCTGGCGAGCGTCGTCGTGCACGACGATCGCCGCCAGCCGCACCCGCGCATAGCGCTGCAGCAGGGCGCGGTTGGCGGCACTGCGGGCCACGAAGGTGAACAGGAACTGGGAGCCGGTGCCGATGTAGTCGTCGAGGATCACCAGGGCCCGGCGGTGATTGGGCTCCGGCGGGGCCGCCTGCAGCCCTTCGATGTTGTGAAAGCAGGTCACCGGCAGCCGGTTGGCCTTGCGGTAGAGGTAGGAGATCAGATCACCGCTCTTGCACACAAAGGCGCGGGTGAAGTCGATGTCGCTGCAGCGCTCCACATCGAATCCGTCTTCTGCGAGATCGATGCACAGGCGTTGATGCAGCAGCCGGCACTCGCGGATCAACCGCGCCCAGCCGTGCATCTGCATGCACTCCAGCAGCCGCAGCGCGATCGGCTGGTCGGCGGCATCAAACTGAGCAAGCCAGCGGCCCAGGGACGGCCGGGCGATCTCAGCCTCGTTCCAGGCTTCGGAAAGCACGTCCAGGCGTTCGTTCAGGGTGATCGGCATGGCGGGCAGGTTGGCCTGGGGCTGCAGGCATTCAGGATGAAACGATGGAACGACGGGCTGCCATCGCCCACTCCCATCACTCCATGCTGCGCCGCTGCCTAGGCCCTGTCGCAGTCACTGCCCAGGCGGTGGGCACCGTGGGGCTGACCCTCACGGCGGTGTTCAACATCCCGGAGGCGATGCGCAGCGCTGGCAGCGCCACCTGGATCAGCTACGGCCTGGCCCTGATGGTGGTGCTGCTGGTGGGCGAAACCCTGGTGTTGTTTCGCCAGCTGCCCGGCAGCCCCACTGGCATCGCCGGCTATGTGGGCGCCGGCCTGGGGGGGCGCGTCGGAGCGGTGGCCAGCTGGGCCCTGCTGCTGGGCTATGGCGCCACGCTGGTCGGCTGCCTGGTGTTCTTCGGCATGTTCCTCGAGCAGCTGGGGCTGCATCTGGGTCTGCCGCTGCCTCGACTCGTGGCCTACCTGCTGGGCGCCCTGGGCTGCCTGGAGCTGGCCCGCCGGGATGTGCAGCTCTCAACCCGCACGATGCTCGTCACCGAGAGCGTGTCGGCGCTGATCATCCTCAGCCTCACCGCGGCGGTGGTGTGGAAGGGATGGGGGGCGCCCGACCTGGCCGCGATCAATCCGATGCGCGACAGCAGCGCCGAGGTGCGCTCGGGATTGATGGTGGCCGTGCTCAGCTTCATCGGCTTCGAGAGTGCGGCCAACCTGGGCAGCGAGGCCCTGCAGCCGGAGCGGGCGATCCCGCGCAGCATCCGCACCGCCGTGCTGGTGGCCGGCGGGCTGTTCATGGTCTGGGGGGCTTTCCTGCCGGAGGGGCTGGCCTGGCTGCCGGCGATAGACCGGCAGAGCCTCGATCCCCTCAGCGCCCTGGCCGATCGGCTGGGGATTCCCGGGGCAGGCCTGTGGATCAAGTTCGGTGCGTTGCTGTGTCTGTTCGGCAGTTGCATCGGCTGCCTCACCGCCCTGGCCCGGCTGCTGTTCGGCCTGGCGGAAGAACAGCTGCTGCCAGCTCAGCTTGCCCGGGTGCATCCCCGTTTCGGCACCCCCTCGCGGGCCCTGCTCGCCGCCGGACTGCCCCTGGTGGCCGGCGGTGGGCTGGTGGTGCAGCGCAACCTCACGATCAACGAGATCTTCGGCCTGTTCGGCGGCTTCACGGTGCTCGGCTTTCTACTGGTGTATGGCTTGGTGGCCCTGTCCAGCCTGCGGGTGGTGCTGCCTGGCAACAGCCGCAGGCGGCAGCGACTGGTGGGTGGCGGCTGCCTGGCGGCCGTGGCGGCGATGGCGGCCGCTTACCTCACGGGGGTCCTGGGCCAGCAGAACACGATGCTGATCAGCTTCGGCGGGCTGATGCTGCTCGGGGCACTGCGGGCTTGGTGGGTGCTTCCCACCTCCCTGCAGCGGCACACCTGACGATCACCATGCGCCGCTTCGCCGCCCTCTACGGCGCCCTCGACGCCAGCAGCGGCACCAACGCCCGGGTGGAAGCCCTGGTGGCGTTCTTCGCGGCGAGCGAGCCGGCCGATGCCGCCTGGGCCCTGCATGTGCTTCTCGGCAAGCAGGGCAAGCGGCTGATCACCGGCCGGCGCCTGCGGGAGATCTGCCTGGAGGGCTCCCCCCTGCCCGAGTGGCTGTTCGACGACTGCTACGCCCACGTGGGCGATTCCGCCGAGACCATCGCCCTGCTCTGGCGGCAGGTGGCCCCGGCAGACAGCGATGGAGCTCCCGGGATCGCGGGGCAGCCGAACTGGGCTGCCGCCCCCCTGCAGCGCTGGATGGAGGAGCTGCTGCCGGCCGCCGCCGCCCTGAAGGGGGCCGAGCAGGCCGAGGCGGTGCGCCGGCTGTGGCAGGGCCTGGAGCCCGCCGAGCTGCTCGTGGCCAACAAGCTGCTCACCGGCGGCCTGCGGGTGGGGGTGGGCCAGGGGCTGGTGCTGCGGGCCCTCGCCCGGCTCAGCGGCCTGGAGGAGGCCCTGCTGCAGCACAGGCTGATGGGCGGCTTCCGCCCCAGCGCCGAGGGCTACCGGGCTCTGCTGGCTCCCGCCGGGGAACAGGAAACCGTGCCGAGCCGCCCCTACCCCTTTTTTCTGGCGTCGCCCCTGGAGCTGGAGGCAACCGACGATCCGGCGGCGGCTCCCCTGCCCGGCCCCACCAGCGCCTGGCTGGTGGAGTGGAAATTCGACGGCATCCGCGGCCAGCTGATCCGCCGCGCCGGACAGAGCTTTCTCTGGAGCCGCGGCGAGGAGCTGATCAACGCCGCCTTTCCCGAGCTGATCGCCGCCGCCGCCGCCCTGCCGAACGGCACCGTGCTCGACGGCGAGATCCTGGTGTGGCCGGCCGATGCCGCCCAGCCCGCCCCCTTCGCCCAGCTGCAGCGGCGCCTGGGCCGCAAGGCGCCGGGGAAGAAGCTCCTGGCCGACTGTCCGGCAGCCTTCGTGGCCTACGACCTGCTGGAGCAGGGGGGCCAGGACCGGCGCCCGGCACCCCTGAGCCAGCGCCGCGCCGCCCTGGAGGCCCTGATCCCGCAGCTGGCAGAGGCGACACCCACCCCTGGCGCCGGGCTCCTGCGCCTCTCCCCCCGCCTGGCGCTGGAGGGCTGGGAGCAACTGGAGCCCCTGCGCCAGCAGGCCACCGCCGCCAGCGCCGAGGGGCTGATGCTCAAGGCCCTGGCCTCGCCCTACCTGGCCGGCCGCAAGCGCGGCCACTGGTGGAAGCACAAGCGCGACCCTTACACCCTCGATGCGGTGCTGCTCTATGCCCAGGCCGGCAGCGGCCGCCGCGCCAACCTGTTCACGGATTACACCTTCGGGCTGTGGGATCGGGCCCCTGCTGCCGGCGATGACAGCACGGGGGAGCCAGCTGCCACGAGCCCGCCCCAGCTGGTGAGCTTCGCCAAGGCCTACTCCGGCCTCGACGACGCCGAGATCACCGCGCTCGACCGCTGGATCCGCAGCCACACCACCGAGCGCTTCGGGCCGGTGCGGGCGGTGCAGCCGCTGCAGGTGTTCGAGCTCGCCTTCGAGGGGCTGCAGCGCTCCTCGCGCCACAGGAGCGGCATCGCCGTGCGCTTCCCGCGCATCGCCCGCTGGCGCCGCGACAAACCCGCCGCCGAGGCCGACACATTGGCCAGCGCCCTGGCGCTGCTGGCTGAGTGAGCCAATCAGCCCAGCACAGACACGAACCTGGTGGGGGGGGCTGATCCAGCCCTACCGGGAGGAGCTGCAGGCTCGCTTCACCAAGGCGTCCAGATGTCAATGATGCCGCCATTCGTTCGCAACCCATCTGCAAGAGGGCGGGAAAGACACCGCCATGACCTAAATCCACGTTTTCAAGGGCGGCCCGATGATCGTCATCAGATCCGCCGACCTCCTGTAGAAGCCGCTACACGTGGATACCGGGCCCGATAACCACTGTTCGCTATGAACACAATGGTCTAAAAGCACTTATGACAGCTAGAATCTGGTTTGCTGTGTGGAGGTGTTCACGAGAGGGAGCAGGGCCGGCATTGTGGCTCACAGAAACCATCCATTAAGCGTTTGAAGGATCGG
>VGPU01000070.1 GCA_016882525.1 Cyanobacteria bacterium M_surface_10_m2_119 | reverse complement strand
TCGCTGTTCATCAGGTCCCACACTGAAGGGGTGGTCTGGTAGTGGGCAACGGCCAGGATGTTGGCCAGCTCCACGCTGTGGCGGGCCACCTGCAGCCGCCAGCGGCTGGAGGGCCGCAGCTCGGCGTGCACGAAATTGGGGCGATCCGGCGCCGGGGTGTAGCGCCAGCGCAGGGCCCCTCGCTTGTTCTGGCGGTGAATGCGGGCCAGCAGGGTGTTGCGGAATCCGCTGAAAAAGGGCTGGCGGGCCAGCTCCTGGTGATCGCCGATCAGGTCGGTGTCGAGCCGGGGTGCTTCGGAGTTCTTGCCGGCCATCTTCTGGCCCTGCTCGCAGAAGCTCTCGGGCTGAAACACCAGGGTCTTGAGCTTGCGCTTCTTCAGGCGCCGGTAGAAGTCGACGTCATCGCCTCCCCAGCCCGACATGTGGTCGTGATAGCCCCCGGCCGCTCGCATCGTCCGGCGCGGGGCCAGACACAGACCCGAGGAGGTGCCGAGTTTGCTAGAGCCCTTGAAGAAGATGCCGGGACCGTCGCCTATCTGGCGCACGTAGGGCTGGATGTCCACGGTGGCCACGTCCGCATCCGTCTTCAGCACAAGATCCGCTTCCGCAAGGCCCAGGCCGATGTTCTGAGCCCGCCCCTGGCGCCAGATCGGCTCCTCTTCCACCCGCACCACCGTCACCCGTTCGCCGCTCAGGTCGCCCAGGTCGTCGATCACCGGCACGGTGGAGTTGAAGTCGACCACGATGATGCGCCGCAGCTGGGGGCAGGCCAGCCAGGAGGGCAGGCTGTCGCGCAGATACTCCACCCGGTTGCGGCACGGGGTGATCAGGTCAACGCTCGGCAGCGGGCTCATGGGGTGGGGGCGGGGTTGAACCAGGCGGCCGTGGGTTGTTTCTGGCTGAGCATCCAGCCAAGCGTCAGGTATTGGGCTTCTTTGGTGAGGGGGGTGATGCCCTCGCCGTCGTCGTCGGCTTTGCGGGTGGCACCGGAGACGAACTGCGGGCAAAAGCGCGCGCGAATCTGCGCATCGTCGGCCAGAAAGCTGCGCCGCAGCCGGCGAAGCTCCTTGGCCGTGAGCCAGCTGTTGATTGCCTTCAGTCCAGCGATCGGGCTGCTGGCGGCGGTCTTGGCGAAGCGCCGGCGCCCCTTGTTGTACATCCGGATCAACTGCTCCCGGGGCAGACCCTCCATGCCGTTCAGATAGCGCTTGAAGACCACGCAGGGAATGGGGTGTCCCACGTTGAACTGACGGCGTTGCTCCTCCATGTCTGGCGGCAGGGCCAGGTGGCCCGCCAGCGTGTGCAGGAACCGTTGGGTGAGGTCGTGCTGCTCGCAGAGTGTCTCGTAGCTCAAGGTGCGCACGGGAAAGTGCTGCTGCCAGGCATCCAGCTGGCGCTGGTAGTCGGCCACATGGCGGAAGGCCTTCAGAAATTTGTGAATGGATTTGCGATAGAAGGTGGCGAGAATCAGCTCGCTATAGCTGCTCTGCAGATAGGCCGCGCGTTCGCGGATCACGCACACCACCTGCACATCCGCATCCCGGCCGAAGAGCTCGCGGATCCGCCGCACGTTGTCAGCCTTGCGCACCCACATCAGCTCCCGGTCCTCCTCCTGGTCGATACGCCCGAAACCGATCCGCCAGAAGGCCTCGGCACTCACGATCGTGTGCGCGTAGCGGCTTGCCTTGGTCACGAGAGCCCGGGCCATGGCCTGCAGCTGCTCCTCGCTGTAGGGCTTGGGCTTGGTGGTGCAGTCGAGGGAGCGGGCGATGTTCAGGTGGGTTGGGGCGTCCCGGCCCCCCTCCAGCAGCTCCGACTCCCGCGGATACCACAGCCCCTGGCTGGCGTAGAAGTCAGCGTTGCGGCCGAGATGCCGCTGAATCGCCGTGGTGCCGGTCTTGTGGGTGCCGATGTGCAGAAAGATGGTCACGGCCTACAGCTCCCAGCTGTTGAGCGGCTTGCCCATGTAGGCGAGCATCTGCTCGGCGTCGGGCCGTACCACCTCCAGCGCCTGGCGCCGCAGTTTGTCGCTCCACTCGGGCTCCGCCACCAGGATGCGGCCCTTGTCGCCGGCTTCGTTCACCCGGGGCAGGGCGCCCTGATCGAGCAGGAGCTCAACCTGCTCAGGGGCGGTGGAGGCTCCCAGGAAGGTGAGCAGCCCCGTGAGGGTGGGCCTGGGTGCGGCGATCAGGTCTTCAAAGGTGAGGCAGTGAATCTGGGAATCGGGATAGAACTGCCGAAAACTCTGCAGCCGTTCGTAATAGAGCGAGCAGCCCACAACCAAGCGACGCAGATGGCGGGAGCTCATCAAATGCTGGAAGTCGCGGGTGCGAGGTTGGCGGCCCTTGCGATGGCGCCATTGCGACACGATGCGCTTGAGCGGATCCCGAACCACATACACGAGTTTCAGCTCGGGCAGGTAGCGGTGCATCAGGGCCGGTGCCTGGGCAAAACTCTTGAGGGCGCTGGCGTACATCGTGCTGCCCTCACCGCGGAGTTTGCAGCTTTTGCCGGGTTTGAACAGCCGCCCGTACCACTCCCATCCCTTGTCGTAGCGCCGACCGAAGAACTTCGGCTCCTTGGGATGGCTGATGAAGATGTCGGGGTGGCGCGGCAGGATTGTGGTGAGGGTGGTGGTGGCTGATTTAGCCGCGCCGATGATGATGAAATTGGGCAGTCTTTTGCCGAGAGCTTCAACATCTGCCTGGTGATCTCCCCGCAGACCGGCATCGATCACCGTGCGCAGTCGGCGGTTGAGGCCCAAGATGATGTCTCCCTGAATGATGGAATCAGCGCTGAATCGTAGGCCAGCAGCCCTGCCGTCTCAGATGGGGGCAACCGCTGCAAAACGCTCCAGCGGGCTGGCTGAGCCGCCCAGCTCTCCCCGGGCCAGCTGCTCCAGGGGGTAGTCGCCGTAGAACAGCTCCACGTCCTGGCGGTAACGGTCCCGGGCCAGGGTGATCAGGCTGTCATCATTGAAATAGGGGCTCAGGTCGCTGCCGCCGGTGCGGCGCACGTTCTTGCTGGGCAGCTTGCCTAGGGCGGGCAGCCCCGCCTGGCGCATCCGCTGGCGCAGCAGCTGCCAGTGCTCGGCCATGGCCTCCATCTGGCCGATGAATCCCGGCACGGGCACCCCCTCCACGCAGAGGATGCTGCTCTGAGGAAGCAGGTGCACGTCGAGGTCGGCGTCGGCCGTGGCGGCCACCACCTCGAGAAAACGGGGGAAGGGCATCTGCCGCTCCAGCCCCATCCGCTGCATTGCCGTGGAGAGGCTGTCGTTCTCGATCAGCTTGTTGTTGTAAGCCGAGACCAGCCGATCGAAGGGGTTGCGCACGAAGCTGAAGATGAAGTGGCTGCTGCGCTTCTGCAGGGCCTGCTCCGCGCCGATCATCGCCGTCTCGCCGTGGGTGCCCTTGCGCCAGAAGGCGTCGGCCGTGGTGCGGTATCCCTCCTCCGGCGGCTGCTCGAGCAGGCGGGTGAGGGCCGCCTTCACCGAGGAATTGGCCACCTTCGGCACCCGGCCGTAGATGAGCGGCAGGTTCTGGAACTGGATGAAGTGCTCGCTCACGGGCAGGTCCTCACGCGGCGACCAGGGACGGCCCCACGGCGAGCTGGTGGCTCTCCAGCCGCTCCAGCGCCAGCCAGGCCCCCTCGCCGTTGTTCTTGTGGCCCTGCCAGATCTCCGGAATGAAGGAGGCGGTGGGGGCCAGCCGGTTCAGCTGGCTGAACACCTGGGGCCAGTCGACATCCCCCTCATCGATCTGAAGCCCTTCGCCATCCACCCCGGCCGCATCGGCCAGGTGCAGGTGGGCGGTGAAGGGCAGGATGCGCTCCAGGAAGCGGGAGAAGGGTTCGCGCAGGTGGTTGCAGGCCAGCTTCGAGTGCGACACATCGAGGCACACCCGCAGGCCCTGCTCCCGGCAGAAGCCCTCGATGCAGTCGGCATCGACGAACAGGTTGTGATAGCGCTGGCCGCCGAAGTGCCAGGGGAAGGGGGGCATGGTCTGGGGAATGATCTCCACGCCGTCGCAGCGGAGTTCCGCCAGGCTTGTGGCCAGCCGCTCCAACAGCGGCTCGCGCTCCTGCTGGCTGAGGTGGCGGTTGGCGGAGAATCCCCCCACGTTCGTCACCAGCAGCACCGGGGCCGGGCAGCTGAAGCGGGTGCGCAGGCGGGCGGAGAGGTCGAGCACCCGCTGCAACTCAGCCACTGAATGGCGCCGGTAGGCGTCGTCGTCGGTGCAGAGATCGAGGGTGTGGTCGCCGGCGAACAGCTCCGGGGCATGCACCACCAGCCCCATCGGCACCCGCTCCGGCAGCACGGCATCGATGTCCACCTCCACATCTTTGTAGCTGAGGTGGATTTCCACGAGATCGAGGTTGCTCACCCCGCAGAATTGCTCGAGGTCGTGATAGCGCACCGGCACGCCGAAGGGATTGGCGAAGCGGTAGGGACGCGGTTTGGCGGCCGGTCGCTTCAGGTCGGATTCGAAGAAGAAGTCGCCCTCGGCTTTGTCGCTGCTGAGGCTGCGGCCCACCAGGTCGTTGAGGCGGTAGGGCTGCAGACCCTGGCCGGGACTCTGGATGCGCACCATCTCCCGGCTGATCACCGTGCCGGCGGGGATCGGACAGGCCGCCACCAGGCTCTTGGCCAGCACCTCCCGGTTCATCAGCTCCCCCTGGCTGAGGCTGCGGGCCGCCTCGCTGCCCATCGATTCCTCCACGGCCCGGATGCCCGCCACCATCGCCGTGAATTCGTCGGGCAGCAGGCTCACCTTGTGGTCGTTGCCCTCCATCCCCCGGTCGACGGTGATGTGTTTCTCGATCACCGCGGCCCCCAGGGCCACGGCGGCGATCGGCACGGCGTAGCCCCGCTCATGGCCCGAGTAGCCCACCGGCGCCTCCGCCAGCTCCGCCAGCCGGC
Organism: Cyanobacteria bacterium M_surface_10_m2_119; assembly: GCA_016882525.1. Lineage (GTDB taxonomy): Bacteria > Cyanobacteriota > Cyanobacteriia > PCC-6307 > Cyanobiaceae > NIES-981. The sequence goes on along the minus strand of VGPU01000070.1, from coordinate 4,461 downwards.
GCAGGTAGCGCAGGTTCACGTCCTTGAACGGGGTGGGGTAGGTGGAGTTGCAGTGCAGCAGAGCAAAGGAGGCGCTCTGCTCGCGCAGGTGGCGGATGCCGGCGCTGATCTCCTGCTCGGTGGCCATCCCCGTGGAGGCGATCAGGGGCTTGCCCGTGGCGGCGATGGCACTGAGCAGGTCGTGGTTGGTGAAGTCGGCCGAGGCCACCTTGTAGCCGGCCATTCCCCAGCGCTCCAGCTTGGCCAGGCTGGTGGTGTCCCAGGGGGTGCAGAGGGGGATCAGACCCTGGCTCACCGTGTGGTCGAAACAGCGGAAGAGCTCGTCGTCGCTGAGCTGGAAGCGCTCCAGCAGATCCAGGGTGTACTGGGTGCCCAGATCCGACGCCATGTCGTTGCTGTCGCCCGCGTTCACGTACAGCTGCCCCATGTCGCGCATCTGGAACTTGGCGCAGTCGGCGCCGGCGGCGGCCGCCGCATCGATCAGCTGCAGGGCCAGCTCCAGGGAGCCGTTGTGGTTGTTGCCGATCTCGGCGATCAGGAAGGCCGGGGCCCCCTCGCCGATCGCCCGCTCTCCCAGCAGGAGCTGGCGCTGCCCGCCCCGGGCCACGGCCACCACCCGGCCGTGGTCGTCGAGCAGGGGGATTACCTGAATCTTCTGGGAGAACAGGCCCGCCAGGTCGGCGGCAGCGCTGCCCTCAGGGGCGGTGACGCAGGCGGCGTTCATGGCGGCCGTCACCGGCCTGCCCAGGTCGATCGCGTCGGTGGCGGCGATCCAGCGGCGGAAATCGCCGTCGCTGAGCACGCCCTGGAGGATTCCCCCCTCCGACACCACGAAGATCAGCCGGCACTGGTTGGCCGTGATCTTGTTGAGGGCGGTGAGGATCGAGTCTTCGGCGAAGACCACGAACTGGGTGAAATTCCGCTCGATCTGCACCGCTTGCACCTATTGCTCACCCGCCGTTTCTGGTGCCCGACTCTAGAGCCGGAAGCGGGGGGTCACCAGCAGGGCGAGGCGGCGGAGCAGGGCGGGCCTCAGGCGCAGGGCCGCCAAGCGTCGGCTGATGTTGCGGTTGTCGGGCCGCTGCAGCTGGGCCATCTCCAGCAATCGGGTGGCCTCCTCCAGATCGCCGCAGCGGATGGCGGTCTCGGCCCCCCGCCGCAGCTGGTTGGTGGAGAGATCGGCCGCGTTCACCACGTAGCCCGGCTGGCTGAGCTGCAGCGGCGGCAGGGGATGGGTCTGCAGCTCCCGCAGGGCCTCCAGCAGGTTGGCCGGCGAGAACTGGGGGTGATAGCCCACCCAGTGCAGCCAGGCCGGATCCGGATCCGCGGCGGCCGCCAGGCTGTCGAGATCGTCGGCCGTGGCCAGGGAGCGCAGCAGGCCGGAGCCGGCGAAGAAGGGGGTGCCCAGGTCGGGGCGCAGGCCGAAATCGTCCATCACCACGGCGCGGCAGCCGAGATCGAGGGCATCAAACAGCGCCGTCGACGACACGGTGCCGAGCAGCCGGCTCTGGGCGAGCAGCTTCGGCAGGGGCGCGTAGCTGAGCTGCAGGTTGGCCGGCGGGCTGCCGAGGGTGTCGCGCAGGGTGTGGCTGATGTGGGTGTCCACCGCGTGGAAGGTGGATTCATGGGGGGCCACCCGCGGCTTGATCAGCAGCTCCCACTCCGGCGAGCGGCGGGCCAGACGCGCCAGGATCCGCACCAGACGCCGCCGCTCCGCCAGGGCTGCGGGCATCACCACCTGCTCGGCGAACACCATTCGGCGGGGGCGCTCGTTTCCTGGCGCCTGGGGGCGCTGGCGGCCCAGGCCGGTGAGCACCGTGCGCTGGCCGCTGAAGGGGGTGTGGCGCAGCAGCAGCTCCAGGCGCGCCTGGTCGCGGGGGCCGTTCAGGCAGATCAGGTCGTAGCCCAGGCGCCAGGCGATCGCCTCCTCGAAGCGCTCCAGCACCACGCCGTTGAAGCCGCAGAACAGGGGCCGTCGCGGCCGCCGCTGTTGCTCCCGGCTCAGCTGATACACGCTGCGGAACTCCGCCAGCTTGCTGCCGGTGAGGTAAACGCCGATGGCGGCGAAGTCGTCCAGCCGCGGGTCGGCCAGGAGTTGCAGGGGGGTGAGGCGCCAGAGGGGGCCACCGCGCTCCAGGGCCTGCAGCACGGTCTCCGGGGTGCCCTCCCGGGGGATGGCGTTCACCGTGAAGCGCACCTCCCGCCCATCGCCGTGACGCGCCAGGGCCTGACAGGCCAGCAGCTGGCTGTCGCTGTCGGCCACCAGCAGCACGTTCACGGTCATGGCCGCAGGGCCTCCAGCTGGCGGAGCAGGCGGGCCGGACCATCGGCGATTCCCCAGCCCCGGGCATCCAGCCAGGCGGCGTTCACTGCGGGGCGCTCCCGCAGGCGCTCCAGGGGCAGGGAGTCGGCGAGCCGGGCCATGCAGCCACTGCCGAAGAACAGGGGCCCGTTGAACTCGGTGCGGATGCCGTAGTCGCCCAGCACCACCGTGGGCTTGCCCCACACCATCGCCGTGATCAGCCAGCTGGAGCCGATGCCCAGGCAGGCGCTGGCCTGCATCAGGGCCAGCAGCAGGTCATCCCCCTCGCCCAGCTGCAGGTTGGCGGGCCGCTGGCGATCCTGCAGCCCGTGCCAGAGCAGGGAGGTCTCAGGCCAGTCGCTCGGATCCGGCGGCAGCGGGGCGTCCGGCTGGAGGCGCACCTGCCAGGAAGGCGTCTCCAGGGCGATGCTGCGCAGCCGCTGGTAGAGCACTCTGTTGGCGAACGGCGAGGGCGGCACCTGGGCGTTGTCGAGCACCAGCAGCACGGGATCCTGCGGGGGGGCATGGCCGATGGGCTCGGTGGGCAGGCACCACAGACCGAGCATCACCTGGGCCTGCCCGCTGCGGCCGCAGCTGCGCAGCAGCCAGTCCAGTTCCTGGCGCTGGGCCTCCCCCTGCACGGCGATCAGGTCGTAGCCCAGCCGGGGCAGCAGGTCGGCCATCAGGGCGTCGCCGCAAAGGGGTCGGAACGGCCCGGTGAACAGCAGGCAGGCTGGCCGCCCCCGCAGTTCCGCTGCCTGCTGGTGGGCCGAGCGGAAGGCCGTGAGCGCACTGCCCTCCAGAAACACCCCCAGGGCATCGAAGCCCTGCACCAGGTCGCTGGTGGCCGCGGCCAAGGGCGCCAGGGGCAGCCAGCCCAGGGCATCGTTCGATGCCCCTGCTGGCGTTCCCGGCCGGCCGGCCGGGGGGGCGGTGCTGATCAGGGTCACCGCCGCCCCCGCGTGGGCCAGGGCGCAGCCCAGGCGCTGGCAGGCCCCCAGGCCCGGCTCGCCGTCGCAGATCAACCCCAGCCTCATCGCCCCTTGAACACCCGCTCCAGCAGCCACAGGCCCACCAGGTTCTGGCGGATGCGCCGCAGCAGGTCGCGCCCCCGGTGGCTGGCGACCTGGCGGGAGCGGGCCCCCGCCGAACTCAGCATGCGCCGCCCCCCCTTGGCCAGGGCGTAGGCCTGCCAGGCGCTGCTGCCCCAACCCGCCGGCCCCGGCCGGGGCAGGGCATCTCCGCTGGGCGGGTTGGCGATGCGGCTGGCGAGGGCGTTCACAAAGCGCTCGGCGCCGTCGGCCCGGTAACCCTGGCGCTCCAGCCAGGGCTGGTGGTGCACGGGGGTGAAGGGGTCGCGCACGATCGCATCGAAGCTGGCCAGGGCGCCCGATTCCAGGAAATAGTGGTTGCCCAGGCTCTCGTTCACCCCGAGATCGGCGACGATGCGGGTGCTGATGCCCAGGGCCATCGCCTCCATCGCCGCGGTGGAGGAGACGGTGATCGCACAGCCGCAGCGTTTGAGCAGGTTGAGGCTCGGCTTGTAGCTGATCTCCAGGTTGGGGATGCGGCGGCTGAGCTTCTCCACCCGGCTGGCCATCTCGCCGTGGTGGCGGTGGAGGGTGGCCTCCACCGGCGAGGTGCGTGGCTTGAAGATCACCGGATGCTGGGGCCAGGCCTTGGCCAGATCCGCCAGCCGGCGGCAGAGGTATTTGCGCTGGATCGGGTTGTCCGGCACGGAGGGCTGCTCAAAGAACACGATCGCCGCTAGCTCCGGCACCTGCAGCCGCGGTTGCAGCGGCCAGAGGATCGGCAGGCCGGTGAGCTCCGCATTGCGGCCATCGAGGCCCAGGGCCGCACAGCCCTGGTGGTAGAGCGCTGCATCGCTCTCGGCATTCAGGCAGAGCAGATCCACCCCCGAGCGATCCATCATTCCCTCCAGCTGGTGGCGGAAGAGGATTCCCGGGTAGGCACTCACCAGCACCGGCCGGCGCTCCTGGCCGGCCCAGGCCGACTGCAGCAGCAGTTGCGTCTCCCGGGTGCGGCGGCCGTCGAGCCCCAGCACCAGGGCATCGAGGCGGCTGAGGTCGTCGCGCAGCTCCCGCAGCTGGGGCCACTGGCGCTGGTGGATGCGTGTGCGGGGATCGATCCGCCGGATC
>VGPU01000069.1 GCA_016882525.1 Cyanobacteria bacterium M_surface_10_m2_119 | reverse complement strand
GGGCATGTGGAAGGTGGGCCGGGCTGGATTTGAACCAGCGTAGGCAGAGCCAGCGGATTTACAGTCCGCCCCCATTAACCACTCGGGCACCGACCCGAACCACACCCCAAGACCTTACCAGCCGGCCTGTCCCCCGCCCTGCTTGGCTGGTGTTTTGCCGATCCTGCCATGCAGCTGCTCGTTCTCCATGGCCCCAACCTCAACCTGCTCGGTGAGCGGGAGCCCGGGCTGTACGGCAGCATCACCCTCGACGAGATCAACGAGGAGCTCCGCCGCCGAGCCGCTGCCCATGCAGTGGCCCTCGAGTGCTTTCAGAGCAATCACGAGGGAGCGCTGGTGGACCGGATCCAGGGGGCGCGGGGTGCGGTGGACGGCATCCTGATCAACGCGGCGGCCTACACCCACACCTCCATCGCCCTGCGTGATGCCCTCCTTGCGGTGGCTATCCCCTATGTGGAACTGCACCTGAGCAACACCCATGCCCGCGAGCCCTTTCGCCATCAATCTTTTCTGGCCGACCGGGCCGTGGGGGTGATCTGCGGTTTCGGCGCCCTCAGTTACGGTCTGGCACTCGAGGGCCTGGTGGCCCACCTGCAGAGGTCGGCGTGATGCATGCGCTTCCCCAGGCTTTGCCCAGCCCAAACCCCAGCCTGGCCCCCGCCCGCATCCGCTGGCTGGAGGCTCCCACCAGCGACCACTGGCTGCAGCAGGCCATCGCCCGCCCTGACCTGCTGCTGATCGATCACGCCCACTGCGAGCGCAAGGCGGCCGGAGTGGCCTTGCAGTTGATGTTTCGCTACCCCGGCGACGAGGCCCTGGCAGAGGCCCTCAGCCCCCTGGCCCGAGAGGAACTGGAGCATTTCGAGTTGGTGCGGGGGCTGATGCGGCGGCGCGGCCTCGCCCTCAAGCCCCTGCCGGCCCCTGGCTACGGGGCCTCGCTCACCAAGGCGGTACGCCGGGATGAGCCGGCCCGCATGCTCGACGCCTTCCTGGTGGCGGGGCTGATCGAGGCCCGAAGCCACGAGCGCATGGCCCTGCTCGCCGAGCACTTACCGGACCCAGACCTGCGGGCGCTCTATGGCGACCTGCTGGCCAGTGAGGCCCGCCATTTCGGCATTTACTGGGTGCTGTGCGAAACCCGCTTCGGTCGGGAGACCACGGCGGCCCGGCTGGAGGAGCTCGCTGAGCAGGAGGTGCAGGCGTTGCAGGGCTCCCTGTCGGACTGCGATCAGGTGCGCATGCACTCACCGGGGGTGGTTCAGCCCGTTGGCGCCAGCACCTGATCCAGCAGCGGATAGCTGCGGGCGATCGGATCGCCGGTGAACTGGGCCACCCAGCCCTCGGGGTTGTGGAAGAAGCGCAGGGCGCAGAACCTGGGTTGCGGGCCCATGTCGAACCAGTGCTGCGTGCCTGCGGGTACGGCGATCCAGTCGTCGGCCTGACACACCACCTGGATCACCTCCTCGCCGATGTGGAGACAGAACAGGCCCTGACCCTCCACGAAGAAGCGCACCTCGTCTTCGCTGTGGACGTGTTCCGCCAGAAATTTCTGGCGCAGGGAGTCCCGATCGGGGTGGTCGGGGTGGAGACGGATCGCATCCACCGTGGAATACCCGCCCTCGGCTTGCACGCGGCCAACCTCCTCGGCATAGGCCGCCAGAATGGTGGCCTGATCGGCCCCGGCCGGCAGGTTGGCGCGGGCGGGCCAACGCTGGAAACGGATGCCGCGGCTAGCCAGCTCCTCGGCGATCAGGTCGGCGTCGCTGGTGATCAGCTCCGGCAGCCGCTGGCTGTGTTGCCCGGGCAGGCTCGCGGCCCGGGAGCTGGCATGGTGCCGATAGATGGCAAGCAGACTCATGGCGCTGGCGCCTCCAATCTCCAACCTAGGCAGCGCCGCCCCGTCCTGGTCCCCGGGCCTCACCGTGGTGAGCGTTGGACCGGGCGATCCGGAGCTGCTGACGGTGGCGGCGGTGCGTGCCATCCAGGCGGCTGCAGTGGTGGCCTATCCGGTGGCGCGGGATGGTGCCGGTGGCATGGCCGCGGCGATCGCGGCCCCCTGGATCGGCGCGGGCCAACGGCGGCTGCCACTGCTGTTTCCGATGGTGGCCGAGGCCGCGCCGCGCATTGCTGCCTGGCATGCGGCGGCCGATGGCCTGGCGGCTGAGGTGGCGGCAGGTGCGGCCGTGGTGCTCCTCTGCGAGGGTGATGGCTCGTTGTTCGCCAGCAGTTCCTACGTGCTGTTGGCCCTGCGCCAGCGCCATCCGCAGTGCCCGCTGCGGCTGATCCCCGGGGTGCCGGCGGTGTGTGCGGCGGCAGCCGCCGCCTCCAGCGCTGGCCTGGTCTGGCCCCTGGCCCTGCAGAGTGAGGGGTTGCTGATCCGACCGACCCCGGAGACCGCTGCCGAGCTGGAGGCTCTGCTGGAGCAGGCTGCAGCCTCCGGCACCCTGCTGGCCCTACTCAAACTCGGCCATCGCTGGGCCTGGTTGCGCCCCCTGCTGGAGCGGCGGGCCCTGTTGGAGCAGGCCCTGTTCGCCCAGCGGGTGGGCTGGCCGGATGAGCTGGTGGCGCCGGCCGCGGCGGTGCCGGCCGAAGAGCAGCCCTATTTCTCGCTGCTGCTGATCCGCCAGGGCTGGCCCGAGGTGTTGCCGTAGCTCAGAGCGCGTCTTGGGTCTGCTCCAGCAGGGCCAGGGCCTCGGCCGGAGTGGGCGCCCGCATCAAGGCATGGCGTAGTTGGGGGGCGCCAGGGAAGCCGTTGCAGGTCCAGCTGAGGTGCTTTCGGGCGATCAGCAGGCCGTGGTTGCCCTTGGCCGCCACCAGAGCGCGCAGCTGCTCGGCGGCCAGGGTCAGTTTGTCGTTGGCACCTGGCGTGGGTGGGATCGGCCGGCCTGAGAGGGCGGCGTCGATCTGCCCCACCAGCCAGGGCGCGCCCATGGTGCCCCGTCCCACCATCACGCCGTCGGCTCCTGTCTCCTCCAGGCAGCGCAGGGCGTCTTGGGGACTGCTGATATCGCCGTTGGCGATCACCGGGATGGTAAGGGCTGCCTTCACGGCGGCGATCGCGGCCCAGTCGGCCTGCCCTTTGAAGCCCTGTTCGCGGGTGCGGCCGTGCAGGGTCAGCATTTGGGCGCCCGCGTGTTCCAGCCGGCGGCACCAACTCACGGCGCTGGCCTGGGTCGCACCCTGCTCGCCGCCACCGCACCAGCCCAGGCGCGTCTTCACCGTGACCGGAATCGTCACCGCCGCCGCCACGGTCTCCACGATGCGGGCGGCCAGCTCGGGGTCGCGGATCAGGCCACTGCCTCCGCCTTTTTTGGCGATCTTCTTCACAGGGCAGCCCATGTTGATGTCGATCAGAAAGGCACCGGCGGCCTCGGCGCGGCGGGCAGCATCGGCCATGGCGGCCGGACGGTGATCGAACAGCTGCACGCCGATCGGGCCGGGCTCACTGGCCAGCTCCTCCACCTTGATCAGGCCATGGCCCAGCTCCAGGCTGGTGGCGTTCACCATCTCGGTGAACAGCAGGGCATCAGGCGCCCAGCGGCGCACCAGGCTGCGGAAAATGCGATCGCTTACCCCCGCCAGGGGCGACTGCAGCACGCGGCAGCGCAGCTGGCGGGGCTGATCCGTGCCAATGAGTAAGAGTTCCGACGCTCGGACCACGTGACTCAACCCATCCCGATCCACTCTGCTGACAGCCCCTGCTATGGATGATGAACGGTTTACAGTGTGATTGATCTGAGTGTTCGCGGCACCATGGATCTATACCGTGAAGCGTTCAGTGCTAATCCCTGCCTGCCTGGGGTTGATGATCCATATGCCACCTACGCGGCCTTGCGCCAGGAGTGTGCCGTGCACTGGTGCGAAGGCCCCCGGCTCTGGGTGATTCTGGCCTATGCAGAGGGCCTTGAGCACATGCGTGATCCTCGGTACAGCCGCCAGGACCATCTTGACAAGCTGATTGCTCGCTTCGGTGCTCAACGTATCTTTGAGCGCCAGAAATTCGACATCCCCTACATGGATGGCGAGCAGCACAGCCGTATGCGTAAGCATGTTACCCAGGCCTACCGTGGCATCAATCTTGGCGACTTGTCGATATTTACGCGGCAGTTTGTTGATCGTTGCCTGGCCGCCGTGCCGGATCAATCCAGATTTGATCTTGTTGCGATTCTCGCCAACCTTTTGCCGTTCATGGTGACCAGCGAGTTGATGGGCGTGCCCGCCGATCAACAGCTTGAAATGGCTGAGCAAGTGTCAGGTTTTGTGCGGGCTCGAGGGCTTACCCAGACAGAAGAAACGGCTACGGGTGGCGATGACGCCATTGCGGTCTATCGCCATTATTTTCTGCCCCTGATTCAGCGGCGTCGCGCTGAGCCCTGCGGCGATTTGCTGAGTCGGCTGATTGCCGATCCCGGCGAAGATGTCAGCCTCTCTGATGATCAGTTGTTGCTGATTATTAGCAGTAACTTTTACTCTGCCAGTGTTTACACCTTGCGGTTGTTGATTGGCACCCTGGCCCGGGCTATGGCCCTCCATCCCGACACCTACTCCAGGGTGCGCTCCGACCGTCGTCTGATCCCTGCGGCCGTTGAGGAGGTGTTGCGCTGGGATGCGCCCGCCCAGGCCCTGAATGCCAGCGTGGCCACCGAGGATCTGGACGTCGACGGCCGCACGATTCGTGCGGGTGATTCGGTCACCGTGCTTGTCGGGGCGGCCAACCACGATCCACGGGTCTTCGCCGACCCCACGGCATTCCGTCTTGATCGCGTGCCGAACCCCCATCTCAGCTTTGCGCCTGGCCTTCACCAGTGCCTGGGTCTCCATCTCGCCCGGATGGAGGGGGCCGTCGTGCTGGAAGCGCTGTGCGACCGATTTCAGGCCCTCTCCTGTGACGATGCGGCGTCTCGACGGATGGTGGCAGACCGATTCCGCGGTCATGACCGGCTGATTCTTGAGGGTCGGAGATGATCTCTATGCAGCCCGCTCTGGGCCAATTCGATTATATCGAATGTCTCTTTGTTTCGGATGCTGCTGAGGATCGCCCCTCGGCGATTCCTGGCTCCAGGGTGCACAGTGTCGAGTCGGCGCTCATCCACATGGCCCTGCGTCTCGAGCAGGGCCTGAGCTCCTGGCTTGTCGTGGCGGTGAACGAGGCCCCCAGCCTCGCTCTAGCCCATTCTCCCCAGTTCTGTGTTGTGAGGCTGTTGCGGGAAGCGCGCCGTCGGTGGGGCGAGGACGTCGCCCTGATCGCGGATGTGGGCCTGTCTCCTTATCAGTCGTCGGGGCAGAGTGTGGTGCTGCGCGATGGCCGAATCGCAGTCGAGGACTCCTATGCCGCCGCCGCTGAGCTGGCCTGCTGTTTTGCTGCGGCCGGGGCAGATGCCGTCGCCCCTTGCCTGTCGCTGCCGCATCAGACAGGGGCGATCCGCCAGGCACTGGAGCGGCGGGGATTGCGGGCAGCGTTGATTCCTTACAGCACCAAGTTTTCCTCTTCGCTTTATGGGCCCTATCGCCAGGCCATTGGCTCCCGGCTGGGTCTGACGCGCAAGTCGTATCAATTTGACTATGACGATGCCGAGACAGCCCTCGACCAACTTGAGCGCGACATCGCCCAAGGGGCAGTGGCCACCATCGTCAAGCCAGCCCTGCCCTATCTGGACGTGCTGGCGGAGGCCTGTCGCCGCTCCACCCATCCCGTTGCTGTGTATCACGTCAGCGGGGAATACAGCATGGCGGTGCTAGCCGCCCAGGCTGGTCTGCTCGATTTGGCCGACTACCTGGCGGAGGTTCATGCGGCCTTTCGACGCTGCGGCGCCCGCTGGGTGATTGGTTACGCCGCCGATGCCTTCCTGGCGCCGTGCCCAGGCTGAGGGTGCCTGTGTCGACGTCATCGGTGCTGGTGGTGGGCGGCGGCCCCGTCGGGCTGCTTACCGCCTTTCGCCTGCGCCAGTGCGGCTTGCCCTGCACCGTGGTGGAACAACATGCGTGGGCACACAATCGCTCGCGGGCCTCCACCTTCCAGCCGGCAGTGCTCGATCGACTGGCGGGGCTCGGTCTGACGGCGCCTCTGTTGTCGGCTGGGGTGAAGGTCGACCGGGTCCGCTCCTGGGATCTCCCCACCGGCAGCCACCAGGACCTCGACTACGCCGTGATCGGGGGGGATACCCTCCACCCCTTTCGCCTGCATCTGGAGCAGGCTGCCCTGCGTCGGTTGTTGCTGCAGCGGCTTGCCGCTCCTGGTGGTCCGCCCGTGGCTTTGCTGGAGCATCACCGGGTGGAGGTGTTGGAGTCGAACGGGGCCTGCGAGGGTGTGCGGCTGCGGCTGCGGCCTGCAACGGGCGGTGATCGCACGGTGCGCCTTGCAGGCCGTTGGCTGGTGGTGGCCGATGGGGCCCGCAGCAGTTTGCGGCAGCAGCTGGGGCTGGCCTTCGACGGCGTGGATCTTCCAGAGCCGGTGCTGCGGTTGACGCTGCCTGCGCTGCCCGAGGTGATCGCGCAGCAGCTGGCGGGTGTCACCTACCTCAAGGCGGGCGCGCGCTCCCTCAGCGTCCTGCGCATGCCGGAGGGATGGCGGTTGATCCTCCGGCCTTTGATCCACGAATGCCAGCGGGCACTGACGGATGACTCCTGGGCCCGCGAGGTGCTTTCGGAGCTCTTTGCTTCGCTGGTCGAGCCAGCCTGGTGGCAGGACACACCACTGCACATGGATCACTACAGGGTCGCCCAGCGATGCGTGCCCGAGCGCCAGGTTGGGGCTGCTCTGGTGCTGGGAGACGCTGCGCACGTGACCAACACCCGCGGCGGCCTCAACATGAATTTTGGCCTGCTCGAGGGCCTGGCCCTCGCTGAGGCCCTGGCATCCGGCGTGTCTGCGGGAACCACCACCCAGGCCCTGGCCAGGTGGGCCTTGCACTGGCAAGCCCGCACCATCGACGCTTTGCTGCCGCGCACCTCTGAACTGTTGGCCGGCGGCACACCCCTCGATGGCATCACTCCAGCGACAGGGACCCAGGCTCCAGGTGCAGCCCTGGATCGGCAACAGAGGCGCCTTAAGCTCCGCCGGGCTTCCCTGCTTGACCTCGTCGAGCTGCCATGAACGAGCGTTCCTCTGCGGCGGTGGGGTTGATCGTTCCCCCGGCCAATCCCACTCTGGAGGTGGAGATCCATGCGCTTACGGGTCAGTCGCCTTACGTCTACACCTCTCGGCTGCCCTGGTTTCCCGGGGAGAATCTGGCAGCGCGCAACGCTCTTTATCTGGATGCCTATCTCGATACGGCGCTCCGCTTCGGCAACCTGCCTTTGGCAGGAATCCTGGTGGGATGTACTGGGTCGAACTACCGACTTGGGCCGGAGGAAGACCGGCGTCGCTGTGCTGCGGTCAGCCGTGAATTGGGGATCCCCTTCCAGACCTGCAGCCTGGCGGTGCTGGAGCTGTTGCAACGGCTCGGCTTTCAGCGACTTCAGCTGGAGTTGCCCTATCCCGACTGGTTGATTGCCGAGGCGGAGGCCTACTGGGTGGCCGCCGGTTTTGAGGTGATCACCACCCGTTCGATCCTGTCGACCCTCGGCTCGAGCGATGCCTACGGGATCCAGCAGGCCGAGATCGCGGACTACCTCGCGTCCGTTTCGCCCCCACCGCGGACGGCCGTTCTGCTGTCTGGAACGGGCATGCTGACCATCGCGGCGATGGGCCAGGTGGTGCAGGCTCTCTCTGCTCCTCTCATCTCGTCCAATCTCTGCGCTGCCGATTGGCTCCTGCGCTGTGATCCCGCCGGCAGCCACCGGGGCACCGACCTCTACCGGCAGCTGCTGGCCCGGCTCGAGGGCTTCGCCCGCTGCAGCGATGACTCCGGGGTCGACAACCTCTTCAATCCCTTTTGATTCCGCCCCTTGGGAGCCGCCCAGGCGGCAGCAGCGGTTCCTGAAGCGAGGCCTCCAGCCAGTGCTGCATCAGGCCGGCTGCTCTGGCCGGACCGATGAGCGGCTCCATCAGAGAGCGGGCCTTGGCCAGCCGTTCTGGCTCGCTGATCGGCAGGTTGGGATCGCCCGGAAGCCCGAGCACCAGCTCGCTTTCGACGGGGCCGCCGGCCTCGCACACCATCAGTTCGGCCCACCGGCCGGGATGGTCGTCAACAGCCTCCACGTGGATGTGCTCCAGCAGGTTGATCAGCTGGAGATCGCTCAGGCGCTCCTCCTGAAACGAAGCCGGCTGCAGTTCGCCCCACAACAATGTCGCGGCCACCGCGAACTGCAGGCTGAACTGGGCTTGGATGCGATTGCGTGGCCGGGGGTGATCGCAGTAGGTGCATGCTTCGCGGTAGGTGCGCAGGCGAATCACACCCGGCTGTTGCGCCGACCAGGCGGCACGCTCCGGAACGCTGTTGCGGCGCTGACGCCAGCACAGCGCCGCCGCAGAGGCGTAGTGGAGATGCCTGGCTCCCGGCCAGAGCTTCACGTAGCCGGCCTCGATTGCCGTGCCGTGGCGAATGCCCAGATCAGGCGGATGGCGCCAAAGGGCGTTCAGAACGGCATCCTGGTCCAGCCCATCCGGACCGCCAAAACCAGCCCCGGCTGCCAGCGCCAGATCGATGCCTCTGGCCGCGGCAAGACCGGGGTGGAGCAACCGGCTGGTGGCGCCCTCCCCGACCGGTCGGAACAGGCTGCGGGTCATCTGCGCGAGGGCTGCAGTCAGTGCTCCGGCCCGTTGAGGTGGGGGGAGCTGCAGCAGGACGCTTGCGGCCATGGTCGCCCCCACGGTGCCCCATGTGCCGTCGACATGCTCCCCCGCCGGCACCCGGTAGGCCTCGCCGAAACGAGCTCCCAGTTCATAGCCCTGCAGCAGTGCCATCAGCACGGCCCCCAGGGGACGTTGAAGCGCCTCTCCCAGGGCCAGGCAGACAGGCACCACATGCAAAGCCGGTCGGCCATGGGCGGGTGCATAGCCCTCCACCAGTTCGTCCCAACAAGCCGCCGCCGCCAGCACTTGGGTCGCGGCACCGGCTGTCAGGGAGCCCCCCAGCCCGGGCAGTTCCACGGGGCCGGGGGCCAGCCTCTGCTGCTGCTCCTGCAAAGCCCGGAGGGCTGGCTGTCCGAGGCCGGCCATGGCTACGGCCATGGTGTCCACCAGCACCAGCCGCAGACAGCGCTGAAGGTCTGTTGCTGCTGCATCGCCGGCATCGAAGCGCAGCGCCAGTGCATTGAAGAGTCCACTGGCCCGATCAGAGAGGGAGGGCTTCAAAGGAGCAGCAAGGAGAGCAAGAACTCAGCCCTAGGAGTTTGCTGAAAAACCCGGCCTACTCTGCGAAAATGGGCTAACTGCCCAGCCCAGATGCGAGGCCACCGGGAGCCCAGCGGCTCCCTGTTCTCCTACGTGTCGATTGAGGAGCGGATCCCGGCCAG
>VGPU01000068.1 GCA_016882525.1 Cyanobacteria bacterium M_surface_10_m2_119 | reverse complement strand
CCTGGAGGGAGTGGAAGATCTCCACCACCGGCAGGGCTGGCGGGGCGTCCATGGCGGCAGGGGGGCGCTGTCCTCAACCTAGGGAACCTGCGCCCGCGGCGTCCGGGAGGCGAGCGATCCGGAAGACACTCTCGGAACAGTTGCCAAGATGGCTGCAACCTTGGCATGACGATGGCCTCTCCAGACTGCAGCAAGCTGGCGCGCTATCGCCTCCTGCGTCCCTACCTTCGCCAGGAAGTGCTGGAGGAGCTTCTGCAGACCGTCAGCCTTCAACCAGAGGAAGAGGCGGCTGCCCGGCGCCAGTTCCTTGCTGATCAGGAGCTGGACAGTGATGAGAGCCTGCAGGTTTACTGCGCTCTCCATCGGTTATCTCTGGCAGATCTTGAGTATCAGATCACCTATCCAGTGAAGATCTGGAAGGTCTGTCAGGAGCAATTTGCCCCGCGAGCCGAATCGCGCTTCCTGGCTCGCAAGGCCCATCTGGATCAGGTGGTCTACAGCTTGCTTCGTACCAAAGATGGTGGCCTGGCCAGGGAGCTTTTTCTGCAGGTGCGTGAGGGTGAGCAGAGCTTCGCTGATCTGGCGGCGGCCTATGCGGAGGGCCCTGAGCGGGCAACGCGGGGCATTGTCGGCCCAGTGCCCCTCAGCCAGGGCCATCCGCGACTGGTGGACCGCTTGCGCAGTGCCGAGGCGGGAGAGTTGATCGAACCATTCCTGATCGAGGACTGGTGGGTGCTGGTGCGACTGGAGAGCTCTGTTCCGGCTACATTCGGCCCGTACGTGGCGGATGCCATGACCCAGGAACTGCTGAATGAATGGCTGGAGGAACAGGTCGATCAGCGCCTCGAGGGGCTATCTCATTCGTCAACGACTACTGCGGGTTGATCACACTTTCGCCCTGATCGTCATCCTCTCCTTCTGCCTGTCGCATGCCCCTCGCTGATCCCTCGCTGCTGGCCGACCATCCCGCGTTCCGCGGCCTGGAGGAGCAGACCCGCCAGGGGTTGATGGCCATGCCCCTGCGCCGCTATCGCCTGGGCCAGCCCCTCTGCCACGCCAGCCTCATTCCCAGTGAGGTGCTGCTGATCCTCTCGGGCACCGCGCGGCTGCTGGCCGAGGAGGCCGGGGCTCCGGGCACGGCCCAGAAGCTGGGGCCCGGCAGTTTCGTGGGCCTGGCCTCGCTGCTGCGGGCTGCCCCCTGTGAGGAGGTGGCCGCGGCGGCGGAGCTCGAGGCCCTCGCCATCCCCGACAGCCTGGTGGTGTCACTGCTCCAGGAGCAGCCGAGTTTCGCCGCCTGGGCCTCCCAGGAGCTCTTCAGTGCCGAGATCCTGGCGCTGGTGAAGCTGCTGCTGGAGCGCCAGCCGCGGGCGGCCCTCTCCTGGCTGGAGGCCTGGCAGCTGCTCGCGCCCCAGTGCCGTCTGGTGCAGCCCACGGTCGCTGCCCTGCGGGCCATGCCGCCGGGCGACCTGCTCCTGGCCGCCAGCCACAACCTCGAGGAGGTGCCGATGGGGGTTGCCCTCGATCCGGCCGCGGGTCCGCCGCGGGTGCGCGGCCCCCTGCCGGCCCGCTTGATTGCCCTGCCGGCGGCCGCCCTCCAGGCCCTGGAGGGCGGCACCGCTCTCGCCGCCGTGCCCGAGGCGGCGATCGTGGCGGCCGAGGTGGTGGAGGAGGGCTCCGGGGTGCCCCTGGCCAGCAGCCTGGATCTGGGCCAGCGGGACCGTCCCGAGCTGCGGCTGCTGCGGGGCAGTGGTCCGCTGGAGGAGACCCTGGCCTGCTTCCAGATGCTGGCGGCTCAGCTGAAGCTCCCCTTCCGCCGCGACGCCATTGAGAAGATCCTGCGGGATGTGCTCCGCCGCGGCCAGACCCCTGACCTGCAGCTCTGCGGCAACATCGCCGCGATGATGGGCCTGCACGTCAGCGGCGTGCGCGTGCCGGCCAGCCAGGGCAACCGCCTGCAGGTGCCGGCCCTGGTGCCCTGGAAAGACGGCTTCGCCCTGGTGCGGGCAGCGGATGCCCGCGGCCTGGTGCTGGCTTCCCCGCGGGATGGCTGGGTCAGCCTCGATCCCCCCCAGATCGAGCAGGCCTATCCCGACGGCATCGAGGTGCTGCTGCTGGAGCGCACCAACACCACCCCCGACCAGCGCTTTGGCTTCGGCTGGTTCTGGCCGGCGCTGCAGCGCTACCGCGGCATCCTGCTGCAGGTGCTGGTGGCCTCCTTCGTGGTGCAGCTGTTCAGCCTGGCCAATCCCCTGCTGATCCAGGTGATCATCGACAAGGTGATCAGCCAGCGCAGCCTCGACACCCTGCAGGTGCTGGGCATCGCCCTTGTGGTGGTCACCCTGATGGAGGGGGTGATCGGCGCCCTGCGCACCTTCCTGTTCACCGAGACCACCAACCGCATCGATCTGCGCCTCGGCGCCGAGGTGATCGACCACCTGCTGCGGCTGCCGCTCTCCTACTTCGATCGGCGGCCGGTGGGTGAACTGGGCACGCGGGTGGCCGAGCTGGAGAAGATCCGCGAATTCCTCACCGGCCAGGCCCTCACCACCCTGCTGGATACGGCCTTCTCCGTGATCTACATCGTGGTGATGGTGATCTACAGCTGGCTGCTCACCCTGATCGCCCTCTCGGTGTTGCCGATCCAGGTGGGTCTCACCCTGCTGGGGGCGCCCTTGTTCCGCCGGCAATACCGCCAGGCTGCCCAGGAGAACGCCCGCACCCAGAGCCATCTGGTGGAAGTGCTCACCGGCATCCAGACGGTGAAGGCCCAGAACGTGGAGATGATCAGCCGCTGGAAGTGGCAGGACCTCTACAACCGCTACATCTCCCGCAGCTTCGAGAAGACGATCACCGGCACCGCCCTGGTGGAGACCTCCCAGGTGCTGCAGAAACTCTCCCAGTTGATGGTGCTCTGGGTGGGGGCCACCCTGGTGCTCAAGGGCGACATGAGCCTGGGCCAGCTGATCGCCTTCCGCATCATCTCCGGTTATGTCACCCAGCCCCTGCTGCGGCTCTCTTCCATCTGGCAGAGCATTCAGGAGCTCAAGGTGTCGTTTGAGCGTCTGGCCGATGTGGTCGACACGCCGGAGGAATCCGATGAGGCCGACAAGCAGAAGATTCCCCTGCCGCCGATCGACGGCCAGGTGGTGTTCCAGGACGTGAGCTTCAGCTTCACCCCTTCCACCCCGCAGGTGCTGCGCCACGTCGATCTAGACATTCCCGCCGGCACCTTCGTGGGCGTGGTGGGCCAGAGCGGCAGCGGCAAGAGCACGCTGATGAAGCTGCTCACCCGCCTCTACTCCCCCAGTTCCGGCCGGATCCTGGTCGACCACTACGACATCGACAAGGTGGAGCTCTACTCCCTGCGCCGCCAGATCGGCATCGTGCCCCAGGACCCCCTGCTGTTCACCGGCACGGTGGCGGAGAACATCGCCCTCACCGATCCCGATGCCAGCAGTGAGGCGATCATCGCCGCCGCCCGCATGGCCTGTGCCCACGACTTCATCATGGAGCTGCCGGGGGGCTACAGCGCCAACGTGGGCGAGCGGGGGGCGGGGCTCTCCGGTGGCCAGCGGCAGCGCCTGGCGCTGGCCCGCACCCTGCTCTCCAACCCCAAGCTGCTGGTGCTGGATGAGGCCACCAGCGCCCTCGACTACGACACGGAGCGGCGGGTCTGCGACAACCTGCTGCAGGGGCTGGAGCACTGCACCGTCTTCTTCATCACCCACCGCCTCACCACCATCCGCCGCGCCGATCAGATCGTGATGCTCCACGATGGCGCCATCGCCGAAGTGGGCACCCACGACGCGCTGATGGAACGGCGCGGTCGCTACTACGCCCTGTATCGCCAGCAGGAGGCTGCGTGATGTCCCCCCGTCCCCGTCCCGGATCGCTGGTCAAGGCCACCCAGGACGCCATTGAGCGCCGGGTGCGCAGCAGCCATGAGTCGATGGCGCTGCAGCAGTCGCGCTTCCTGGCGCGCACGATCACCTGGGCCCTGGTGGGCACGGCCGCGGCCGGCGTGGCCTGGCTCGCCCTGGCCAAGACCGACGAGGTGGTGGTGGCCCCCGGCAAGCTCCAGCCGATCGGCGATGTGAGCACCGTGCAGATGCCGGTGGGTGGCGTGCTCGATCAGATGCTGGTGAAGGAGGGGCAGCGGGTGAGCAAGGGCCAGGTGCTGCTGCGTCTCGACAATGAGGCCACCCTCGATCGGCGCCAGTCGATCCAGGAGTCGATCCGCGCCAAGCAGGAGCAACTGCAGCTCAAGCAGCTGGAGTTGCAGCGCTACTTCAATCTCAACGACACCGAGCAGCAGGTGCTGCGCCGCAACCTGGAGCTGGAGCAGCAGATCCTGGAGCGGCTCGAGCAGCTGAAGCAATCCGGCGCGGCGGCCGAGCTCCAGTACCTGCAGCAGCGCAACAAGGTGCGCGAGGTGGAGGGCGAGCTCGAGAAGGTGCAGGTGGATCGCAAGCGCCAGCAGGCGATCCTGGAGCAGGCCACGGCCCAGCTCAACGGCGAGCTCGCCGACCTGCGCAGCAAGCTCACCGAGCTGAGCGTCAACATCCGCTACCAGGACGTGCGCTCGCCCGTCGATGGCCTGGTGTTTGATCTCAAGCCCACCGGGCCCGGCTTTGTGGCCCAGGGCAGCGAGCCGGTGATGAAGATCGTGCCCTTCCGCGATCTGCAGGCACGGGTGGAGATCCAGAGCAGCGACATCGGCTTCGTGCAGGTGGGCAAGCCGGCGGAGATCAGCATCGATTCCTTCCCCTCCAGCGACTTCGGCGTGCTCGAGGGAACGCTGAAGTCGATCGGCTCCGACGCCCTGCCGCCGGATGAGCGCAACCAGACCTACCGCTTCCCGGCCATCGTGGCCCTGAACTCCCAGCAGTTCCGGGTGAAGTCGGGCCAGGAGCTGCCCCTGCAGGTGGGCATGTCCCTCACTGCCAACATCAAGTTGCGCAAGGTCACCTACCTGCAGCTGCTGCTGGGTGAGTTCAAGGACAAGACCGAGTCGCTTCGCCGCCTCTAGCGAGCCCGGCTGCCGTCCTCAGGCCGCTGTTGGTCTGGCGGCCTGCTGTTGGGCGGCTTCGATCAGGCCGCGGAAGAGGGGATGGGGGCGTCCGGGGCGGGAGAGGAATTCGGGGTGGTACTGGCAGGCTGTGAAGAAGGGATGGCCCTGCAGTTCCACCAGTTCCACCAGGCGGCCATCCGGGGAGCTGCCGCTGATCGTGTAGCCCGATGCCAGGAACTGCTGCCGGTAGGCGTTGTTGAACTCGTAGCGGTGGCGATGCCGTTCGTAGACCACCTCCTCGCCGTAGAGCCGATGGGCCAGGCTGCCGCCGGCCAGGCGGCAGGGGTAGACCCCGAGGCGCATCGTGCCGCCCAGATCGACCACGTCCTGCTGCTCGGGCAGGAGGTGAATCACCGGGTGGGGGCTGTCCGGGTCGAGCTCGGCGCTGGTGGCGCCGGCCAGCCCAGCCTGGTTGCGCGCCCACTCGATCACGGCGCACTGCATCCCCAGGCACAGCCCGAGGAAGGGCACCCGCTGTTCCCGCGCCCAGCGGATCGCCGCCACCTTGCCGTCGACGCCGCGGTTGCCGAAACCCCCCGGCACCACCACCGCATCCATGCCGTCCAGCAGGGCGGCTGCCCCCTGCTGCTCGATCTGCTCGGCGCAGATCCAGTGCAGATCCAGGGAGGCGTCCTGGGCGATGCAGGCGTGGCGCAGCGCCTCCACCACCGAGAGGTAGGCGTCATTGAGCTGCACGTATTTGCCCACCAGGGCCACCTTCACCGCCGGGCCGGGGTTGCGCAGTTTGGTGACCAGCTCCGCCCAGCCGGCCATGTCGCTGGCCCGCTCCTCCAGACGCAGCACATCCAGCACCTCGCGGCAGAGTCCTTCCTGCTCCATCGCCAGGGGCACGGCATAGATGCTGTCGGCATCGAGGGCCTGGATCACGGCATCGGGCCGCACGCCGCAGAAGCCGCCGATCTTGCGCTTGAGATCCTCCGAAATGCTGCGATCGCTGCGGCACACCAGCACGTCGGGCTGGATGCCGATCGAGCGCAGCTCCTTCACCGAGTGCTGGGTGGGCTTGGTCTTCAGCTCACCGGAGGTGCCGATGTAGGGCAGCAGCGTGACATGTACGTAGGCGATGTCGTGCCGGCCCACATCGCCGCGGAATTCACGGATGGCTTCCAGAAACGGCAGCGACTCGATGTCGCCCACGGTGCCGCCGATCTCGCCGATCACCACATCGGCGCCGGAGTTGGCCGACACCCGGTGGATGCGCTCACGGATCTCGCCGGTGATGTGGGGGATCACCTGCACGGTGCCGCCGTTGTAGTCGCCGCGGCGCTCCTTGTTGATCACCGCCTGATAGATCGAGCCGGTGGTCACGCTGTTGAGGCGTGACATGGCGGTGTCGGTGAAGCGCTCGTAGTGGCCCAGGTCGAGGTCGGTCTCGGCGCCGTCCTCGGTGACGAACACCTCACCGTGCTGGAACGGGCTCATCGTGCCCGGGTCCACGTTCAGGTAGGGGTCGAGCTTGAGGATCGAGACGCTGTAGCCCCGGCTCTTGAGCAGGCGCCCCAGGCTGGCGGCCACGATCCCCTTGCCGATGCTCGACACCACCCCACCGGTGACGAAGACGAACTTGCTCATACCCCGGTGGCCGACCCCTCAATGTACCGAGTGGCAGCGGCTCAGCCCTCCAGGAGGCTGCGCAGCATCCAGGCTGTTTTTTCGTGGATCTGCAGCCGCTGGGTGAGCAGGTCGGCGGTGGGCTGGTCGCCGGCGGCGTCGGCGACGGCGAACACGCCGCGGATGGTGCGGGCCACGGCTTCATGGCCCTCCACCAGCTCGCGCACCATGGCCAGGGCGGCGGGCACGCCCTCGGTTTCGGGGATGGAGGAGAGGCCGCTGTAGGTGCTGCCGCCGAAGGGGGCCACGTGGCCGAGGGCACGGATGCGCTCGGCGATCTCGTCGAGGGCGGTCCAGAGCTCGGTGTACTGCTCCATGAACATCAGATGGAGCGTGTTGAACATCGGCCCGGTCACGTTCCAGTGGAAGCCGTGGGTCTTGGCGTAGAGCACGGTGCTGTCGGCCAGCACCCGCCCCAGCCCCTCGGCGATGGCGGCGCGTTGCTCGGCCGGGATGCCGATGTCGATCGGTGGGGCGGCGATGCCGGCCGCCGATGCCTTGCTGGCCATGGCTGCTAATCCATACTCACTCCGTCTTAGCTGGTCGGAGCGCGCGTGTGCCACCGGTGTTGGACTTCGTTGTGCGCTCAGCGCCCATCCAGGCTCCCCAGGTAGTCGCGCATGCGGCAGCGGTTCTGGGGTTGGCGCAGCTTCAGCAGGGCCCGCGACTCGATCTGGCGCACCCGCTCCCGTGAGAGCTCCATGCAGGCGCCGATTTCGTTGAGGGTGCGGGGCGTCTCGCCATCGAGGCCGAAGCGCTGGCGAATCACCTGGGCCTCGCGGGTGTTGAGGTCGGCCAGCAATTGCTCCAGATCGCTGTGGAGCTGCTCGCGGGTGAGGGCCTCTTCCGGTGTGGCGTGGCTGTCCTCCAGCAGGTCGCCCAGTTCGGTGTCCTGATCCCGCCCCACGCGGCTCTCCAGGGAGATGGGCCGCGGCACCTGCAGCAGGGTGAAGCGCACGGCCGCCTCGCTCAGCTCCAGCTCCGCCGCCAGTTCAGCCAGGGTGGGCAGCCGGCGCAGGCGCATGGTGAGCTGGCGCTGGGCGCGGCGCAGCCGGTTCAGTTTTTCAGTGATGTGCACCGGCAGCCGGATCGTGCGGCTCTGGCTCGCCAGGGCCCGGGTGATGCCCTGGCGGATCCACCAGTAGGCATAGGTGGAGAAGCGGAAGCCGCGGGTGGGGTCGAAGCGCTCCACGGCCCGCTCCAGGCCGAGGCTGCCCTCCTGAACGAGATCCAGCAGCTCCAGGCCGCGGTGCTGGTATTTCTTGGCCACGGCCACCACCAGCCGCAGGTTGGCCTGGATCATGCGCTCCCGTGCCCGCTTGCCCTGGTGCAGGGCCTGGCGCAGCTGGTTGGTGGTGAGATCGGCGCGCTCGGCCCAGGCCTGCCGGTGGGCCGCCGTGCTCTCGTCGCCGGCCGGGCGGCAGCGCAACAGGCGCTCCCGCTCCTGCACCAGCCGGGCGAGGGTCACCTCCTCCTCCTGGCTGAGCAGATGCACCCGGCCGATGTCCTGCAGGTACAGGCGCACCAGGTCTGTGGTGGAGGAGGAGCGGCGCAAGAGGGAGCCGGGGACTTGCCGTCACCCTTGCCAGCTCCTGGCGGCGCCTCGGCCTTTCTGCGCTTTTGCTTCGGCTTTGTGCTGCGCGATGTCTCGCAGCCCTCAGCCGGCTTCCTCCTCCACCCAGGTGCTGGCCACGTGCAGCTCGTCGAGCTGCTTGTCGGCCACCCCGGCCGGGGCCTGGGTCATCAGGCAGCGGGCCTGCTGGGTCTTGGGGAAGGCGATGGTGTCGCGGATCGATTCCTCGCCCGCCAGAAGCATCACCATGCGATCCACCCCGAAGGCCAGGCCGCCGTGGGGCGGAGCGCCCATGTCGAGCGCCTCCATCAGGAAGCCGAACTGCCGGTTGGCCTCCTCGAGGGGCAGGCCCACGGTTTGGAGCACCTGGCGCTGCAGGGCCGAATCGTGGATGCGCAGCGAACCGCCGCCGAGTTCCAGGCCGTTGAGCACCAGGTCGTAGGCCTGGGCGCGGGCCGCTGGCAGGGTGTCGGCCCAGGCGGCGGGGTCGCTGCCCAGATCGGCGGTGTTCGGGGCGCAGAAGGGGTGGTGCAGCGCTTCGTAGCGGTTCTCGTCGGCGTTGAACTCGAACATCGGGAAGTCCACCACCCAGAGGAAGTTCCAGCTGTCGTTTTCCCTGTCGGGCTTCACCATCCCCAGCTCGCGGGCCAGGTATTGGCGCACGCGATCGAGGGCCTTGTTCACCGTGGCAGTGTCGCCGGCGCCGAACAGGATCAGCGTGCCGGGCTCGGCGCCGGTGCGCTTGAGCAGTTCGGCCTTCTTCTCTTCAGAGAGGTTGTCTTTGATGGCGCCGATGGTGTCGATCTCGCCGCCTTCGCGCACGCGGATGAAGGCCAGGCCGCCGGCACCAGCTTTCTGGGCTTCGCTGAACACATCGCCGCCGGGCTTGATGCGCACGTTGCTCACGGCGTCGTTGCCGCCGGGCACGGCGATGCACTTCACCGAGCCGCCAGCAGCCACGGCGCCGGAGAACACCTTGAAGCCCATGTCGGCCACCAGGTCGCTCACATTGGTGAGCTCCATGCCGTAGCGGGTGTCGGGGCGGTCGGTGCCGTAGCGCTCCATGGCGTCATGCCAGGTGAGTCGCGGGAAGGGCCGCGGCAGCTCCACGCCTTTCACGGTTTTCCAGATGGAGGCGATCAGGGCTTCGTTGAGTTCGAGGATCTGCTCCTGATCCATGAAGCTCATCTCCATGTCCAGCTGGGTGAATTCCGGCTGGCGATCGGCGCGCAGATCTTCGTCACGGAAGCAGCGAGCCACCTGGTAGTAGCGCTCGATGCCTCCCACCATCAGCAGCTGCTTGAACAGCTGGGGTGACTGGGGCAGGGCGAACCACTCGCCGCCGCACACCCGGCTGGGCACCAGATAGTCGCGGGCGCCTTCAGGGGTGGAGCGGGTGAGCACGGGGGTCTCCACCTCGATGAAGCCCTGGTCTTCGAGGAAGCGGCGGGCAGCCTGGATGGTCTGGGCCCGGAGGCGCAGGTTGCCGTTCATGCGCTCGCGGCGCAGATCGAGGTAGCGGTGGCGCAGCCGCAGTTCCTCGCGGGTGTTCTCCTCGTCGTGCACCGACACCGCGAAGGGCAGATTCCCCTTCACGCTGTTGAGCACGGTGATGGCGCTGGCCAGCACTTCCAC
>VGPU01000067.1 GCA_016882525.1 Cyanobacteria bacterium M_surface_10_m2_119 | reverse complement strand
AGCGAGGCCACCTGCTCGGCCCATTGCGGGTGGGGCGACCAGGCCAGCTCCACATGGCGAACCCCCAGCTGGGCCAGGTGGGCCAGCTGGGGTTGAAGCTCCAGGGGCTGCTCAGCACGAAGCACCACCAGCAGGGGCTGGTGGTGCAGGGAGCTGAGCAGATTCAGGGCAGGCTCAGACGTATTCGGCCACCCGCACATCGCGGCGGATCAGCAGCTCCTGCAGATCCTCGGCATCCACGGTTTCCTTCTCCACCAGCATCTCGGCCAGCTCATCCAGCACGCTGCGGTTCTGGCTGAGCACCTCGGTGGCCCGGCGGTAGGCCTCCTCCACCAGCTGGCTCACCTCCTCATCGATGGTGGCTGCGGTGTCTTCCGAGAAGTCGCGCTCAGCGGCGATGTCACGACCGAGGAACATGCCGCCCTGGCTGCGACCGAGGGCCACCGGGCCGAGTTTCTCACTCATGCCGAAGCGGGTGACCATCTGCCGGGCAACACGAGCCACCTGCTGCAGGTCGTTGGAGGCACCGGTGGTGACCTCATCTTCGCCGTAGACGATCTCTTCGGCGACCCGACCGCCCAGGGCGACGGCCATCTGGTTCTGCAGGTAGGCCCGTGAATACAGACCCGATTCCATCCGCTCCTCGGAAGGGGTGAAGAAGGTGAGACCGCCGGCGTTGCCGCGGGGAATGATCGAGATCTTCTGCACCGGGTCGTAGTCGGGCATCAGGGCGCCCACCAGGGCGTGGCCGGCCTCGTGATAGGCCACCAGGCGCTTGCGCTTCTCGCTCATCACCCGGTCCTTCTTCTCCGGGCCTGCCATCACCCGCTCGATGGCGTCGTTCACCTCATCCATCGAGACTTCGGTGAGCTGGCGGCGGGCGGCCAGAATCGCCGCCTCGTTGAGCAGGTTGGCGAGGTCGGCACCGGTGAAGCCGGGGGTGCGGCGTGCGACCTTGTCGAGGTCGACATCCTTGGCGAGGGTCTTGCCCCGGGCATGCACCCCGAGGATCTGCAGACGGCCGCTGTAGTCGGGACGATCCACCACCACTTGGCGGTCGAAGCGGCCGGGACGCATCAGGGCCGCATCAAGCACATCGGGACGGTTGGTGGCCGCCACGATGATGATGCCGGTGTTGCCCTCAAAGCCGTCCATCTCGGTGAGCAGCTGGTTGAGGGTCTGCTCGCGCTCATCGTTGCCGCCGCCCAGACCGGCGCCGCGCTGACGGCCCACCGCGTCGATCTCGTCAATGAACACGATGCAGGGAGCATTCTTCTTGGCGTTCTCGAAGAGGTCGCGAACGCGGCTGGCCCCCACGCCAACGAACATCTCCACGAACTCCGAACCGGAGATCGAGAAGAAGGGCACGCCAGCTTCACCGGCCACGGCCTTGGCAAGCAGGGTCTTGCCGGTGCCGGGAGGGCCCACCAGCAACACACCCTTGGGGATCTTGGCGCCGACGGCGGTGAAGCGATCGGGGTTCTTGAGGAAGTCGACCACCTCGGTGAGCTCGAGCTTGGCGCCCTCGATGCCGGCCACATCCCCGAAGGTGACCTGGGTCTGGGGCTCCATCTGCACCCGGGCCTTGCTCTTGCCGAAGCTCATGGCGGGGTTGCCGCCGCCGCCCTGGGCGCGGCGCAGCAGGAAGAACAGGCCACCGAGCAGGAGCAGGGGGAAGATCAGGCTGCCCACGGCCTGCTGCCAGGCCGCCGGCTCGCGACTGGGCTGCACGGCGATGTCGACGTCGTGGTCGGTGAGCAGCTTGAGCAGGTCCTTGTCGGGGGCGAGGTTGACCACGGCCCGGCGGCCGTCGCTCTCCACCACCTGGGCCGTACCGCGGTCAGGGGAGATCAGCACCCGGCTCACCTCGTTGGCCTGCACGGCCTCAACGAAGTCGCTGTAGCGCAGGGTGCGCGGCGCATTCGCCGGATCGGGACGGTCGAGGAAGGCGGTGCCCACGGCGATCATCACGATCACCAGGAGCACGTACAACCCCGCGTTGCGCCAGCGCTTCTTCACAGGCCTCGCCTCTGGTGAGTATCTAGTAACGGAATGTTAACCGGCTCAGGCGGCGGCCCGGAGCACTTCAACCACACTACGGAAGGCGAACCACTCCGGGATCTCCTCGCCGCCGCGCAGCATCTGGCGGAACTGGGTGCCGCTGAGCTTCTTCACGTGCAGGCCGCGGGCCTCGGCATGCTCGGCCGTCACGTAGCCCTCCTCCTCGGTGTAGACGAGGTTGAGCGAGGGCACGGTCTCCATGCCCAGCTCCGGGGCGTTGTCGCGGGCGAAATCCTGGGCCTGGTAGGGGCCGTAGAAGTCGTCACCCGTGAGCGAGCTCTTGCAGCCCGCCATGTCGCGGCCAATGATGAAGTGGGTGCAGCCGTAGTTCTTGCGGATGATCATGTGCTGGAGCGCCTCACGCGGCCCGGCCATGTGCATCGAGTAGGGCAGATAGGCCCAGCGGATGCGGGGGTTGGCCACCTCGGCGGCCAGACGCTCGTAGGTCTGGAAGCGCACCTCGCCGGCGATGTCATCGTCCTGGGTGGGACCGCAGGTGGGGTGCACCAGCACCACGCCGTCCTCGCTCACGTTGGTGGCATGCAGGGCCCGGGTGAAGAGTTCGTAGTGGGCCCGGTGGATCGGGTTGCGGCACTGGAAGGCCACCACGCTCTCGCCAGCCGGCAGGGTGGCGCGCACCTCGGCCGGCGTCTTGCAGGGGAAGACGCGCTGGGGCAGCTCCAGCCCCTGCACGCTGCCGCCCAGATAGAAGCGGCCGCGCTCGGTGGCGATCATGCGCACCGCCGGGTGCTCCAGGGAGGTGGTGCCGTAGCAGCCCTTGGCCTCGCGCACCTTGTCGGGCTCCCAGCGGCTCTCCACCGTGAACACCGCCAGCTCCTGCCCCCGGTAGGTGAGCAGCAGGCGATCGCCGATGGCGATCGAGGCGTCGTGGGTGTCAAGCACGATCGGCAGGCCGAACAGCAGGCCGCTGGTGGTGCGATGGGTCTCCACCACCGAGTCGTAGTCGGCCTGGTGCATGAAACCGCGCAGGGGCGAGAAGCCGCCCACCACCAGCAGTTCCACGTCGCAGGCGTTGCGGTCGCTGCACTCCAGCGTCCTGGTGGCGCTGGCGCGCACCGCCTCGCGCTCCGCCGCCGGCGCCATCAGATCCACCAGGCTGCCGCCGTGGGGCGCGATCAGCCCCTGGGCGGCGGTCTCGAGGCTGGTGGGTACGGCGGTCATCGAGGCGACGGGAGGGAGATGGCCTGGATTCTCCCAGACGAGTCTCCCGGACCCCGCGGGTCCACCCCTGGCGCCAGCGACGCCTGTGGAGAAGGGCGCCCACAAAAAAGGGGCCCTCAGGCCCCTCAACAAACACGTGATCTGACCGATCAGACGGCCTCCAGACGGCCGTAGAGCTGACCGGTGATCTTCACATCGACGGGATCCTTGGAGCCCATGTCGGTGTCGGAGGGTTGGATGGCGGTGAAGACGCCGGCGAATTCACCGGTGCTGCCGTCCACCTTGGTGATCGAGAACTCCATGGTGCCGGTGCCATCGACGTAGCGCTTGATGTTCTCGCGCTCCAGGCCATCGCTGTCAGCCCCCAGACCCACCAGCCCCTGTGTGTACTCCACGCCGGTGGTCAGACCACGGCCCTTGGGATCCAGGAAGTTGGAGGTGCGGTAGCTGGGAACCCGATAGCTGCCGTTGAAGTCGGTGCTGGTGCTGATGGCCGACCCTTCAGCAGTGGCGAGCAGTTCCTTGCTGGAGAAGGTGAACGGCACTTCCTCACCACCCGGCAGCAGCACGGTGATGATCTGGAAGTCAATACCGCCTTCTTCCTTGAACTGGAGGCCGTCGGAGGTGACGGTGAGGTCCCCGTAGACCTGATCCAGGCTGGTGGTGAAGCGGGTGAGGATCTTGCCCGCGACAAACTGAGCTTCCTGGCGCTTGTTGGCCGGCTCGCCCTTCACATACACCTCGGCGGGATGCATGCAGATCTCGCGCAGCTGGTACTGACGACCTCCATCAAGGGCGATGGAGCCCCGGGCGGAGTCGGGCAGGGTCGGGCAATCGTTGGCCAGACCGGTGTTGTGGATGTCGTCGTAGGTGAGCTGGGAGCGATCCACGGCCTTGGCCCCACCGCTGCACGCGGTCACCAGGGTCAGACACAGCGCCAGCACGAGGGCCAGCAGAGGACGAAAACGCATGGGAGAACGCCGCAGAGGGGGGTCGGATACTGGGCTGGGGCGGATCCTACCGGTGCAAAACCCGGATTCCCCGTACGATGACGCCGCTCTCAACAACCTGTATGCGAGAGCGGTCAACCCAGCAGACGAGTCATAGACGATGGGCCTGAACGCGAGCGAACTGAACGAGGTTCAGCAGCGCCAACTCACCCATCTGCTGAGCGAGCTCGACCAGCTGGCCGGCGAGCTGGCCGGCGACCCGGAGGGGCTGCTGGCGTTGCTGCGGCAGCTTGAGCAGCTCCACCGCCGCATCCAGGATGGGCCGTTCCGCAGCAGCCTGCCCGCCGATCGCAATCACCTCTTCACCCTGCTGCAGGGCATGGAACGCAGCGGCGGCTGGCCCTACATCCCCAGGCTGCAGCTCCGCACCTTCATGGATCTTCTACAGGTGGATGCGGCTGGGGACGACCATCCCCTGGCGGCCTGAGCAGCCCCCCCAGGGCGGTGAGCAGCCGGTGGGCCAGCGCCAGCTTGCCCATGGGCTCCAGATGCTCCAACGCCTCCCCAGGACCCAGCAGCCAACCCTCGTTCCCGGCGGCCGCGAATCCCGCCCCGGGCTGATCGATCGGATTGGCGAACAGCAGGTCGCAGCCCTTGCGCCGCCACTTGGCCCGCGCCTCGGACAACACATCCCCTGACTGGGCCGCGAAGCCCAGGATGGGCTGCCCGGCCGGCCGGGCGCGCACCAGGGCCGCCAGCAGATCGGGCACGGTCTCCCAGCCCTGCTGGAGGGCCTGCTCCAGCTCCGCCTTGGTGAGCTTGTGGGGGAGGGGTTGGGCCCGCCGGTGATCGGCGACGGCTGCCGCCATGGCGATGGCATCGGCCCGGGACTGCGCGGCCATCAGGGCCTGCTCCATGGCTGCGGCGGTGGAGGCGGGATGGCAGTGCAGCCCCTCCAGCCAGCTGGCGGGCACATTGAGAGGGCCATGCACCAGCTCCACCTCCGCCCCACGCAGGCGCGCTGCCTGGGCCAACAGCACCCCCATGCGGCCGGTGCTGGGGTTGGTGATGCAGCGGGCCGGATCGAGCGGTTCGCGGGTGGGCCCCGCACTCACCAGCAGCCGACGCCCCTGCCAATCCCGCCGCCATCCCTGCAGGGCCAGGCTCTCGAGTGCCAGCAGCTGCAGCTCAGGCTCCGCCATACGGCCATCCCCGCGCCGATCACAGGCCAGGAGCCCCGCAGCGGGCCCGAGGGGGAGCAGCCGCGGCCAGCCCTGCAGCTGCTGCCAGTTGGCCTGAACGGCCGGGGCCCCCCACATCGAGGTGTTCATGGCGGCCGCCACCAACACCGGGGCCTCACAGGCCAGCAGGGTGCTGGCCAGCAGGGTGTCCGCCAGCCCATGCACCCAGCGCGCCAGGCTGCTTGCGCTCAGCGGAGCCATCAGCACCAGCTCGGCCCACTCCGCCAATTCCACATGCAGGGGACGCGGCGCCTGGTGGCTCCACTGATCGGCGTCGAGGTAGCAGCGGTGACGACTGAGACAGGCCAGAGCCTCGGCGCTCACCAGGCGGGCTGCGCTGGGGGTGAGCACGCAGCGCACCTCAGCACCCCGCTGCACCAGGGCGCTCACCACCAGCGGCAATTTCACCGCAGCGATGCTGCCGCTGATCCCGACCAGGATCCGGCGACCGCTGAGCGGGTCGAGCACCGGCTCAATCCTCATCAAAGGGTTCCTGGTCGACCAGATGCAGATAGGGGCGGGCCAGCTCGGGACGGTGGATGGCCAGGGCGCGCATCAGGTGCCAGTCGGCCAGGCCGTCGAAGGGGGTGGGGTAGTCGTCCTCGTCGAGGCGACGGGCCAGTTCGGCGGTGCGGGCCTCATCGAAGGCGAACAGCTGCTCCGAAGTGATCGAGGGGCTCATGGGCGAGACGGCCTGCACATCAGGAATAATGAACGGGCTGGTGGCAGCCTGCCTCCCGCCCCCGTCCTGCAGGCAACGCCAGGGCACCTGGGGAATTAGCTCAGCTGGTAGAGCGCTGCGATCGCACCGCAGAGGTCAGGGGTTCGAGTCCCCTATTCTCCACTACCCTCTTGCCGCTGGTGTCCTGGCCCAGCCGCCACGGCGCTCCGTGCGAATCTCGGGCGACGGTCTTGGAGGCGCGGCGGCGATGAACTGGACGGCAGCGGCCCAGTCCCGGCTCAAGGAGGTGCCCTTTTTTGTGAGGCCTGCGGTGCGCAAGCGCATCGAGAGCATGGCCAGTGCAGCCGGGCGGAACGAGATCGACGAGAGCTTCTATGAGGAGGCCAAGGCCCAGTTCGGCCAGAGCTAGGCGGGCGATGCGGTAAAAGAGACGAATTCTCGAGCCCCTTCATGTCGCAGTCGAAACGCGAACAGGTGGTGAGCCACCTTCGCTACATCCGCCAGGAACTCCGCGAGATGCACCAGGGCGTGATGGAGGACGGCTTGCTGCCCGAGGCGGGCGAAGTGCGTGGTGTGATGGCCCAGATGGAAGCCCTGCTCGAATTGCTCGAAGGGAAGACCAGCCGCAAGAAGGACAGCGACGCCTGAGACCCAGGCCGCAAAGCGGAGCCACGGGCGTCAAGCCCCGGGCAGGACGCTCCGGCAAACGGCTACCCGCCCTCTTGTCTGCTGCCGGCATCAGCGCTTTCCTGGCGGCGTCCCCATCACCCGGCCCGGGCCTCTGGCTCCGGGCTTTTTATTGGAATCCCCTATCTATGGCGTCTGGACACTGTCAGAACGCCAGGTTTGGTGTAAACCATGGTTGGCAGGGCCGGGCCGGGTGATGGGGATCACCATCTTTCCGACCCTGCCAACCTCTGACAGGAGTCGCGACCGCCATCCATGACCCGGTCGGATCCACTGGCGCCCACCCGGCCTCTGCAACAGACCCGCTTCCAGCGCCGCCTGGTGCAGGCCGGAGACGAGCTGGTGCGTTGGGCGGCCAATCCCTGGCGGCGCTGGTCGCTGCGGCTGATCACGCTGCTGATGAGCTTTGCCATCGGCGGGGCGGTGGCCTCCATCAGCGGCCAGCTCGGCCACAGCGACCCGATCGGCGCCCTGCTCTGCGTGCTCACCCTGGAATGGGCGGTGCGCCTGCGCGGCCCCCTGCGGCGGCGCCCCGGCGATCGCCTGCCCCTCCAGCTGGTCGACATGGCCCGGATGGGGCTGCTGTATGGGCTGCTGCTCGACGGCTTCAAGCTGCTGTGACCCCGGCGAGCAGATAGAGCAGGGCCATGCGCACTGGGATCCCATTGCGCACTTGCTCCTCCACCAGGGAGACGGTCTGGTCATCGAGGAGCTCTCCGGTCATCTCCACCCCCCGGTTCACCGGGCCGGGATGGAGCACGGGCACGGGCCGCCCGCAGAGCTCCAGGCGCTGGTGGCTGAGCCCGTAACGGGCGTGATAGCTCTCGAGGCCGGTGAGCAGATGCTGATGCATCCGCTCCTGCTGCAGCCGCAGGGTCATCACCGCATCGGCGCCCGGCAGCGCCTCCTCGAGGCTGCGCACCAGCTCCACCCGGCCGCGCTCGGGAACCGGGTCGAGCACCTGGCCGGGCGGCGGCGCGGCGACGAAGACGGCAAAGGCCTCGGGGAGCAGGGTTGGGGGGCCGCAGAGCACCACCCGAGCCCCGCAGGCCGTGAGGGCCCAGAGATTGGAGCGGGCCACCCGGGAATGGAGGATGTCGCCCACGATCACGATGCGCTTGCCCCGCAGGGCCTCGGGGGAGGGTGCTTCAGGGGCGAAATGCCGGGCCAGGGTGAACAGATCCAGCAGCCCCTGGCTGGGATGGCTGTGCAGGCCATCGCCGGCATTGAGCACCGCCACTCGCTCTCCAGCCTGGTCGAGCTGCTCCGCCAGGCTCTGGGGCACACCGGCGCAGCGGTGACGCACCACCAGCAGATCAGCGCCCATCGCCACATAGGTGCGGGCCGTATCCAGCAGGCTCTCCCCCTTGGAGAGCGAACTGGACGAGGGCGCGAAGTTCTGCACATCGGCTGACAAGCGCTTGGCGGCCAGCTCGAAACTGCTGCGGGTGCGCGTGCTCGGCTCAAAGAACAGACTGGTCATCAGCCGGCCCTGCAGGGCGGGCAGCTTGCGAGCCCCCGCCACGGGCATCACCCGGAAGCGCTGGGCCAGCTCCAGCACGGTGGCGTAGTCCTCGAGCGAGAAAGCCGCCAGATCGAGCACATGGCGGTGAGTCCAGGGGCCCAAGGCTTGCGGTGGCACACCCCTGCAAGCTAGTGGCCGGCGTTGATCCAGCCCAGGCCCCCCTCGCAGGCCGGCCGGCGATCCCCCCGCGCCCGGCGACTGACGCTGCGGCTGCTGCGCAGGTACCAGCGCCAGGGCCAGTCCTGACCCTGGCTGATGCCAATCCGCTCGGTCTGCACGAGGTCGGCCGCCGCCAGAGCAGCCAGCGCAGGCGGGCGGGGGGCCAGCCACACCCCTTGGGCCGCATCGACGGGCTGACCATCGTGACGCCGGTCCAGGCCGAAGCGCCGGGCCAGCAGCGCCGGCCCGGCGGCGACCCGCTCGGCTTCACCGGGCAGCGCCACGGCCCGCAGCAAGACACCGTTGGCCCAGTCGGCCCGCCCGGTGACCACATTCACGCAGTGGTGAATGCCATAGCTCACATAGACATAGAAACGCCCAGGCTCACCAAACAGCGTTTCGTTGCTTGGAGTGCGGCGGCGGTAGCCGTGGCAGGCGGGCTCCTCCTGGGAATACGCCTCCGTTTCCACAATCACGCCCCACAGAAGCTCGCCACCTTCTTGGCGTTTCACCAGCAGGCACCCGATCAGCTCGGGGGCGACCACCTCGGCGGGACGGGCGAAGAAGCTCTGGGGGAGGTGCTGGGAGAGGGTGGTGGCTATGGGGGTGGCTTTTCGGGGTGGGATGCAGGCACTGAGCAGGTCTAGGATTAACCTTAACCGCCCGCAAAAGGTGATGCCACAACTTAATGTCCTCCATAAAGTAGCTGCAGCACTATTGGTCATAGGCAATATTTCTTCAGTCTATGCGATGAGCTCTTCAGATGACTATGACGGCATCAACCCTAACCAGCCTGATAATACGACACGAGTTAGCTTCGGATGCGCCCCTGGATACACATCACCACCTGAGGGCGGCAATATTTGCATGCCATCAACCGATAAACGAAAAAAAGCACAGGAGGAGTGCGCAAAGAGCATTGAAAATAGATACGATACGGTCAATATAAATACGCAGCTTTACAGAGAAATTTTGTATCTATACACAGAAAGCAAAATGAAATAACATTGTCCGTCTCTCAAAAAAGTTATGCCAGTATTGTACAGATGCTGCACTATTGCATCCAGGAGGAAGCTACTCTGGTTGTTAAACGAAGAAGGGGGTGGGTTTATGGACTGCTAGCTTCGGCTTTTTAAGTTGACGCTTGACCCTCTGGCGTCTTCTGATACTCCTGCTGGATTTGACTGAGGAGAAGACCTTGAAGGTCTCTATAAGCTCTATTTCTCTTCTGAACCTCCACCAGCATCGCTGCCTCTACATCAGGTAGCCGAATGGTGATGGTCTTCACTTGACCGCCTCCAGTCGCTCCAACTTCTCAGCAATCGCCTCTCTACAGAAGGCTGAGATATTCAGACAACGGCTTCTCTTCAGTTGGAGCAGTGTCTGGTGGAGTTGCTGGGCGTCACCTTCTGGGTAGGTGATGGTGAGTTGATTTCTTCTCATTTCTTTTTTAGTGACAGGTCGCTGTTGAATGGGTCAAGGGCAATCAGCTCCAGGCTGGTCTGTTTTCCCAAGTAGCTGCTGATGCGTCTGTAGTCGGGCTCATCTGGGTTGATGCGTTGAATATCTATGGATTTCCACTTGGATAATGCCCTGACCTTATGGGGTAATCGCTGATGAAACAGGGCTTCCATCGCATATTGGGTATTTAGTCTCTCTGGCATCTTCTCCGCAATCAGGTGCGTATGAAACTGACCCGTGCCTTGGTGGCTGATTTCGTGGAAAAACAGCATTCGTGGATAGGGGTATCCACCAGCACCCTTAATGGTCTTATCACGGCTCTTGTAAATAATGCGGTGGAGTTTTCTCTTCAGGTCAGCCACATCTTGGAGTAACTCATCTTCCTTGCTGTGATGGTCTCGGTAGTGAAAGCTGATGAGCCACCAAGGGTTGATGCTGTAGAGCTGGTCGTGGATGAGGCGTTTAATATTCCGTTTCAGCTGCTGGGCTTGTTGGCGGTCTTGTTGCAGTATTGATTTCATTTGAGTTTCTCCTTTTCCTTCTCACGCTGAGTGACTGACGCCAATCGCTTGACATCCAGCACATCTCTTCTGTTGTATGGCTTGCAGACGTCGCTTCTCAATCCACCGAGTAAGCACTGCAGGCGATAGTTATTTATGCAAGTTGCAGGTTTTACAGGGTCGGCATATGAGGATTTGCTAACGCCTCAATATCTGTAGGTAAAGCCAACAAGAGCGACACATCACGCAGGCTTATTTTTATTACTATTTTATATTGCATCACTTGGCGAC
>VGPU01000066.1 GCA_016882525.1 Cyanobacteria bacterium M_surface_10_m2_119 | reverse complement strand
GCCGGCTGCGAGGCGGCGATCACGGCGGCGCGCCTGGGCCTGCAGACGGCCCTGTTTTCACTCAACCTCGATCGCATCGCCTGGCAGCCCTGCAATCCCGCGGTGGGCGGGCCGGCCAAGAGCCAGTTGGTGCACGAGGTGGATGCCCTGGGCGGCGTGATCGGCCGCCTGGCCGATGCCACCGCCCTGCAGAAGCGGGTGCTCAACGCCAGCCGCGGCCCGGCGGTCTGGGCCCTGCGCGCCCAGACCGACAAGCGCCAGTACGCCCGCCAAATGCTGCAGCTGCTGCAGCACACCCCCAACCTGGCCCTGCGCGAGGCGATGGTGACCGGCCTGCTGGTGGAGGGCGCCCCCGATGGGGGTGGCGACGGCTGGGAGCCCAGCCAGGGCCAGGCGGCCCGCGTCGCCGGCATCCGCACCTACTTCGGCAGCACCTACAGCGCCGGCGCCGTGATCCTCACCGCCGGCACCTTCCTGGGGGGCCAGATCTGGGTGGGCAACCAGTCGATGAGCGCCGGGCGGGCCGGTGAGCAGGCGGCCGAAGGGCTCACCGAGGCGCTGGAGGCGCTCGGCTTCCAGATGGGCCGCCTCAAGACCGGCACCCCGGCGCGGGTGGACCGCCGCAGCATCGCCCTCGATCAGCTCGAAGAGCAGCCCAGCGACGCCCACGACCGCTTCTTCTCCTTCGATCCCGCTAGCTGGGTGAGCGGCGAGCCGATGAGCTGCCACATCACCCGCACCACGGCCGCCACGCACCAGCTGATCCATGACAACCTCCACCTGACGCCGATCTACGGCGGCTTCATCGACAGCAAGGGGCCTCGCTACTGCCCCTCGATCGAAGACAAGATCGTGCGCTTCGAAGGCAAGGACAGCCACCAGATCTTCCTGGAGCCCGAGGGGCGCGACACGCCGGAGATCTATGTGCAGGGCTTCTCCACCGGCCTGCCCGAGCGGCTGCAGCTCGAACTGCTGCGCACCCTGCCCGGCCTGGAGCAGTGCGTGATGCTGCGCCCTGCCTACGCCGTGGACTACGACTACCTGCCCGCCACCCAGCTCAAGCCCAGCCTGGAGACCAAACGGGTGGCCGGGCTGTTCTCCGCCGGCCAGCTCAACGGCACCACCGGCTACGAGGAGGCCGCCGCCCAGGGCCTGATCGCCGGTCTCAATGCCGTGCGGCTGATCCGCGGCCAGGAGCCGGTGCACTTCCCCCGGGAGGGCAGCTACATGGGCACCATGGTCGACGACCTGATCACCAAGGACCTGCGCGAGCCCTACCGGGTGCTCACCAGCCGCAGCGAGTACCGGCTGGTGCTGCGGGGCGACAACGCCGACCAGCGCCTCACGCCCCTGGGCCGGGAGCTGGGCCTGATCGACGAGCGCCGCTGGGAGATCTACAGCTGCAAGCAGGAGGCCATCGCCGCCGAGCAGCGCCGCCTGAACACGGTGCGCCTCAAGGCCAGCGACCCGGCCGCCGCCGCGGTGGAAGCCGAAACCGGCGCCGCCATCAAGGGCTCGATCACCCTGGCCGACCTGCTGCGCCGGCCCGGGTTCCACAGCGCCGACCTGGCGCGCCACGGCCTGGCTGAGCCCGCGCTGCCGCGGGATGTGGCGGAGGCGGCCGAAATCGCCATCAAATACAGCGGCTATCTGGCGCGCCAGCAGCAGCAGATCGAGCAGGTGAAGCAGCAGGAGCACCGGCCGATTCCGGCCGACCTCGACTACGCCGCCATCGGCACCCTCTCGCGCGAGGCCCGCGAGAAGCTGGCCGCGGTGCGCCCCCTCACCCTGGGTCAGGCCTCCCGGCTCCCAGGCGTGAGTCCGGCCGATGTGACGGCCCTTCTGCTCTGGCTGGAGCTGGCCAGCCGCCGCGCCGGCCCGATCCATCAGCCCGGGCGGGACGCAGCCGATAACGTGGGCGCCACTGTCCAGGGAGCAGGCTCGTGAGTCCAGTGCGTGCCATCCCCACGTCCCGGGCCTACTGGGAGCTGCGGGCCGAGCAGGTGCTCAACCGGGTCTTCGCCCCGGAAGCCCCGATTGACGTCGAGGTCTGCGAGACCGCATCCAGCGCACCGGCAGCGGCACCAGCCCCCACCCCGGGCCCCAGCAGCCGCAGACCCCGGACCGCCGCCACCCCCCGGCGCAAGCCCGCCGCCACCACGCCCCAGGCAGCGGGGTGGTGGAAGCAGCTGCAGGGCCAACCCAGCCTCGTGCTGGCTGCCGCCAGCGTGCTGGTCACGGTCACCGCCGGCACCACCCTGCTGGGACTGAGCCTGTGGCAGCAGAGCCAGCAGGCCATCCGCCAGGAGCGCAACATGCTGTTGGTGGAGCGCCTGCGGGCCATGGGTCCCGCCGCCGGCCCCCAGACGCCCGCCACGACGGCGACCACCGGCAGCGATGGCAGCACGGCGACCCTGCCCGCCGCCGACCCCAACCAGCTGCCGCCCCCGCCCACCGAACCCTGGATGGAGGAACTGGCGAGCCTGCCGGCCAGCTCCGCTCCTCCCGCCAACGTGCTGCGGGTGCCGATGAACGGCCGGGTGGGCAGCCCGGCACCACCGGCCAGCGGCCGGGCCGGCGCCCCTGCCCCCTCCCGGCCCGCCTCGGGAAGTGGCCCGGCCCCGGCGGGCGATCTGCCCCAGTTGGTGGGGGTGGTGCAGGTGCCGGGCCGTCCTGGCTCCGCGATCTTCCAGGTGGAAGGCAGCTCCACGAGCGCCGCCGCCGGCGAGTCGATCGGCAGCAGCGGCTGGCGACTGCAATCGGCCAGCGGCGACAGTGCCGTGATCGAGCGCAACGGGGTGCAGCAGCGCATCAGCATCAGCAGCGGCCTCTGACCCCGGCCCGCGTCCCTGCTCCCGCATGCTGATCAGCCATCGCCACCGCTTCATCTTTCTCAAGACCCAGAAAACCGCCGGCACGGCCATTGAGATCGCCCTGCGCGGGGTGATGGACCCGGGTGACGTGATCACGCCGATCTCCAGGGCGGATGAGCGGATCAACCGAGCGCTCGGCCAGCTCGGGCCGCGGCGCTTCCGGGCCCCGCTCCAGCACTACCGCAGCGGTGATCTCTGGCGTGTGCTCAGCCGCGGCCGGCTCAAGAAGCGCTTCTACAACCACATGCCGGCGGCCGCCGTGCGGGCCGAACTGCCCGAGGCCGTGTGGTGCGACTACCTGAAGATCAGCGTCGAGCGCAATCCCTTCGACAAGGCCATCAGCAGCTACTACTGGCGCACCCGCCGCCAGCGGCAGCCGATCTCCCTGGCGACCTACCTGCAGAGCTGCCCCAGTGGGGAACTCTCCAACTGGCCCGTGTACACAATCGACGACCAGGTGGTGGTGGATGTGATGCTGCGCCACGAGCACCTGGAGCAGGACCTGGCCGCCCTGGCCGAGCGCCTGCGGCTGGAGCGGCCCCTGCAGCTGCCGGTGCAGCGGCCGAAGGGCCAGATCCGCAAGGATCGGCGGCCCTGGCAGGAGGTGCTCGATCCCGAGGGAGAACGGCGCATCCGCCAGGTGTGCGCCCGGGAGCTCGCCGCCTTTTACGCCGGATCAACGCCCTGAGGAGGCCGCCCCAGCTCCCGCTCCTTCTCCCCCTCCATCTCC
Organism: Cyanobacteria bacterium M_surface_10_m2_119; assembly: GCA_016882525.1. Classification (GTDB taxonomy): domain Bacteria; phylum Cyanobacteriota; class Cyanobacteriia; order PCC-6307; family Cyanobiaceae; genus NIES-981. Next base: position 7,147 of record VGPU01000066.1, on the reverse strand, counting down.
CGCTCCGCCCCCTCCCGCAGGCCGCCTTGTCCCTGTCCTCCTCCACCGACCAGCCGAAGCAGATCCTCTGCATGAAGTGGGGGCGAAAGTATGCCGCCGACTACGTGAACCGCCTGCAGCGGATGGTGGCGCGCCACATCACGCCGCCCTTCCAGCTGGTGTGCCTCACCGACGACGCCCAGGGCATTGATCCGGCGGTGCGCACCCTGCCCCTGCCCGAGCTGGGCTGCCCGGAACCCACCCACACTCCGGGCAAATGGCGCAAGGTGGCCCTCTGGGGAGCGCACCTGGCGGATCTCCAGGGCCCGGCCCTCTTCATCGATCTCGACTCGGTGATCGTGGCCAGCCTCGACCCCTACTTCAGCCATGGGGACCCGGGGGCCGTGATCCTGGAGCGCAACTGGGCCCGCCCCCTCAGTGGCCTGGGGCAGACGTCGGTGTTCCGCTTCCCGATCGGCTCCCACCCGGAAATCCTGGAGCGATTTCGCCGCGATCCCCAGGGGGTCGCCGATCGCTTCCGCTTCGAGCAGCACTTCGTGACCGACAGCCTGGGCGAGCAGCTGCAGTTCTGGCCGCGGGGCTGGACGCGCCACTTCCGCCTGCACTGCCTGGGCCCGGTGCCACTGCGCTACCTGCGGCCGGCCCAACTGCCCCCCGGCAGCCGCATCGTCACCTTCCCGGGGGGGCCCAACCCCGCCGATGTGAAGGAAGGCCGATGGAAACCGGACGCCCCGGCCTACGCCGGCCGCCGGGCCCACCTGCGCCGCCATCTGGCCCATGGCGACTGGAGTGCCCTGCGCCGCTTCGCGATGCCGGTGCCCTGGATCGCCGAGCACTGGCAATGATCCCCTCGCGCGACTCCCTGCAACCAACCTGATGCATCGACTCTGGCGCCCTCCCCTGGCCGGGGGCATCCACGTGTGCGGCTGCGGCCACTCGGGCACCTCGATCCTCACCCGGCTGATCGGCGCCCACTCCCGTGTGCACGCGATCGCCGGGGAGAGCGGCGTGGCCAAGAAGGAGAGCTACGGCCGCTACCGCCGGGCCCTGGAGCAGTTCTGGCGGGAGACCGCGGCTGCCGGCGCCGACACCTGGGTGGAGAAGACGCCCAAGCACGTGCGCCATCTGTGCTTCATTCTCAATGCCGCCCCCGACAGCCGGATCGTGCTGATCAGCCGCGAGCCGCGCGACTGCATCGCCTCCCTGAAACGCCGCTACGGGCGCCTGAGCAAGGCCCTGCGCCGCTGGTGCCATGACACCGGCCGTCTGAACCGCTGGCGCCACCATCCCCGCGCCACCTGGCTGCGCTACGAGGACCTGGTGCAGGATCCCCAGGGCACCCTGGAGCGGCTGATGCCCGCCCTCGGGCTCTCCTTCGAGCCGGAGCAGCTGCACTACCACCAGCAGCAGGTGAGCTGGTACGGGGAGCCGGGCAGCAGCGGGGAGGCACCGGCCACCCAGGCAGTGCCACCGGCCACCACCGACGACTACGGCAGCCGCATCCGCCACGTGGACTACCGCAACCAGCAGATCAACCAGCCCCTGTTCAACAACACCGGCAGCTACACGCGCCACCTGAGCAGCGCCGAGGTCGCGCGGATCCACCGCCGCTGCGCCACCCTAGCTAGAACGCTCGGCTACCCCCTCTGAGCTCCACCGGATCCGATGCTGCGCCTGCTGCCGTGATGCTGCACCTGCACCAGCGATGGGGAATCGGGGTGGAGACCCTGGCTCTGGAGAGCCTGCCGCTGCCCCTGAGCGGACCCTGGCGTCTGCTGCTGCTGGGCGATGGCAGCCCCACCCGTCATCTGGAGTCGCTCAGTGGGCTGCCGGTGGAGATCGAGCTGATCACCATGGCCCCGGAGCCGCTGACGGGCGCAGGAGCTCCGCCCCCGGCTGAGGTGGCCGAACTGGCCCTGCCCCTGCTGCGCCGCCAGGTGTGGCTGCGTTGCGGCAACCAGACCCTGGCCTGGGCTGAGAGCTGGTGGAATCAGCAGGAGGCCGATGCCCACCTGCGCCAGCGCGACCTGCCGATCTGGCGAAGCCTCACCAGCAACCGGGCCGAACTGTTCCGGGAGGTGGATGGCCTGGCCCAGGTGGATGCCCCCTGGCTGGAGGAGCGCTTCAGTTGCGAGGGCCCCTTCTGGGCCCGGCACTACCGCTTCTTCCGTGGGGGGCAGCCCCTGACGGTGATCCGCGAGGTGTTCTCACCGGCCCTGGAGCGCTGGCTCGGACCGGCCGTCACCTTCAGCAACCGTTCGTCACCCCGCGTTGCCGAATCCGTGACAACTGTCTGCGTCTGAAGCTTGACGGATTGACAGCATCCGTGCTTACCGCACGATGCCGCCATTGCGAACCGAGCCGCCATGGCGCAGCGATCCCCCCACAACCCCCAGCAGCCACGTCAACAGCCGCCTCTGCAGCCGACCCAGCAGCAGTGGTTGATCGAGCAGTGGACCGACCTGCTGGAAACCCTGCTCAGCGGCGTGGCCGCGGTGAGCACCTCCGCCGAGGAGATGGCCCGGGACCTGCCCGGTGATCTGGTGCGCCCGGTGAACCGGGAGCTGCGCCTGCGCGGCAACCGCTTCCAGGTGCGGCGGCCTCAGGCCAGCCACAGGGCCTCGGCCTGTTTGGCGGCCCGCTCCAGCAGCTCGCGCAGCTGATCCTCGTCGGTGTGGGAGAGGTTGGTGCGCAGCAGCTTGGCGTGGGGCGCATGGGCCCGCAGCCGCTCCACCACCCGATCCGGGGTGGCCTCGCGGATCAGCAGGCAGAGGGCAGCGCTGCCGCGCGGGATGGTCTCCCCCACCTCGCGCATGAAGGCGTCGTTGATGCCGATGTCGGAGAGGGAGCCCGAGGCGGCACCGACGCCGGCCCCCACCGCTGCCCCCAGCAGGGGATTGAGGAAGAGCAGGCCCACCAGGGTGCCCCAGAAGCCCCCGCCCAGGGCGCCGGCGGCCGTGAGGTTCACGGCCTGGCGGAGGTGCACCTGGCCATCGCCGTCGTGCTCCACCACCACGGCATCCTCCAGGGCGATCAGCTGCTCGCGCTGGATGTCGACCAGCTCGCGGCGCACCTGTTCGGCCTCCTCCACCTTGGGGAAGCCGACCACCACCAGGCTGCTCATCGGAAAGAGACGTCTGGGGGCAGGCTAGTCAGGGGTGGCGGCGGCGGCTGGAGCGGGGCATGGGCCGGCCCCCAGGGGCGGGAGCCGATGCCGGGGTGCGGGGTGCGGGAACCGGGTCGCTGGGGGATGGGCCCACCACCGGGCGCTGCCAGCGGGGGCGGGAGAAGCTCTCCTCCTCCGGCCAGTCCTCGGCCCCCGGCGGGGGCTCCGAGGGGGCAGAGGCAGCTGAGGCGGCATCCAGGCGCGCCGGCCGCTGGCCGCGGCGGGAGATGGCCTCCAGGGGGCGACGGCTGCTGCGGTTGCGGCTGGAGGGGGGCAGGGACCCGGGCCGGGCCTCGGGGCGTGGCTCGGGGCGGGCCTGCTGCTGCCAGGGCTCGCGCCAATCGTCGTCGTCTTCGAGGATCCAGTCGAGCTTGTCCTCCACCCAGCGGCCCAGGTTGCCCAGGCGCGGGCGCTCGCCGGCTCCAGCGGCGGCGCCACGACCGGCTGGCCGCGAGCCCGGGCGAGCCCCGGAAACACCATCCACCAGTTGCCGGCCTGCCGTCACCAGCCGATCGAGCCCCTGCTCAAGGGGATCGGGACCCCGGCGACCGCGGTCACCGGGACGCTCAGCAAAATCAGACCAGCGCTCAGGCATGGGGCCACGCTAGTGGGCGGCGTTAACGGCGGCGGGCCGCCAGCCAGCCCTCGCGGGCCAGGCCCACCAGGGCGATGGCCACCCCACTCCACTCCAGGGTCCAGAAGAAGACGGCCACAGACGCCTGCCAAGCGGCCCGACCTTAGGGCCGACCGGCTCAGCCCACCGCCAGGAATTCCAGCAGGCAACTGGAATCCCAGCGGCCGCCGTGGTGCAGCTGGCAGCAGGCGCGGCAGGCCAGGCCCTTCACCCGCCGCCGGTAGGGAGCTGAGACGCCGCAACGGGGGCAGCGGGCCAGCCACCGGTGGCCGGCGGTGGCGCCGGCCCCCTCCCCCGGCAGGGGATAGCGGTGGCGCACGCTCACCGTGAAGTCGCTCTGGGCGGCGTTGATCGCCGCCATGCGCGCCCGGAAGTGGGGCCCGTGCACCTCGCGCACCTGCAGAACCCGGTGGGTCCAGGCGTGGATCATCTCGTGGCAGAGCGTGCCCAGCAGGGCCTCCCGGGGCAGGGGCTCCAGCAGGGGCCGCGAGAGCACGATCTCGCTGAGCTCACGGCCATCGGCGTGGCGGCCGAAGCGGTAGAGCCCGGCGCTGCGGCGCATGCGGCCATCGCTCCAGCGCACGCTGACCAGGGGGCGCCCCTCCGGCGCCAGGGCACCGCCGAAATGCTCGCGGTTGAGCCGATGGAACAGCGGCAGCAGGGGCTCGATCGGCACGCCGGCGGGGCAGTCAGTCAGACTCCCCGCCATTCAACCGCGCGTTCACGGCCTATGGACTGGGCTCTGGTCAACAGCATCGGCACCAAGGCCCTGCTGGCCGGTGCCGGGGCCCTGCTCCTCTTCTGGACGATCACCGCGGTGAAGCTGGTGCTGAGCGCCCGGGGCATCAACCCGCTGCTCAAGCAGTTCTTCACCCAGATCGCCAGCGGCCAGGTGGATGGGGCTTACCTGCTCACCACCAAGAACTACCGCAGCCATGTGAACCGCAAGCAGTTCATCGCCTTCCTGGCGGGGCTGAAGCTCAACCGCTACCGCAACCTCAAGAGCGGCAGGCCCCGCCTCCAGGACGACCAGCTCACGATCACCGTGAAGCTGATCTCCGACGCCAAGGAGGAGCTGCCCCTCGACTTCACCTTCGTGAAGCTCGACGAGCAGTGGCGCATCGACCGGATCCGCCAGACCGCCTGATGCCTCCGCTCCGATGAGCGCCGCCCCCCAGACCCGCGCCAGCGAACTGCGGCAGCTGCTCAACAGGGCCGCCCACGCCTACTACGTGCTGGATGCTCCGGTGATGGAGGATCCGGTCTACGACCGGCTGCTGCGCGAACTCCAGGAGCTGGAGGCGGCCCATCCGGAGCTGGCCGCCCCCGACAGCCCCACCCAGCGGGTGGGCGGCGCCCCGGCCGAGGGCTTCACGAGCGTGGCCCACCGCATCGGCCTGCTCAGCCTCGACAACGCCTTCACCCTGGAGGAGCTGGAGGCCTGGTATGGCCGGCTGCTGAAGGTGCTCGACCGCACACCTGAGCCGGGAGCACCCCTGCCCCAGCTGGCGATGGTGGGCGAGCTGAAGATCGACGGCAACGCCCTGGCCCTTAGCTATGAGCACGGCGTGCTGGTGCGGGCCGCCACCCGGGGCGATGGCGAGCGGGGCGAGGAGATCACCGCCAACGTGCGCACGATCCAGAGCGTGCCCCTGCGGCTGCAGCTGCAGGATCCGCCCGCCTGGGTGGAGGTGCGCGGCGAGGCCCTGATCCCCGACGGCACCTTCGCGGCGATCAACACCGAGCGGGAGGCGCGGGGCGAGCCCCTGTTTGCCAACCCCCGCAACGCCTGCGCCGGCACCCTGCGCCAGCTCGACCCGAAGGTGGTGGCGGCGCGGCGCCTCGACTTCTTCGCCTACACCCTGCACCTGCCGGACGACTGGGGGGCGGGAGCCGGCGATCCGGCCCGCCCAACCACGCAGTGGGAGAGCCTGCAGTGGCTGCAGGCCGCCGGGTTCCGGGTGAACCCCAACGCCGAGCTGCTGCCCTCGCTGGCGGCGGTGGAGGGCTTCTTCGCCCAGTGGGAAGAGGGGCGCAAGACGCTGCCCTACGCCACCGATGGGGTGGTGGTGAAGCTCAACGACCTGCGCCTGCAGGCCGATGCCGGCTTCACCCAGAAGGCGCCGCGCTGGGCGATCGCCCTGAAGTACGCCGCCGAGGAAGCCCCGAGCAAGCTGCTGCGCCTGGCCTGCCAGGTGGGCCGCACGGGGGTGATCACCCCCGTGGCCGAGTTCGAGCCGGTGCCCCTGGCCGGCACCACGGTGAGCCGCGCCACCCTGCACAACGCCGATCGGCTGGCCGAACTCGACCTGCACGCCGGCGACACGATCGTGGTGCGCAAGGCCGGCGAGATCATCCCCGAGGTGGTGCGGGTGCTGCCGGAGCTGCGGCCCGCGAGCGCGACTCGGCTGCAGCTGCCCCACACCTGCCCGGAGTGCGGCTCGGAGCTGGTGCGCGAGGAAGGGGAAGCGGCCACCCGTTGCGTGAACAGCAGCTGCCCGGCGATCCTGCGCGGCGCGCTGCGCCACTGGGTGAGCAAGGGCGCCCTGGATGTGGACGGCCTGGGCAGCAAGCTGATCGAGCAGCTGGTGGACCGGGGCCTGGTGGGCTCGATCGCCGATCTCTACCGGCTCGATGCGGCCCTGCTGGCCAGCCTGGAGCGCATGGGAGCCAGGAGCGCTGAGAACCTGGTGGCCGCCCTGGCCAGCTCGAAACAGCAGCCCTGGCACCGGCAGCTCTACGGCCTGGGCATCCACCACGTGGGCGAGGTGAACGCCAAGGCCCTGGCCCAGGCCTTCCCGAGCGTGGCCGAGCTGGCCACCGCCGCGGCCGACACGCCGGAACTGATCACGGCGGTGTTCGGCATCGGCGAGCAGATCGCCCAGAGCCTGCAGCAGTGGTTCGCCACCCCCGCCAACCAGCGGCTGCTGGAGCAGCTGGAGACCCTGGGCTTCTCCCTGGCGGCCAGCGCGGCGGAGCGGGCGGCGTCCGCAGGGGCGGGTGGCGGCGGAGCTAGCGATCGCGCGGCGCCCCTCCAGGGGCAAGCCTTCGTGCTCACCGGCACCCTGCCCTCCCTCAGCCGCCGCCAGGCCCAAGAGTTGATCGAAGCGGCCGGCGGCAAGGTGACGGGCTCCGTGAGCAAAAAGACGAGCTACGTGGTGGCCGGCGCCGAGGCGGGCAGCAAGCTCACCAAGGCCGAGGGTCTGGGGGTGGCAGTGCTAGATGAGGCTGGGCTCCGAGACTTGCTGGAGCAGGGCACGAGCATGTGACGACAACTCTTGCTCAGGGGTGATCCCCTTCAGCCTGTGCAAGCGCCTTAGCCGGATCACCGCTGAGATCAGCCTTCA